>JBGTLI010000033.1:0-2515 GCA_041744195.1 Wenzhouxiangella sp. | reverse complement strand
TCAGGCACCACCCCGCCGTACGCGGCGTGGTCGGCCTGGGTGTAGACCAGTTCAGCGACGATGCCGGCGTCCGGACGGTAGACCGCCACGCCAGTTTCATCGCATGAAGTTTCGATCCCGAGAATGCTTTGCATGGCTCGCAGTTTAGGGTTTATAATGGCCGACTTTCCAATTATCGATGGATTTTTAGTTAATGCCCAGCGTCAAGGTCAAGGAAAACGAGCCGTTTGAATACGCATTGCGTCGCTTCAAGCGCTCCTGCGAAAAAGCCGGTGTGGTCGCCGAGAGTCGCCGTCGCGAGTTCTACGAAAAGCCCACCCAGGAGCGCAAGCGCAAGAAAGCGGCCGCAGTCAAGCGCCATTTGCGCAAGATCTCGCGGGAGCGGGTCAACCGTCGCAGATTGTACTAAATCCTGGCATCGGCGCGGGCCTTACTGCCCCCGTTGAATCATGTCTCTCAAGGATCGTATCACCGAAGACGTCAAACAGGCCATGCGGGCCGGCGACAAGCTGCGCCTGAAAACCCTGCGCATGGTGACAGCGGCGTTCAAGCAGCGCGAGGTTGACGAGCGCCAGCCGGTCGACGAGGCCGGCGCCCTGGCCATCATCGAAAAGATGATCAAGCAGCGTCGCGAATCCGCCGAACAGTATAGAGCCGGTCATCGGCCCGAGCTGGCCGAGGCGGAAGAAGCCGAGATCGTGATCCTCCAGTCCTACCTGCCCGAACCGTTCAGCGAGGCTGAACTGGATCAGGTCATTGACCAGGCGATTGCCGAGGCCGGCGCCACGGATATCAGTGGCATGGGCCAGGTCATGGCGCTGGTCAAGGATCGCGCCCAGGGGCGGGCCGAAATGCGCCATGTGTCCGGCCGGGTTCGTGCCCGCTTGTCCGGCAAGTCGCCGGGCTGATCGTCGGTCAATCGGCGAGGACACTGACCGTTGTCCGGTCGCATCCCTGAAGACTTTATCGAATCTCTGCTTGAGCGTGTCGATATTGTCGAAGTCGTTGGCTCGCGCATTGAGCTGAGGTCGGCCGGGCGTGGTGAGCATAAAGCGCTGTGCCCGTTCCACGACGAAAAAACCCCCTCGTTCACCGTTAGCGCCGACAAGCAGTTCTACCATTGCTTCGGCTGTGGCGCCCATGGCACGGCGGTTGGTTTCGTCATGGCCTACGACGGCCTGGAGTTTCCCGCAGCCATTGAGGAACTGGCTCATCGGGCTGGGCTTGAGGTGCCGCGTGACGCGACCGCTGCGCCAATCAAGCGCCATGATCGTTTATATGAAGCCCTTGAGGCGGCCCAGGGCTGGTTTCGGCGTCAGTTGGGGGCAAGCGGCCCGGCGCGAGACTATCTGAAAGGCCGCGGTTTCGACAAGACGACAGTCGAGGAATTCGGCATCGGCTATGCTCCGGATACCTGGCAAGGGCTGACTGACTATCTGACCGGCAAGGGCTTTTCCGAACCCGAACTGGCCGAGGCCGGCCTGGTGACCCTGAAAGAAGGTCGCGCCAGCGACAAGTTCCGGGGCCGGGTGATGTTTCCAATTCACGACCGCCGTGGTCGGGTGATTGCCTTCGGCGGTCGGGTGATCGGCGACGGCATGCCGAAGTATATGAACTCCCCGGAAACCCCCGTTTTTCACAAGGGCCGCGAATTGTATCGGCTGTTCCAGGTGCGGCGCGGGGGTCTGCCGGAGCGGATCCTGGTCGTGGAGGGTTATATGGATGCCGCGGCCCTGTTCCAATACGGGTTCTCAGACGCGGTAGCGACTCTGGGCACGGCGGTCACCTCCGATCACCTCGATGCCCTGTTCAAGGCCACGCCGCTGGTGGTGTTCTGCTTCGATGGCGACCGGGCGGGTCGCCAGGCTGCCTGGCGTGGACTGGAGGCGGCGCTGCCGATGATGAAAGACAATCGCGAGTTGCGTTTTTTGTTCCTGCCGGAGGGAGAAGACCCGGACACTCTGGTCAGGGAGCGCGGCGCGGCCGAGCTGCAGCAGGCGATCGAAGAGGCCAAGACGCTGTCGGGCTTCCTGATCGAGGCGCTGAGCCGCAAAGTCGACTTGAGCAGCCTGGATGGCCGGGCCCGTCTCTGGTCGCTGGCCGAGCCCCTGATCAAGCAGGTTCCTTCGGATTCGTTTCGTGATTCGATCACCCAGAAACTGCGCCAGATCACCGGAACCGATTCGATGCTGATTGCCCGCGGGCCTTCCCGCAAACCGGGAAACAGGGCACCGGTCAACGATCGGTCGCTAACCCCGGTACAATATGCGGTGGCGCTGATGATTCAATGCCCTGAACTGGCCGCTGATCGCGCTGTCTTTGTACTGGATGTGGCCGGCCAGCTGAAAGGGCTTGGCTTTCTGAAGGAAATGATTGACTTTTGCCGTGGCAGGCCCCACCTTTCCACGGCTAAGCTTCTTGAGATGTGGCGAGATCGGCCGGAAGGACTCTGGTTGTCCCAATTGGCCACCCGGGAAGTTTGCAGCGAGAAGGAAGAAATGCCGGCGGCTCTGGC
>JBGTLI010000032.1:0-6129 GCA_041744195.1 Wenzhouxiangella sp. | reverse complement strand
TCCGCGGCGCCGACGTGGTACTGGTGGCCACCGAGGGCGGGATCGAAAAGCGATAGCGGGCTGCGGCTCGAATCAACCGCAGCCCGCCGGTTCAATCCGCCGGTTGAAACCGATCTCTGAATATGGCGTCAACGTCATTGGCAATCGTGACATTGACGATGGCGGTCTTGGCCGGATTGAGATCAACGCTGTCGGTACTGTAGCTCACCTCAAACTGCTGGCTGCCGAATTCGGCCAGGTCGTCGGCCCGGACAGTGAATTCGAAAACCAGGCTATCGTCAGGTGCGATATCGCCCAGTGGACAAGCCGTGATGCCGGGCTCTTCGGAACCACAAGCTGCCAGTGCATCGGTCATGGTCAGGCCGGGCGGCTCGTTTAGTTCGACCACGATATTCCTGGCGGCGCCGACGCCCTCGTTGGTCAGCGTGACCGATATGATCAGATCCTGGCCGCGGAACAGTGTGGCCGACGGCGGATCGGCCTGAATAATGGTGTTCGATGGCTGGGCACAGCTCAGGCCCATGGACGGATCGACGCCAGCGGACAGATCCACACGGTCCAGGTTGTCCTGGATCTGGGTGAGGTTGTGCAGTTCCAGCGTGGCGGTCAGTTCAAAGCCTGTGTCGGTTCCGAGGCAGCTTCCGATGATCGCACGGCTTTCGCGAGGGGGCGTCTGGCCATATACCGCGCTGAATCCGCCGAGCGCCACATCATTCAGCGTGATATCCGACAGGCTGATCACGGCCGTCGGTTCATTGTCACGATTCCAGACGTTGATGACCATGAGGTTAAGATCCGATGGGTGATAGGTCCCGGTGGTCAGGTCCGCGACGTGTGTGCTCCAGTTCTCATACAAAAGGGTCCACTGTCCGTTACTGTTCTCAATGTGCAACCAGAGCCGATCCAGCCCAGGATCCAGGCTCCAGTGAAGTTCGTTCATGGTTGCCCATTGAATGTCTGACATGGCAGCGTCGGTAAAGTCCGGGACGCCAAGATAGGCGGAATTTGTTGAGCCGACAAAATTGCGCAGTCGAATACCGGCAAGACTTTCTTCGTTGTTTACCTCGCCAGCCTCGACCAGCGACTGGGCCGATGAATTGGCGGGCATCAGGCTGAAGAAAGCCCCCAGCATCGAGCAAATGACAAAAGTTATGATTTTCATGGATGACCCCCGCTTATTGTGTTTGGCTATCGATTATTGACGCGAAAGTGCGATGCAAATCTCATGCCATTACCCAAATTAGGGTGCTGATTCAGGGTGAATTGCGGTGGGGTGACAAATTGCGTCACGTAATGACCAATTTATGTGAGGTGCATCACATAAAAGGGGTCGGGTTTCGGGGGCATTGGTGGTGGTCGCTGACAGGTAAAATAGAACGATGCATCCCTATCCCCTCGCCGTGGCCCCGATGATGGACTGGACCGACCGCCACTGTCGTTACTTCCATCGCCTGCTTAGCCCGTGCGCGCTGCTTTATACCGAAATGGTGACAACCGGCGCGGTCATTCACGGCGACCGCGATCATTTGCTCGGCTTCGATCCGGCGGAACATCCTGTGGCCTTGCAGCTCGGAGGCAGCGACCCGGAGGAGTTGGCCAGGGCCGCTATGATCGGCGAATCATTCGGATATGATGAAATCAACCTCAACGTGGGTTGCCCCTCGGACCGGGTGCAGAAAGGACGTTTTGGCGCCTGCCTGATGAAAGAGCCCGACCTGGTGCGTGACTGCCTGGCGGCGATGAAGGCAGCGGTCCGCGTGCCGGTCACGCTGAAGACGCGCATCGGTGTCGATGAGCATGACAGCGAGCAATTCCTGTTCGACTTCATCGGAATCGTCGCAGAAAGCGGCATCGGGACCGTCATTATCCATGCCCGCAAGGCCTGGTTGTCAGGGTTGAGTCCCAAGCAGAATCGGGAAGTGCCGCCGTTGGCCTATGATCGGGTCTATCGGCTGCGGGCAACTTTTTCTGATCTGGATGTCGTATTGAACGGCGGCGTTGTAGATGTTCAGTCAGCGCTTGACCATCTGGCCGGCGTCGATGGCGTCATGCTCGGTCGTGCCGCCTATCAGAAGCCCTGGATACTGGCCGAAATTGGCGCCAGACTGGGCCACCCGGTCCCGACGACGCGTCGCGAGGTGGTCAAGCTCATGGCCGGCTACGCTGAAAAACACATTGCCGGAGGTGGTCGGCTGCAGCAAGTTGCGCGCCACATGCTTGGCCTGTTTCACGGTCAGCCAGGCGCGCGCAGCTGGCGCCAGGTGCTCAGCCAGAACATGCATCTCGACGGGGCTGGAGCAGAGCTTCTGCTTCAAGCCTGCCCGGAGCCGGAATTCTGCGAAGTTGAGCCCGCCTTATTCACCACCCTTCCGTAGCGAGACGCCCCAGACGCGGGGCCTGGTGGTGTCGAAGTAGGCAGGGTGATGAATAAGGTGGGCTGAGTCGTCGCTGGCGGCTTACTTCCCATAGCCGTCTCAGAGTAAGATACAGCCACTTTTTTGCCCTTGGAGCTTACCCGCTTGATCGTTCGGACCCCCGCTGAATTTCGCGCCCAGATTGATGCTGGCTGGCTCAACAATGACAGTCCTCCCGTGCCGCGGGCGGTATTTCTGGTCGAGCCGACCGATTTCCGCCTAAGCGAACAATCGGCTCGCGACAATATTTACATGGACCTGAGTGTCAAGGTTGACCCGGCGCGGGCGCTCGACCAGCATCGGCGCCTGAGCGAGCGCATTACCGCCTGTGGGATTCCGCTGGTGCGTTTTCCGGGCCATCACAGCACCCCGGACGACCTGTTTCCGAATAACGTCTTTGCCACCATACCCGGGCGCTGCATGATTGGCGCCATGCTTCATCCTGAACGTCGGCTGGAGGCCGGGCGGGCCGATATCCGCCAGTTCTTTCGTGATCTGCTCAACTACGAGGAAGTCGATCTTTCCGATCGCGACCTGGTGGCCGAGCTGACCGGCGCGCTGGTTGTCGACCGCTCGCACCGGATTGGTTACTGCGGCATGAGCCAGCGGGTCGACGAAGCCGGTTGCCAGGCCATGCACGAGGCATTCGACCTGGCCCTGACATTTCAGTTTGACCTCAAGCCCAGCGAGTACCACACCAATGTAGTGATGGCGGTTCTGGCCTCACGGGCGCTGATCATCTGCCCTGATGCTTTTGTTGACCCCGAGGTACCCCGGGCCATCGCTTACGCTTACCCGGGCCATGTGCTCGAAATCACCACCGAAGAAAAAGAAGCGTTTGCCGGCAATTGCATCGCGCTCAACTTCAAGGATCTGTTCATGAGCCAGACCGCCGTTAACGCCCTGGCTCCGGAAAAGGTGGAAACATTGAAAAGCTGGGGCTTCGAGGTCCATGGCATCGAGCTTGACGAGATCGAGAAGGCTGGCGGAAGCTTGCGCTGTTGTGTTGCCGAGATCTATTGACGGCCTCTGATCGACGGGAAGGTTCAGACCTCGTTAAGCCCTGCGCCGTACAATAAGGATCAGAACAACCAACGGAGCCGCCCGGACGTGCTGATGTTACTGCGCAAACTGCTGATCGCGATTGCCCTGTCTGCCATGATGGTGGTTTCAGCGTGGGCGTTGACCCTGGAACAGGCAGCGGAGCAGGTCGCTCGTCAGTACAATGCCAAGGTGGTCTCGGCTCATACCATTGAACGGGATGGAAGGCGAGTGCATGTGATCCGAATTCTTACCGACGATGGTGTGGTTCGAACGGTTCGTGTTTCGGCAGGGAGGTAGGTTGTGCGTGTACTGGTGGTTGAAGATGAAACCGAACTGCGGGAATTGCTCGGTCGGGCGCTGAAGAAGGAAGGGTTCGCGGTTGATCTGTGCGCCGACGGAACGGATGGCCTGTTCTACGCCACCGAGTATCCGATTGATTTGGCGATTGTCGATCTGGGCCTTCCCGGGCAAAGCGGCATGGACATTGTGCGCGCGGTTCGCAAGCGTGAGCGCAAATTTCCGATCCTGATTCTGACGGCGCGGTCAGACTGGCAGGACAAGGTCCAGGCGCTCGAAATGGGTGCCGATGATTATGTCACCAAGCCGTTTCGACTCGAAGAACTGATGGCGCGAGTGCATGCGCTGTTGCGCCGCTCGGCCGGACATGCAGCGCCCGAAGTCAGTTTCGGGCCGCTCACCGTCAACCTGTCCAGTCAAATCGTTCTGCTCGATGGGCAAACGCTTGAGCTGACCAGCTTCGAGTACCGTGTGCTGGAATATTTCGCGCTTCACCCTGATCAGGTCGTCTCCAAGATGGAGCTCAATGAGCACCTGTACGACGAGGACGCTGACCCGGACAGCAACGTCATTGAAGTTATCATTGGCCGCTTGCGCAGAAAGCTGGACCCGGAAGGCAGTTGGCAACCCATCGAAACCCTGCGCGGTCGCGGCTACCGTTTCCGTTCTCAACCGGCCTGATCGCGGCGGTGCCAGCGGTCAAACGTCCAGCAGCGCCGTCTCTGCTTCTTCGGTTGTTGCTCGGAGCAGGGATTGCGTTGGTGCTGGCCCTGAGCTTGATCGCCCTGGCAGTCGACCGCGGGTTCACCGGTGCGGCCGAGAACGCCCTGAAGGAACGGTTGGAATCGGTCGTGTTTCTTATTCTTTCCACCATTGATCTGGACGAAAACGGCGCACCTGTAGTGGCCGAGACGCTGGCCGAGCCCCGCCTGGTTCAGCCAGGTTCCGGGCTTCACGCTGGCGCCATGACGCCAACCGGAGAGTGGACCTCGCTGTCGCTGGTTGGCGTCTTCCGGCCTCCTCGCGCCCGCCTTGTCGAACGTGGCAGCACCCTGTTTCGCGGCCCGAAAATTGACGGCACCTGGTATGTCTATGCCATTGGCCTGGGTTGGGAACAGCCCAATGGTGAAATCGTCGACCTGACGATCTGGGCCGCCGAGGATCCAGGTCGCTTTCAGGCGACGATCGCCGGATTTCGAAAAGACCTTTGGCGCTGGCTTGGCCTCGCGGCAATGCTGGTCATCCTGGCCCAGGTTGCGATCATGGCAATGTTGCTCAAGCCGCTGCGGAAAGTCGCGTTCGATGTGGCGGAAATCGAAGCCGGACGGCGCGATGCGCTCAGTGGCAGCTACCCACGCGAGCTGCAGCCACTGACCGTCAATCTCAATGCCTTGCTGGCGACCGAGCGTGACAACGCCCGGCACTATCGGCAGGCGCTGGCCGACCTAGCCCATGCCCTGAAAACGCCCGTGGCCGTCATTCGCGCCCGCCTGGACGCAGATCAGCCACCGACTACCAATGAAATGGGTGAGGCGCTGGACGATATGGATCATTTGATCCGGCGCCAACTGGAACGCGCCGCCCGTTCCACCCGGCGCACGCTGAACCAGCCGATCGCCGTCATCCCGCTCGTTCGCCGCCTGGCCGACTCGCTGATGCGCCTGTACGCTGATCGCAACCTTGATGTATCTATCAGCGGCGAGGAGAGGGTCAGCGTGCGAGTCGATGCGCGCGACCTGATGGAACTGTGTGGGAACCTGATGGATAATGCGGCCAAGTACGGCAACGGAAAAATGCATGTTTTTGTCGAATACGGTGAGCCGGGCAATCGCGAGCCCGGCGTGCTGATCACCATCGCCGACAATGGGACCGGCATCCCGTCGGAGCGATTCGGCGACTTGCTCCAGCGCGGCGTGCGGGATGACGAGCGACGCGAGGGTCAGGGTCTCGGTCTGGCCATCTCGCAGCAATTGGTCGAGGCCTATGGTGGCCGGCTGGAGCTTCATCGTTCAGACCTCGGCGGTGCGGCCCTTCGCATCAGCTTGCCGCCACGCTGATGGAGACTTCGGCAATCCAGCGCCTGATTGACATCATGGCCGCGTTGCGTGATCCGCAAGACGGCTGTCCCTGGGATCTGGCGCAGAATTTTCGTTCAATTGCGCCCTATACCATTGAAGAAGCCCATGAAGTGGCCGATGCCATCGAGCGTGGGGACATGGGCGACCTGAAGGATGAACTGGGTGACTTGCTGTTTCAGGTGGTGTTTCACGCCCGCATGGCTGAAGAGCAGGGCGCGTTCAGCTTTGATGACATCGTGGATGCGGTCGCAGACAAGCTTGAACGTCGTCATCCGCACGTGTTTGGCGACGCCGAA
>JBGTLI010000031.1:0-1691 GCA_041744195.1 Wenzhouxiangella sp. | reverse complement strand
CCGAAACCCGAGGCGGTCCCCAGCGGGCAGGCATCCAGCCACGACCGGGTCTGTGCCGCCAACTCGGCGTTGTCGATAAAAGCTTCGGCATGACCGGCCCACCACAGGCCGAGCGAGGAGGGCATGGCCTGTTGAAGGTGGGTGTGTCCCGGCATCGGCACGCCGGCCTCGCGTTCGGCACGATCCAGGCAGACGCGGGCGATTGACCCAGCCAGATCCTGCAGCCGGGTCAGGCGGTCTTTCATATATAAACGCAACGCGACGGCCACCTGATCATTCCGGCTGCGGCCAGCATGAATCCGGCCACCGATTTCGCCAAGATGCTCGGTCAACCAGGATTCGATGGCCGAATGCCCGTCTTCGAAACGGGCATCGAGCACGAACTGGCCGTTCCGGAATGCGGTTAGCAGCTCGTCCATACTGGTCGCCATGGCTTCGGCCTGGTCGCCAGTGAGGATTCCAATACGAGCGAGCCCTCTGGCATGAGCCTGGCTGGCACGGATATCGAATGGCAGCAGCACCCGATCAAGAATCACGTCGTCGCCGGCCAGAAAGCGCATCACGCCCTCATCGACCGAGCGGGCTCCGCTCTTGGCCCAGATGTAGTCTCTCATTTGTTACCGTTTCCCGTGTCTGAGAAAAGCCGAGCAGCGGTGTACCAGGCCGTGACCACGAGATCCCTCCTGTCCTCGCTCTCGTGAGCGCCACTATATCAAGACCGACGGCAATTCGGCGTCGCTCAGCCGCGCCGCAACGTGTTTCGCCTCGCTGCCGACGCTGAATGGCGCGACCAAGCAAAACCGAACGAGGGGCGAAGCATGGATCACCGTGCGCATGCCTTGGAAACCCGGGATTTTCAGGTTGCGCAGATCGATACTGTAATCGTAAAATGAAAACCTGATCGATCCGGCAAAGGAACGGTACCGATGGACACCATCAAGATTTCTCCCAAGTATCAGGTCGTGATTCCGCGCAACGTCCGCGAGGCGATGGATCTCAAGCCCGGCACTCGGCTGCAGGTCGTGCAGTTCGAGGACCGCATCGAGTTGATCCCGCTGCGCAGTGCCCAATCCCTGCGCGGATCATTGCCGGGACTGGACACGCGTGTTCCGCGCGATGACGATCGTGTCTAGTCCGGGCCAGGGCACATGAACGTCGTCGACTCCTCGGCCTGGCTGGAGTACTTTGCCGAAGGCCCGAACGCCGGGCATTTCGCCGATGCGATCGAAGACACCGCGGCCCTGGTTGTGCCTTCGATCACATTGCTGGAGGTGTTCAAGCACATCAGTCACCAGCGCGACGAAGCCACCGCGCTGCAATATGTCGCCGTGATGCAGCAGGGGCGGGTCATTGCCCTTGATGCCGCGCTGGCAGTGCGCGCAGCCTCGCTGGGCCTGTGCCACAAGTTGCCGCTGGCCGACAGCATCATTTATGCCACGGCAAAGCAGGCCGCGGCGATTGTCTGGACCCAGGACAGCGATTTCGAGGGGCTCGACGGCGTTCGCTACTTGCCCTGGAGGCAGCCATGAGCCTGTTTTCCGAACTCAGGCGCCGCAACGTGTTCCGGGTCGGCATTGCGTATGCCGTAATCGCCTGGTTCATCATCCAGGCCGCCGACATCATGCTGGCCAACTTCGGCGCGCCGGTCCGCGCGATCCTGCGCGTCGCCGTCGACGACGGCCGCCCGGTTG
>JBGTLI010000030.1:0-15955 GCA_041744195.1 Wenzhouxiangella sp. | reverse complement strand
GTCAGGTTCGGACCAATCGGCACCTGGCGGATCTTCTTGTGCGCCATGACCTCGGACCGGATCCGGTCGCGCTGCTGTGCATATTCTTCCAGGGAAAGCAAATCCCCCCGGGACAAATTCCTGCTCATGACAATCTCCAATAATCTCCGATAAATCATCGGCTCTGGCAATTCCTTCCCCGTTCCCCTTTCACCTTTCACCTTTCACCTTTTCCCCCTTTAGATCCCATACGCAATCTTCAACAGCGTAATCGGATTGGTCTGCGGATGCTTCAAGTCCAGCTCCGAGGCCAGATGACTGGCGGCCATCGGACAGTCGGATACAAAGTAATCGAACGACTGGCGCTTGATGCGGCTGATGGTGCCGCGGGCAATTTTTCGTGAAAGGTCGTAGGTTTCGGTCTTGACCCCATAAGTGCCGTCGTGGCCGGAACAACGCTCGATCGGGGTGATGATGGTATCCGGCGCCAGTTCCAGAATCTCCCTGGTCTTGGGGCCGATGTTCTGGACCCGCTGGTGGCAGGCCACGTGCCAGGCGATCTGACCCAGGGGACGTCGGAAATCTGTGTTCAGCAACCCCGCCTTGTGGCGCAGCATCAGATATTCGAACGGGTCGTAGAAGTGTGCCTTGACCTTCTGCACTGCCTCGTCACTGGGGTGCATCAGCGGCAGTTCCTGTTTGAACATCAACACGCATGAGGGGATGGCGGCGATAAGGTCATAGCCCTGGTCGACCAGTCGGGCCAGTTGCGGGATGTTCTGATATTTGGCCCGGTTGACGGCATCGAGGGGGCCGTGCTCGGAGCGGGGCATGCCGCAGCAGGTTTCCTTTTCGGCCAGTACGACGGGAATGCCGTTGTGTTCGAGCACGCGGACCAGGTCGCTGGCGATATCGGGCGCATTGGCATTGCAGTAGCAGGTCGCAAACAGCGCCACCTTGCCCCGTGTGGGGACGGCTGCGATTGCTTCCAGAGTCGGCGCGCTGTGCTTTTTCATCCGCTTGCGGAAGGTGCGTGAGTGGTACGTGGGCGCATGGGCGTGGCGATGCACGCCAAGGGTCTTTTCCAATGCCTTGCGCAAAGTGGGCGAGCGGTTGGCTGCATTGACGGTTTCGGCCACGACCGGAATGGTCGCCAATTTTCCGACCGCCGTCGTCGATGCCAGCAGACGGTGCTTGAGCGGCGGTTTTTTTTGTTTGTAGTAGATCGACTTGGCGCGCAGCATCAGGTGAGGGAAATCGACATTCCATTCGTGCGGCGGCACGTACGGGCACTTGGCCTGGTAACACAGGTCGCACAGGTAACATTGATCGACCACCTTGCGGTAATCGGTCTTGTCGACGCCGTCGACTTCCATGGTCGATGATTCATCGACCAGATCAAACAGTGTTGGAAACGCCTCGCACAGGCTGACACAGCGCCGACAACCGTGGCAGATGTCGTAGACGCGCTCAAGCTCCCGGTTCAGCGATTCCTCGCTCCAGAAATCCTCGCTCTTCCAGTCCAGCGGGTGCCGGGTAGGCGCGTCGAGACTGCCCTCGCGGGCAAATTCAGTCGGTTGGGACATCCAGATTCCTTCGGACGAGCAACAAAGCGTCTGATGCAAAGAGTCGGCAGCGGAATTCAGGGTTCAGGCGACGCCTGAACCCGAAACCTTGAACCTTGAACCTTGAGCCTTTCCTACAACTCGTCCAGCGCTTTCTGGAACCGGTTGGCGTGTGACCGCTCGGCACGGGCCAGGGTCTCGAACCAGTCGGCGATTTCGTCGAAACCTTCCTCGCGCGCGGTCTTGGCCATGCCAGGGTACATGTCAGTGTATTCGTGCGTTTCACCGACGATGGCAGCGTGGAGGTTCTTGCGAGTGTCGCCAATCGGTTCGCCCGTGGCAGGATCACCGACCTCTTCCAGGTACTCCAGGTGGCCGTGAGCATGGCCGGTCTCGCCTTCAGCGGTGGAGCGAAATACGGCGGCGACGTCGTTGTAGCCTTCGATATCGGCACGCTGGGCGAAATACAGGTAACGCCGATTGGCCTGAGACTCGCCGGAGAAGGCTTCCTTGAGATTGTTCTCGGTATTGCTTCCCTTCAGTTCCATTTTTACTGTTCTCCTGTGAACTTGTTACTTGTTGTTGTTTTTGGTGACTTTAAAAAGCTAGCGCAACCTTCACTATTTTAGAAATGGAAATTTTCTATCCGAATGATAGCTTTTGTCTATCAGAGGCCGGTTCAGAAACCCATCAAATTACGATCGGTTAGCCCTTGGGCCCCAGCAGAAGCCAAAAAATCAGGCCAACCAGGGGGAAAAACAGCAGGATCAGTATCCAGAGCAGTTTGGCAACAGGGCCAGCCGCGCTCTGCGCTGTCTTGATAATGGCCCAGATCACGATGATCAGCCAGATCAGACCGAAAATGCCTACGACTTCTATACCCATGGCGAATGACTCCTGTTGGTGAAGTGGACGTAAGTTCAGCCATCTTACCCCAGGGGTTGATGCTGTTTGTATTCCCTTCCCGATATTGTGCGGTACACTGGATGAGCAGAGGGGGCGGGCTTCGCTGACTTTTCAGGAGGCACGCTATGCTCGTCACTGCGGACACCAAGGGGGCCGGCCGGGAGACTGCCGGAGCCAGGTTGCCGGCCTGGAAGGTGCTGATTGTCGACGATGAGCCGGAAGTCCACGAAGTCACCGAGATGGTCCTGGCGGATTTCGAATTCGAAGGGCGCCAACTTGATTTTCTTCATGCCCACTCGGCTGAACAGGCGCGCGCCGAGCTTCGTTCCCACGCCGATGTGGCCGTCATCCTGCTTGATGTGGTGATGGAATCGGAGCAGGCCGGGCTTGAACTGGTGCATTTCATTCGGCGTGAACTCAACAACCATTTCGTTCGCATCGTGCTGCGAACCGGCCAGCCCGGTCAGGCGCCCGAGCGTGAGGTTGTGGCCGGCTACGATATCAATGACTACAAGGAAAAGACCGAGCTGACCTCCGAGCGTCTTTTCACAACCCTCTATGCCACTCTGCGTGCCTATCGTGATGTGATGGCGGTGGAAACCGGCAAGTGTGGCCTTGAGCGTGTGATTGCCTGTTCCGCGGAGGTTTTCGCCCATCAGTCGGGCCAGGCATTCGGTCGGGCTGTGTTGGCGCAACTGATCGGCCTGCTTGGCATTGATCTCGGCGTTCTTTACTTCCGGGTTCCCGACAATGACCCGACTCCCGAGAAGTTTGTAGTCAGGGCGGCGACCGGGCCGTTTCGCCAACAGGTCGACAGAACAGCCGGTGAAACCCTGCCGGATCACTTGCTCATAACGTTGAAACAGGCCTGCCAGCAGCGACGCAGCGTAATCGAGGACAGCTATTTTGCGCTCAATTTCAGTAATTCGAGCCAGACCGAACGGCTGATTTACGTCGGTCAGACCCGTCACCTGAGCGAACTTGACCGCCAGTTGCTGGAGATGTTCTGTACCAATGTCTCGATTGCATTTGAGAATGTTTTGTTGAACCAGGAGTTGGCCGAAAGCCAATCGGAAATGCTCTGCCTGTTGGCCGGTGTCGCCGAAACGCGCTCGCTGGAAACAGCCAACCATGTCCGTCGGGTCGGTGAAATGGCCGCGATGCTGGCCGAGGCCAGCGGTCTGGACGCCCAGCGGGTGGAATTGATCCGTCGCGCCTCACCATTGCATGACATCGGCAAGATCGGGATCCCCGATGCGATTCTGAACAAGCCAGGGCCCCATACCGGGAGCGAGACTGAAACCATGCGTCGGCACGTGGACATTGGGGCCGAGATGCTGTCGATATCACGCCGCCCCTTGTTTCGGCTGGCGGCCGAAATCGCGCGAGACCACCATGAGAACTGGGATGGCAGCGGGTATCCGCAGGGGTTGAAGGGCACGGACATTTCGCTCAGTGGCCGGATTGTCGCCCTGTGCGATGTGTGTGACGCGCTCGGCAGTCGACGCTGCTACAAGGAATCCTGGTCGGAAGACCGGGTCAGGGATTTTATCCAACGACAACGCGGGATCAAGTTTGATCCGGCCCTCGTTGACCTGTTGTTCGAGCGTTGGGACCGGGTCCGTATGCTGCGTGAGCATTTGCCGGATTAGTGACTATGGTTCATCAGGTTCGTTCATCAGGCTGGTCAGGTCACGCTCGTTTCCGGCGCAGTGGTCACCGGCGCGACGCTGGGGATCTGAATCCTGAATGACGCGCCATGCCCCGGGGCGGTCTTGCATTCGATGCTGCCGCCCAGGACCTGGGTGACGAGGTTATAGACGATGTGCAGACCCAGGCCGCTGCCACCATGGCCGCGTCGGGTGGTAAAGAATGGGTCGAACATCTGGGCCGCAACTTCTGTCGTCATGCCGCGACCGTCGTCCCGGTAGTCCAGAATGACGTGGTGCTCTCTTGCGTTGGCGCTGACGGTGATCGCACCGATTTGGTCGGGTTCAAACGCATGGGTGATTGAATTCATGATCAGGTTGACCAGCACCTGGTACAACGCGCCGGGGTAGGAATCGAGCATCAGGCCATCGGCAATCTCAAGCGCGACCTTGTGCCGGCTGCGCTTGATTTCCGGATGCAATGAGGTGAGGATTTCGTCCATGTAGACGGCCAGATCAAAGGTTCGACGTTGTTCGCTTGATTGGTCAACGGCGACCTGCTTGAAGCTCTTAACCAACTGGTCGGCTCTTCTCAGATTGCGAAGGATCAGACGGCTGGACTGGTTGGCCAGGTCGGCGAACCGGTTCAGCACCGTCTCATCAAGCTCCTGGCCAGCCTTCAGGCGCTTCCTGAACCGGTTGGATTCGGTTTCCAGGTGTGATGCGGCTGTCACCCCGATGCCCAGGGGGGTGTTGATCTCATGGGCGATGCCAGCCACCAGCCCGCCCAGAGCCGCGAGCTTCTCGCTCTGCACAAGATAGCGCTGGGCATGCTGCAATTCCGTCAGTGTACGCTGTAGTGTGCGGTTCGATTCCTGTAATTGCTCCGTGCGCTGGCTGACCCGGCTTTCGAGTTCCTCGTTCAGCCGCAGCAGTTGTTCCTCGGCGTTTTTCAAGCGCGTGATGTCACGCGTGGTCCCCGAAACCCGGATCGGCATGCCGTCACAGTCGCGCTCAGTGATGCGGCCGCGCGAGAGCATCCAGCGCCACTTTTGATTTTCACCGCCACGACCGCGGAACTCGGCCTCGAAATATTCGGTCTGGCCTTTGACATGGGCCAGATAGTCGCGTCTCAGTTGATCGACGTCGTCCGGATGAATGCTGGCCCAGAATTGATCCAGGCTCATGCGCGCCTCATCGTCGGCATCGTCGCTGCGGTCCATCCGGTTGGCGCGTACCAGCAGATTGGTCTCGTTGTGAGCTTCCCAGAATTCGTCGCGGCTGCCCCACAGCGCCATGCGCAGGCGCTGACGACTTTCTGCGATTTCGCGCTGGGCGCGTTGGCGCCGGGAAAGGTCCAGGTGGATGCGCCAGGCCGACGCCATCAGCACCAACGCCAGCGTTACGGCATACAGGTAAATCGCGCCGGTACTGCGCCAAGGTGGCGGCAGGATACGAATCGGCAGCTCTGTCACCGGCCCCCAGTCATCCGGGCGCGTGGCGGCACGCACCTGCAGGGTGTAGTCGCCGGCCGACAACGCCGTAAAAGTGGCGAAGGCCCGATCAGGTGTGGTCTCGATCCATTCCTGGTCCAGTCCCAGCAAGCGGTAGCTGTAGCGCAGGTCGCGCGCATGGCGCAACATGCCGGGAGCGGTGAACTCAATGGAGAACAGTGACTGGTCATGACTCAGCCGAAGCTGCCTGATGGCGCTGATCGCCTCCGGCAGCGTTTCGCTGGCCCCAGGGGGCAGCGGTTGATTGAACAGTAACAGTTCGTCAAGAACCACCTTGGGCCTGCCTGGTTCATCTGAGACCTGATCCATGTCGACCCGGACCAGACCACGGACGCCACCGAACCAGACCCGGCCCGGCGGGTGTCGGTCGATGCTGCCGATAAAGTAGCCGCCGCCGACATCGCCATCGACAAAGGGAAAGTTCTCAACTGAACGGGTGTGCGGATCAATGCGCGACAGGCCGGCGGTCGAACTGATCCAGATACGACCATGGCGATCCTCGGCGATTTCACCGATGGCTTCGGCATTAAGGCCTGCGGCGCGGGCAAAGACGGTAAACCGCCCTGCGTCCTGATCGCTGTCCAGCCGATGCAGGCCACCACCCTGGGTACCCAACCACAAACGACCGTCACTGGCTTCGAAAAGGCCGGTCACTGAGTTATGACGCAGACCCTGGGCGTCATCGCCGGCGCGAAAGTGCTCGAACCGACCGCTTTCGCGGTCCAGTCGATTCAGGCCCATGCGCCGCAGGGCCACCCAGAAACCGCCATCGCTGGCCTCCAGGATGCCATTGACCTCATCGCCGGCGATGCTGTGAGGGTCATCCGGGTCCGGGTAATATTGGCCAAAGGCCGGGCATGTCGCACAGCGATGAAAAAGGCCATGGCCGATGGTCGATACCCAAAGTGTCCCGTTGCGGTCCCGTTGCAGGCGTTCGACCGACGCGGTTCGTGGCACATCCAGCTCGGGTTCATCAATCAGGCGTTCAAACCGGCCGCTGGTAAAATCTAATCGCAACAGGCCGGCGCCCTGGGTGCCGATCAGCAACCCATCATCATCGAGCAGAAGTGAGCTGACCATTCGGTGCGGCAGGCTGCCGGCGTCATTGGGGTCATGCTGGTAGCGTTCGAGCACGCCCCGTTCAAGGTCAAAGCGAACAATGCCGCCCACATCGAGCAACGCGATCCAGAGGCTGCCATCCGGGTGCTGCTGCACCGCCGCCGCTGCGCTGCCCGGCAGGCTGCCAGCCTGGCCCGGGCGGTTTCTGACCAGCAGAAAGGCGCGTGTCTCCGGGTCGTAGATGCTGGCCCCGCCAGTCCAACTGCCGGCCCAGATCAGTCCTGCGTCATCTTCAAACAGCGATACGATGCGCGCGCCACTCAGGCCCAGCGTGTCGCCAGGATGATGGTGCCAGTGACGGGCACGACCGTGATTCGGATCAATGCGTGACAGCCCCCCCACAGTGCCCACCCATACGGCGCCGTAGCGGTCAATCATCAGGCTGCGGATCTGGTCGTCGATCAGACCTGGCCGTCCGGAGTCTTGTTCACGCTGCCAGTGGTCGAGGACTTCACCGTCGTGATTCAACTGGAAAACGCCATGGGCGAGCGAACTGATCCACAGGTTCTCGCCATCCTTGACGGCCCGGTTCAGTTGCAGTCTGTCTTCGCCCAGCTGGGCCAGCAGAATGGGTTGCTGGTCGCCCGGATACCAGCGCCAGAGCGATGGTCCATTCGCCAGCAGCAGGCCGCCATCGGAATAGGTCAGCAGCAGTCTTAAATAATCATTGCCCACCGGTAGCGTGAACGGCGGCGGATGGAACTGACTGGAATCCGGGTCCAGCCATTGGAGGTCGCCCGCTTCGGACTGCACCCAGATGCGACCATCGGCCGCGACCTGGACTTGCGCCATCACGTCGCTCGCCAGGCTGTTCGGGTCGTAGGGATCACTCCGGTAGCGGATGAAGCGGCCACGACGGGGATCATACTGGTTCAGGCCGCCGGCCTGTGTTGCTACCCAAAGCCGGCCACGGTCATCAGTGGCCAGGCCAAGGATATTGTTATCGGACAAGGATTGCGGATCAGCGGGGTCACTGCGGTAGACGCGGGTGCTGGTGCCGTCAAAGCGGTTCAGCCCATCCTGGGTTCCAAGCCAGATATAGCCGCGTGAATCCTGGGCCATGGCCCGGACGGTGACCTGCGACAGTCCCTGACCAATACCCAGGTGACGAAAGCGCACATCATCCACGCCCGGCACTGAAGTCGCCATCACGAGCATCGGCGCAAGCAGGCCGGGCAGCAAGACAGCGCGGAACCACCGGCGAACCACGCGCCTGGTTGCAGGTCGTTGACCTCGTGCGTACGGTGCTCTCACCGGTGACCCCTTAACCGCTGCCTGCCTCCAGATATCTTGGCGGTGGCCAGCAGATTGTGCTGATTATTGCCCGATTGTGGCAGATTTTTACGCCTTGTTGCCACTATCATGTTGACTTGTTCAGCCGGCCGCCGACCCATGACGGATTTTCTAACGACCAGGGACTGGTCCCGCGCGCAATTGCAGGCATTACTCGATGACGCTGATCAGCTGCGCGCCCGGCCCCTGAACGACCGCTTGCGTGGGCGCAGCATTGCCCTGCTTTTTCTCAATCCGTCGCTCAGAACCCGGGCTTCATTCGAAATCGGCGCCTTCCAGCTTGGCGCACATGCCGTGGTGCTCGAGCCCGGCAAGGCGGCCTGGGGCATCGAATTCGAGCCTGGTACGGTGATGGATGGCGCTGCCGAGGAACATATCGCCGAAGTGGCCGGCGTGTTATCACGCTACTGTGACGCCATCGCCCTGCGTGCCTTCCCGCTGTTCAAGGACTGGTCGGTAGACCGCGAGGACGCGGTGATCAAGGCCCTGGCCATGCATGCCTCGGTACCCGTCATCAATATGGAGACGATCGTCCATCCGTGCCAGGAACTGGCGCTGATGCGTACCATCCAGGATCACCTCGGCAGCCCTGATCGGAAGAAATTCGTGCTCACATGGACCTGGCACCCGCGCCCGCTCAACACGGCGGTGGCCAACTCCGCGTTGTTGATTGCGAGCAAGTTCGGCATGGATATCACTTTGCTGGTGCCGAGCGAGACCTATCTGCTGGATGACCAGTTCATGGACGCCGGTCGCAGCCAGGCAGACGAATCAGGGGGTTCGCTGACGATCTCGACTGACATCGAATCAGCCTACAGCGGCGCCGATTTCGTCTACGCCAAAAGCTGGGGCGCGCTGCCATTCTATGGCCGCGCCGAAGAGGAGGCGAAGTTGCGCGCGCCATTCCGGCACTTCATGGTCGATGCACCGAAGATGGCCCTGACCAACCAGGCGCGCTTCAGCCATTGCCTGCCGCTGCGGCGAAATATCAAGGCCAGCGACGAGGTCATGGACGCGAACTATTGCGTCGCGCTGGACGAGGCTGAAAATCGCCTGCACGTGCAAAAAGCATTGATGACAGCTTTGATCAATCCGGGTCGCTGAATGGACAAATCATTCCCTTGCGCGCGCCTCGCGCCCATCCGTTCTCAGAAGACGAGTGCTCTTGCCCTCCTTGGCTCGTTGATGACTGTGTTCGTCCCATGCTGAACAAGCCCGTCGCGGATCAATTGTGGATCGATCCGGAAATCGGCGATTATCTTGAGCAATCAGGGCTACGAAGTCTGGACGATTTTCTGCGTTTCCGGGATGGGCAGCGCGTTTCCCGCGCCAGCAAAAACCCGGTGCTGCGGTTTGAGTTGGAAACAGCGAACAAGCCCAGAGTCTGCTTTCTCAAACAGTTCGCCTGGCGACCGCGAACTTTGGCCACCGAATTGCTCAAGCGGCGCCTCCCGCTGCTGGTCGGTACTTCTCGCGAATACCGGTTGCTGCATCTGCTGGACGACCATGGTATCCCGGTCGTTCGTGTCATGGCCTGGGGCGAGCGCCGCGTGGCGGGTATGCCGACGCGTGGCATACTGCTGACGGAGGGCGTGGCCGGTGAGGAATTTGTTGATTGTTTCCTCAACGCCGGCCCATCCATGCGTCGACGCCTGCGTTACCTGCACGGTGCGCTGGTCGGCTCGCTGCACAGTCGCGGCCTGGTGACCAAGGTGCGGCCCACGGACCTGTTCGTGGTTTCCGATGATTTTTCCGATTTTCGCAAATGCCTGGTTGTCATCGACCGCGAACGCGGGCTGACCCGGCCGCGGACCATGACGCTGGCCGAGCGGGCAGGCCAGTTGGCCGACCTTTGGGTCAAGAGTGGCATCATCACCGGGCTGGGGACAGACAACGAACATCGGGCCTTTCTGGCCGGCTACGAGAACGCCTGGCCGTCATCGAGCGAGATCTCCCAACAGCGCCGGATCCTGGTCAAGCGGGTCTTCGTCCAGGGCAGGCGATTGATCAACCGCCATCCGGACTCGTCGGCTTACCGCGAGGAATTCAGCCGACGGGTGATTCAGGCCGATTGCTTGCCATAGCCCAGTGCCGGATGACAATGGCTGGCGACTTGTTCCTCGACCCAGGCGGCCTGCTCGGGTGACAGGTCGTTGCGGAAGCCGCCGACCCGGGCCCGCCGTACCTTGAGTGCATCGGGGTCGCTGGCATCACGCAGTCGCAACGAGTTATTGTGGAAATAACCTGAACGCTCGAGCTTGCGCATGTTGGCAACGGAGCAGAACTCGATGGCCTCGTCGTAGTGTTGATCCTCGAATTGCTCGCCGAGCAGGGCAGTTACTTGAAACAGCGTGGCTTTGGTATCGGCCCGCAGATCTTCGTAGCGAACAATCAGGGCATCATCGCGTTCGGCCAGGGTTTCGGCCCAGAAGTTATAGTAGCGAATAATCGCTGGCAGCCCCAGTTCCTCGCGCTGGATGAACGACCAGAGATCCATTGTGCGCCAGTCAATATCGACATCACGGCAGACGTCGGCCTCGATCAGCTCGCGCTTGAAAGACTTGGTGCGCTTCTGGTACTGACGATGCCATGACACCACGATATCCCCCGGATGACGAGCCAGCAGGATGGTTTTCTTTCCCTGGATGAGTGGGTCGTTGCCGCGGTAGGCCTCGGCAATCAGCTTTTCCAGGCTATACCAGGCATTGGAAATGACCCAACGCGGTAAGCCCTTTTTTTGCAAGGCGAGTTCATCTGCGGCAAAGACACGTTTGGGCGATATGCCATCCCGATGGTGGTAAAGCTGGGTCAGAAGCGTGCGCAGCCACGTCGAACCGGTCTTGGGATGGCGCACCATGACGACGTCGCCGCGCCTGAGCATGGCGCGGCGCTGCCGCGCCATCAGTTCATATCTGGATGCAACGCGTGCCCGACGGGGAAGCCATGCGGTCGAGTAAACGATGGCCCAGTGCTTGATTCTGTCGTGACTGACGACCATGAGAAAAACCCCGAGAAAAAGCTATTGTGCCATCGCTCAGGGTGTGAGTGACGACGGGCAGCACAATCGCCCGGCATGACCGCGCACCGTCGCCCTGCAACGCCAGATTTGATCGGGCTTGGCGCCAGCCGGCCTTGTTCGAACCTCCTGATTTGCCCAGGTGAGTCGAGCCGGCCACTGCCGAATTCTCCGGGACGCCAGGTCAAGAAAATAACCCCTGGCCCACCTGGCCCAAGGGTCATCCATGAAAATCGACGACCAAAGCGAGGCGAAGAGCTGCCAGTAACCCCTCGCCTGCCTGCGGCAGGCAAGCGACGGGCGGTTGGCGAACCAGGGAAGCTTCGGCCCGCCAGGGGCAAGCCGACTTGCGATGGCGCGCAACTACGGGTAAGTTGTGTATCAAGGCGTTGGTGGGGATTTATGAAACAAAGCAGCTACAGTCGGCGATACGGCACGGCGGAAATCGGCGTCGAGCTTTCTATGTGCTCACGAAGCGCTGATGTCTGGGGCTGACCGGTGAATCGGACGTTAACATCGCCGCCGACTTTCCCGTCACCGATGGTTGAAGGTCGTTCAGTGCCGGAGACGATTGTGCCGACAGCCTGTGCTGTGATCGGCGTCGGTTATCTTGGCAAGTTCCATGCCCGCAAATACGCTGAATTGCCCAATGCCGATCTGGTTGCCGTAGCCGACATCGACGAACAATCAGCGCGCGCCTCTGCCGATCAGCTCGGCTGCCGCTTCGTCACTAATTATCGCGAACTGCTTGGTCAGGTCGAGGCGGTCAGCATCGCTGTGCCCACGGTGCATCATTTCGAGGTGGCCAGGGATTTTCTCGAATCCGGCGCCCATGTGCTGATTGAAAAGCCGATCGCCACCACGGTGGAACAGGCTCGCGAACTCAACGATCTGGCCGAGAACAAGGGCCTGCTGCTTCAGGTGGGTCATCTGGAGCGGTTCAACGCCGCGTTTCTCGACCTGGCTGACTTTGAGCTTTCGCCGCTGTTCATCGAGTCACACAGGCTCGCGCCTTTCAAGCAGCGCGCGACTGATGTCAACGTGGTGCTGGATCTGATGATCCACGATATCGACCTGATCCTGGCCGTGGTCGACAGCCCGCTTACGAGTATTCGGGCAAGCGGTACGCGGGTTCTCTCCGGCGGGATCGATATCGTCAACGCGCGCCTGGAGTTTGACAATGGCTGCGCGGCCAACGTCACCGCCAGCCGGGTGAGCATGAAGTCCGAGCGCAAGATGCAGATGTTCCAGAACGACGCTTATATCTCTATTGATTTCCAGAACAGCGCCCTGGCCGTTTGCCGGGTGGGCGAAGGCGGCGCGCGCAAGATCGAGCGTCACGAAGCCCGTTTCGGGGAGAGCGACGTACTCAAGGTGGCAATCAACTCCTTTCTCGACGCCATCCAGTGCGGCCAGCCGGTCGTGATCAGCGGCCGCGACGGCGAACGCGCGCTGGAAGCGGCGATCAGCATTTCCGACATGATCGAAAGCGGCATTCGGAGAATCAACAATGAACGCCATTCTCATGGTCGACCTCAAGGCGCAGCACCGCAAGCTGGAGGTGGAGATCAATCGCCGCGTCAGGGCGGTGCTGGCCGACACCCGCTTCATTCTCGGTCCCAACGTCGAGGCCTTTGAACGGAAGGCGGCCGCATACGTGAGTGTTGAACATGCCTTGGGCTGCGCCTCGGGAACCGACGCCTTGCATCTGGCTTTGCGCGCGGCCGGCATCGGAGCGGGCGATGAGGTTATCACCACGTACCGAGCGTACTCGAGCCATCCTCCAGGTGCACCTGTTCGGAAGCCTCCACTCCCCACTCCGACTCGACCGGGGCGAAAACCCCGATGCCGGCCCGATGCGACCGACTTAGCGGCTTTCCGTGACCACTTGCACCTCGAACCCATCCAGCGCCTCGAACACAAGCGACTCGGTCGGCGACCCTGGGGGAACCCCGGTTTCGGCGAACGAGTCATAACCGTTCCTGAGCTTCAGCCAGAAGTCATGCCACTCCGAATCCCGATGAGCCCGCAGGTTCTCGTCGGTCATGTGAAACGGAAAAACGTGTACCGCGAAATCGCGCTGGCTGTGGCGCAGGGCGGCCTCGGCCAGCACGTAGATTTCTTCCATGATCTCGTCGGTCATGGCGAAACAGCCGCGCGAGTCGCAGCCGCCGTGAACCATGATCGCGCTGCCCGTGCGGCCTTTGGCACGATCGAAACTGTTCGGATAGCCGATGTTGAACGCCAGGTGGAACCGGGAATGCGGGTGCATCCAATCGGCATCGACGCTGTAAAACCCCTCTGGGGCCTGCCAGTCGCCCCGTTCCAGCTTCGGCCCCAGCGAGCCGGACATGGCGCAGATCGGATAAGTACGAAACAGAGTGTAGCCTCCGGCACCCTCCACCCATAACTCCAGTTCGCGACTGGCCTTGAAAATGCGGATGTAGATGGGAGCGCCGAAGAGCAAACCTTTCGCCTCAAGCTCCGTGGCCAGGCGCTCGGCGTGGTTTGTATAGGCGGCGGCTGACCGGGCGCTGACCGGTATGAGGTCGACGATGCCTGCCCAGACCGGACCAGCCAGCACTGCCAGCAGCATCGCCACGGCCGCAAAATGGTTCACCATGTTTGGTCCTGATTGATTGGATATCAGACTATCGTCTGACCGACCGGCTGGCAATGGTCCGTTGAGCCAATACTCATAAATTTATGAGAGCTCCATTGCATACTGTGTCCGGCTATGGCACATTCAGCCCATGAGCCAGAATCTTCCGACCTTCAACCACCCCGCCGCGTCACTGCCGTGCCCGCGACGCCCTCGCCGCCCTTGCTGGGAGCGTCGTTAGCTGGACTGGTTTGACCTGCAGCTTGCGACCAACCCAGCCGACCGGCTGGGTTTTTTGCTTTCTGGTAACCAAAAAGGAAAAGGAATCTCTAGATGACCGAAAAACAAGACATCGTTCTGGCCTTTTCCGGAGGCCTAGACACCAGCTATTGCGTGCTGGCGCTCCGGGAGCAGGGATTCAATGTTCACACGGCCTTTGTCGACACCGGGGGCATCAGCGCTGAACAGAAGCAATGGATCGGCCAGCGCGCCCGCGAACTTGGCGCCGTGGAGCATCACGAACTCGATGCCGGCCAGCCGCTGTGGGATCAGTTTGTCGTGCCCCTGCTCTGGTCCGGCGCCCGGGTGCAGGAGCAGTATCCGATGCTGTGCTCGGACCGCTACGTGATCGTCCAGCAATGCCTGGCCCTGGCAGACCGGCTGGATACGACGCATTTTGCCCACGGGTGTACCGGCATGGGCAATGATCAGCTCAGGTTCGACCAGTCCGTACGCTCGCTCGGAGACTACGAGATTCACGCGCCGATCCGCCAACTGCAGCGCGAAACCAGCAACGTGCGCGCCCACGAACTGGCGTTGATGGCCAAGGCCGGAATCGAGGTGCCTGCGTCCAACAGCCGCTACTCGATCAATGAAAACCTGCTGGGGGTGACGCTGTCGGGTCAGGAAATCGACCAATTCGGCGCACCCGGCGACGATACCCATGTCTGGTGCCGGCCGCGGGCCGAATGGCCGGACGAGGACCTGGAGCTGACCATTGGATTCGAAGCAGGACGCGCGGTCAGTCTGGATGGTCAGCCCATGGCCGGACCGACCCTGTTGGCCGACCTGAACCGCCGCCTGGGCGCCTACGGCGTGGGTCGGCATATCTATACCGGCGATGTCTCGATCGGCCTGAAAGGGCGGATCGTGTTTGAATGCCCAGGCATCGATGGTTTGATGCTGGCCCAGCGCGCGCTCAGGGAAGCAGTCAATACCCGCCTGCAAAACCAGTTCCAGCAAACCCTGGCCAGCCGCTGGGCCGAACTGGTTTACACCGGCTTCTTTTTCGAGCCGCACAAGGCCGATCTCGAAGCCTATCTGGAAAGCGCCAACCGCTTCGTCACCGGCGTCGTCCGCCTGGCCACCCAAGGCGGCACTGTCCACGCCGTGGCCACAGGTTCGCAGTTTTTATTGAAGGATCCAGGCGCAGTCTATGCCCAGTCCGCCTCGTGGACGCCGGAGGAAGCCGAAGGCTTCGTCAAACTCATCGGCCAGTCCTCCACCCTGGCCGCCCGCATCAGAAAATCCTGACTGCCATGATTGATCCAATTCTTGAGCACCTGGCCAGGCTGATCGAATGCGACAGCCAGAATCCGCCGCGGGCTTTTGATGCCGGGGCGAGCATGTTCGTGTACTGCCGCGAGCATCTGGAGGCGGCCGGTTTCTCGGTCGAAGTCAGTGATTACGGCGATGGCCATGTCAATCTCTACGCCCGCCGAGGCGAGCCAAAGGTGCTGTTCAATTGCCATCTCGACACGGTGCCGGTGGGTGAGGGCTGGACGCGCCCGCCGCTGACACTGACGGTCGAGAATGACCGGGCTTACGGCCGAGGTGCTTGCGACATCAAGGGCGCGGCTGCGGCACTGCTGGCGGTCGCCGAGGATTCTGATCATCCCATGGCGATCCTGTTTTCCAGCGATGAAGAGGGCGCGGGCGGTTGTTGCGTGAAGAATTTCCTTCAAATCCCGGAAAACCTGGGATTTGAACAGGTCGTGGTGTGTGAGCCCACCGGCTGTGAGGCGATCCTGGCCCACCGCGGGTATCTGTCGGTCAAAGGACACTTCAGTGGCGTCATGGGCCACTCGTCCGAATTTCGTGCCCTTAACGACAACGCCAATCACCGCGCAGCGCGCTGGACTGTCGCTGCACTTGACCATTGCGAGGCTCAAGCGCGGGCCGGGCGTCATACCTGTTTCAATCTCGGCCTGGTGGCTGGTGGCACCAAGTCCAACGTCATTGCCGGCGATGCGCGGATCCATTACTCGGCCCGGCTCGGCCCCGGCCAGTCGAACGAGTTGCTGTTGGAAGCT
>JBGTLI010000029.1:0-3730 GCA_041744195.1 Wenzhouxiangella sp. | reverse complement strand
CTAACAGAGAAAGCATGTGAAACGTGCTTTCCGGTGTCCGCCAGCGCCGTTTTTCTGCGGCGTTCTTGTCCATGGCGTACAGGATGAACGAAAGGACACTCATGCCAACGATGAAATAGGCCAGGTAATCCGGGATGATTCTCAGCAACATCATGCCCACCACCGCCAGCAGGGCAAGCGGCCCAAGTATCATCAACCCTGATCGTTTCGGCCTGTTTCCGGTGTTGCGTGATTTGACGGTCACGAAGCTGACCGAATCCGCTCTTGCCCGACCCTTGGGTCCCGCCCTTCCACAAACCGCAGCCACTCGCCGGCTTGGGGTCGTCTTCCCGCAGATTGCAGAGTTTTGATGTGAACGAACACACGCGGACCCCCATTCTCTGGCGAAATAAAGCCATAGCCCCGGTCATCATTCCACTCCGTCAACTGCCCCAACTTACGCATTCAGAATCCTACAAAAAAGCCTTGGCGTGGAACACGCTGTTTCGAGGTCCCACCCAGAAACCGATCCCAACCGACGTTACCTTTCACCTTTCACCTTTCACCCGCTTTCAATACAACCAAAACTCGATAATTCGATCCCCCCACAACAAGGCAATCCACCCCGCCGCAGCCAGATACGGGCCGAATGCAATGGGTACGTCCCTGCCGTGACGGGCAGCAACCATGAGGGCGATGCCCACAACGGCGCCGACCAGAGAGGCGAGCAGGATGATCAGGGGCAGCACCTGCCAGCCGAGCCAGGCGCCCAGGGCGGCCAGCAGTTTGAAATCGCCGAATCCCATGCCCTCCTTGCCGGTCAGCAGCTTAAACAGGTGGAACACGCTCCAGAGCGTGAGGTAGCCGGCAACGGCGCCGATCACGGCGTCTTCCAGGCTGGCGAACAGCCCGAACCACAGGTTCAGCAACAGGCCCAGCCACAGCAGGGGCAGGGTGATCTGATCGGGCAGCAACTGATGGTCGAAATCGATGCCGGTGGCTGCGATCAGCGACCAGGTCAGCACCAGCGCTGCCAGCCCCTGCGGCGTCGGGCCGAAAACCAGGATGACCACCACCGACAGAATTGCTGTCGACAGTTCGACCAGTGGATAGCGGAAGGAAATGGCCGCCTGGCAATGCCGACACCGGGCCCGCAACAGCATCCAGCTCAGCAGCGGAAAATTGTCATACCATGCGATGGTGGCATTGCATTTAGGGCAATGGGAGCGCGATTTGACCAGCCCCGGCGGGGCAGGCGGTGAGTCCCCGCCATCCTCGATCCCAAGCAGTTCCCGACACTGGCAGCGCCAGTCATGCATCAACCCGGCCGGCAGACGCAGAATCACCACGTTCAGAAACGAGCCAATCAGCAGCCCAAAAACAAAAACGGCGGCCCCAAGAACCGCCGGATGCAAAGCATTCAAATACTCAATAAAAGTCAAATCACATCCTTTTATCTTTTACCTTTCAACCTTTCACCGAGCGCGCAAAGCGCGCCCTACATCACCGCCGCCATCTTAAAGATCGGCAGATACATCGCTACCACCATGCCACCAACGACCACACCGATAAACACGATGATGATCGGCTCAAGCAGGCTGGACAGTGCATCGACGGTGTTATTGACTTCTTCCTCATAAAAGCTGGCTACTTTTAGCAACATGGAATCCAGCGAACCGGCTTCTTCGCCAATGGCGGTCATCTGAATCAACATCGGCGGAAACAGGCCGGTTTGTTGCATCGCGAGCTGCATCTGGTGCCCCGTTGCCACGTCGTCGCGAATCTGAAGGACCGCTTCCTCGTAGACCACATTCCCGGTAGCTCCAGCCACGGTTTTCAATGCATCGACCAATGGAACACCGGCCGCAAAAGTTGTGGCCAGGGTGCTGGCAAACCGTGCCAGCGCAGATTTCACGAGCACCGGGCCGATAATAGGGATCTTCAATGAAATGCGATCGATGAAATGAGCGAATGGTTTGCTGCGTTTTTTAAATTCGAAGATTCCGTAAATCGCTCCGACAAACAGGACGATCACCCACCAACCCTGGGACTGCATGAACTCCGAGGCATTAACTACCATTCGGGTAAAGGCAGGCAGATCTGCGCCAAAGCTTTGAAAAATTTCTTCAAACTGAGGGATGACCATAATCAAAAGGAGCAGGGTTACGGCTATGGCCACTGCCATTACGGTGGCGGGGTAGAACATGGCTTTCTTCACCTTGCCCTTGATCGACTCCATGCGTTCCTTGTAGTTGGCAATGGAATCAAGAACTTCGTCGAGCACCCCCGCACTTTCACCCGCGTCAACCAGGTTGACGTAGAGCTCATCAAAATACACGGGATGTTTTCCGAATGACTCGGCAAGGGTAGAGCCGGATTCAACGCTATTGCGTATATCCATTATCAGTTTTTTCAGTTTCGGATTCTCGGCTGCTTGACCGATGATTGAAAAAGATTGAACCAGTGGAATGCCGGAATTGAGCATGGTCGCCAGCTGCCGGGTAAAGACGGCGATGTCTTTGGCAGTGATGGATTTCCCGGTACCGCCGAACAGCGCCTTGGGCTTTTTCTTTACTCGTGAAGGGATGATTCCCTGCTGACGCAACTCGGCCTTGACCAGCATTTCATTGCGGCCGCTGCGCTCCCCCTTGAGGCTTTTGCCGCGCTTGTCCTTGCCTTCCCATGTAAAGACTTCGAGTTCCTGCTTGGCTGTCGCCATTGAAGTGGCACTCCTGCTTATTACCGGCTTATTTGCTGAACCCTGATTCTGTTGCTATTTTACTTCGAGAGTCGGGGTTAATACCGTGATTCTGGTCGTATTTTGGTGCAATTGCAAGCCCGGTCCGGAGAAGTTTACTCAAAGGTGGGCCGTCCAACCTGCCTGTCCAGTCAGCGGGTCCGGTCGATCAGTCCTTGGTCACCCGGTTCATCTCGGCCAGGCTGATCATGCCTCGCTTGACCTTGTTCAGGGCCGCTCGGCGCAAGTCGATGATGCCCTCCTTTTCGGCCTGGCGTGCCAGGTCCAGGGCGTCACCGCCTTTCAGGATGATGTCTTCCATCCTCTCCGACAGGGGCATCACCTGGAAAACGCCGCTGCGGCCCTTGTAGCCGCCGGTGCACTGGTCGCAGCCATTGGCATGGTAAATCTTCAGGCCCTCTTCTACTTCTTCCTCGGTAAAGCCGATCTTCAGCAGTGCGTCAGAGGGTACATCTTCGAGCTTCTTGCATTTGTGCAGACTGCGACTCAGTCGCTGGGCGACGATCAGGTGGACGGTTGAGACGATGTTGTAGCTGGGCACGCCCATATTGACCAGGCGGGCGATGGACTGGGGCGCGTCGTTGGTATGCAGGGTGGACAGCACCAAGTGACCCGTCTGGGCTGCCTTGATCGCGATCTCGGCGGTTTCAAGGTCACGAATTTCCCCGACCATGATGATGTCCGGATCCTGGCGCAGGAACGAGCGCAGGGCGGCGGCGAAGGTCAGGCCCTGCTTGGTGTTTTGCTGGACCTGGTTGACCCCGGCCATGCGGATTTCAACCGGGTCTTCCACGGTCGAGATATTGCTGCCTTCCTGGTTCAGGATGCCCAATGCCGTGTAGAGTGTCACGGTCTTACCCGAGCCGGTGGGGCCGGTGACCAGTACCATGCCATAGGGCTTGTTGATCGCCGCGAGGTAATCTTCCTGCTGCTTTGGTTCGAAGCCGAGCTTTTCCGGACCCAAGTAGGCACCGGAGGAATCGAGAATACGCA
>JBGTLI010000028.1:0-1781 GCA_041744195.1 Wenzhouxiangella sp. | reverse complement strand
CGCATTGGCGGCTTCCTTCATGTCCGTGACCACCGGCGTCAGCAAGTGGCCAATTCCCTCATAGACGGACAGCTCCAGCATCTTCGGATCGACCATGATGATGCGGACATCATCCGGTGTGGCCTTGTACAACAGGCTCAGGATCATGGCGTTGATCGCTACCGACTTGCCCGACCCGGTCGTGCCGGCGACCAGCAAATGCGGCATCTTCGATACATCGGCCGTGATCGGCTTGCCCGCGATGCTCTTGCCCATGCCCAGGGTCAATGGCGAGCCCGCCTTCGCGTACACATCCGACGACAGAATTTCGCGCAGGTAGACAATCTCGCGGTTCTGGTTCGGGATTTCCAGGCCGATGACGCTCTTGCCGGGAATCACGTCGACCACACGGACCGAGATTACGCTTAAGCCCCGGGCGAGGTCCTTGGCCAGATTGGAAATTTGCGAGCCCTTGACCCCCGGTGCGGGCTGTAGCTCGAAGCGGGTGATCACCGGGCCGGGATGGACCGCGACAACCTCCACCTCGACACCAAAGTCGGCCAGCTTCAACTCCACCTGGCGGCTCATGGCCTTGAGGGTATCCTCCGAGTAGCCGGCCTTGCGCTGGGTGGGATGGTCCAGCAGATCAAGCGGTGGCAGACCAGCCTCGGTCATATTCTTGAACAGCGGCTGTTGACGCAATACGGTTTCAACCGGCTTCGAAATCGTCGGCTCGACCCGCGGTTCGATGCGAACTTCCGGCTTTGTCTTGCGCTTGATGGTATCGCGCTTGCGGACCTCCTCGCGCTCGGCACGAGCACGTCGACCGGCAAACCAGTCTCGCGCCATACCAGCCCGGACCACCAGCCAGGCAGCCGCCTGAATGGCGGCACGACCGGTTCGGTCGATTACCCGAATCCAGGACAGCCCCGTGAACAGGGTAATCCCGGCGAGCAGAATGGTCAGGTTGATCAGGGCCGCGCCGGTAAAGCCCATGGCGTTGACCATCGGGCCGGACAGAACCGAGCCAATCACCCCGCCGCCATCGACAAGGGCGCCACGATCCTGCATGGCCAGCACCATGCAACCGGTCAGGATAATCAGCACCAATCCACCGGCACGCACGCCCCAATCGGCGAGCGTCGCGGGTTCTGATCGTTCCTGCAGAAGCCGAAAACCGGCCAGCCCGATCAGAACCGGAGCGACATAGGCCATGTACCCGAACAGGACCAGGAAAAGATCCGAGACCCAAGCGCCGAACGCGCCGCCGAGGTTGCGCACCTGGTCATGAGCAGCGTCCCGCGACCAGCCAGGATCACCGGCGTGATAGGTCACCAGGCTCAGGATCAGGTAGATCGCCGTGACCATGATCAGCAGAAACATGGCCTCGGCAATACGCCGGCTCAGCGCGCCGGCGGCATCTGGCTCCGGACTGGTCTTCTTGCTACCGGCACGACTCATTAAAGCATTACCTGGCAATTAATAATATGGATGAATAAAAATCCCTAAACGACTGATTATACTTGCTCCAAAGCGGGGTGAACGATCTTGCCGTCACGCACATTAACGCCCTTGGCCAGGGACTCCCGGTTTTCCCAGTCGTTGCGCGCCATTTGCTGGACGTACGGCAGGATAGCTGCGGAAAGCGCCTGGCTGGAGGTTCTTGGTACAGCTCCCGGCATGTTGGTCACGGCAAAATGGGTCACCCCATCGACCTTGTAGGTCGGGTCGGCATAGGTGGTGGCGCGCGTGGTTTCGAAACAGCCGCCCTGGTCCACTGAAATGTCCACCACCACGCTGCC
>JBGTLI010000027.1:0-22087 GCA_041744195.1 Wenzhouxiangella sp. | reverse complement strand
TGGTTGATGAGCATGGGGCCCGGTTGCTGCAATTGGCCCGTTTGTTGTTGCGCTCGAATGCCGAGGCTGAAGATGCGGTCCAGGATTGTCTGGTCAAGCTTTGGCATCATCTGGCCGACCTTCATGCCGGGGCTGAGCTGGGCTGGCTGATTACTTGTACCCGCAATGCCTGTCTGGATCGCCTGCGCGGGCATCGTCGCCGCCACAACATGCTTGTGGCCGTGGCCGCGTCGAGCGATGGCGACGCCACGCCGGGGTTTGCCGGGCCGGACCAGGCGATCCAGGCCCGTCAGCAGGCCGAACGTCTGCACGCCGCGATTGCTGAAATGCCTGAGCCCGGCCGTAGCCTGCTTATTCTGCGCGATATCCAGGAGATCGATGTCGCCACCGTTTCCCGAACCCTTTCCCTGACCGAAAACCAGGTCAAGGTCTACACGTTTCGAGCCCGCCGCGCGCTTCGGCGCAGGCTCGAGGAGGAATTGCATGAACAAGTCGCCTGATTATGCTCGCGAGCTGGCCGCTGAGGCCCGTATCAGCGATTCCAGCCTACGCCCGGATGATACGGAACTTGCCGCCGACTGGGATCTGAAGCAGTCGCTTCGCGCCATGGCGCCCGGTGTGCTGCCCGCCCCACTCAGGCAACGGGTGGTTGCCACCACCCGTCGCCCGCTCACCATGCCCTGGTGGCCGGCGCTGGCCGCGGCTGTTGTGCTGTCGGTGGTCGTCGTTCTGGTTCTTGAGCCCAATCGACCTGCGGTGAATTCGACTGCGGTGTCGTCTGCCGACCTGGCCGAGCTTCAAGTCGCGCTGGCGACACTTGATGACAGCCTGAAGCGCACCCGTCTGATTGCCAGCCGCGAAGTGGTCAGCAGCCTGAGCGCACCGAATTTCGAAATCGACGACCTGCCCTACGGGCGGCAGGTTCGCCAGTGGATTCAACCTGCCCGATCACAAAACAACCAAGGAGTAACACCATGAAGAAAGCCCACTTTTCCGCATTGATTCTGTCGGCGGCCATCCTGTTCGGCGCACCAGCCCTGGCAGCTGACGGCCGGATGGATCTGGCCCCGGTGGCCGCCACCCTCGGCAGCGCGCCCAAGGTCAACATCAATTTCGGCCCGGCCATGATCCTGGGTTTCGCTGAATCGATGCGCCAAAGCAGCCCTCAGTTGGCCGAGGTGCTGACCACGGTATCCGGCGTTCGCCTGATGGTGTTCGAGAATTTCGATGCCGGTGCGGCCGAATCCAGTATCTCAGCCATGATTGACGAGCTGAACTTTGGTGGCTGGACTGCGGCGGTCACCGTCCGGGACGACGATACCCTGATCGATATCTATCTCAAGGAATCCGCGGACTTCGTTGACGGCCTTGTCCTACTGGTGCGTGATGGCCACGATACCGCGGTGATCGCCAACATTCATGGTCGCCTTGATCCGGTCACCATCGGCCAGTTTCTTGGTGGTGGCCAGGCCATGGACGGGTTCAACCTGAAAGAATTGATGCACCAGTTTCAGGATGGCAACTGAAAACCTTGCCGCAGACCCACAAAGCAACGCGCCGGCTCATGAGCCGGCGCGTTGCGTTTCAGCGGCCTGGTTTTCAGACCACCAGGACTCATCCTATCAGGACCCATCCGGTCTGCGTTCAATCCTCAGGCCGACGCGCTGGCCTGTGCGGGGCGCGCTTTGTTCGGGAATGGTGCCGAAGAGTTCGGTCGTCATGCCCTGGCGCATGACCAGGATGGTGATGTCGTCGCCGGCGTCGCGCTTGAGCAGCAGGCGGCCAAGGTCGACCGGCCGACTGACGGTTTCATTGTCGATCGAGAGAATGACGTCACCCGATTCCAGATTCAATGGATTGTCTTCGGCGATGCGCAGGACGAGGATGCCATCACTGGTTCCGAAATAGGGCGCCAGGCCGCTGTGGTTGGTGACCAGTTCGGCGCCATGGCCCAGCCCCGCCAGCCGCGAGGGCAGGCCCGGCATTGGCGCCAGATGGGGTGCGGACATACCGGCCTCGCCACGTCGAAAGCGGATGATGCGCTCTCCCCCCTCGCCAAGCGGGGTCAGCCGGTCGCCCATGACCAGCATTTCGCTCGCCGAGCTTAAGGTCACAGTGACGGTTTGTTCAACGCCGTCGCGCTCGAACAGCACCTCAACGGTGTCGCCAGGCTGTTGATCGGTCAACAGGTCGCGAATGCGGCTGCCTGCCTGGTCGATGATCTTCACTCCATTGAGCGCCAGCACCCGGTCGCCACGTTGGAGGCCAGCCTGGTCTGCGCCGCTGCCTGGCGTCACGCCCGCCACTGTAAACCCCGCTTCGGATTCCGGTGAGCCAAGCACCAGCCCCAGCCGTGGCGGGAAGTTGGCGGCGAAGGCCAAGTGGCGCGCACGGTCGGCGTCGAATTGAAAATCAAACTCGAAGTCTTCGAAATCACCCTCGCGGGTGCGGAAACGCCAGTGTGACTCGCCGCCTTCCGTTTCGATCAGTTCGCGCTGTAAACGGGCCAGGCGTTGGGCTACTTCGGCCAATTCCAGACGGGCCTGGTCGAGTTGCTGGCGCAGCTCGGAGGTGTCGTTTGCTTCGGGTTCGCCAGCCTGGACATCGGCCAGCATCATGCCGGTGCTCAGGATTGCCGCCAGGATTGCGGTCAGGATGGAGAGCAGGCAGGTATTGATGGTTTTCATTCGGTGGTACTCCTTTGAAGGTTGGTTCGTTCAAATGCTGGTTAGCTGTAGTTGGGCCTGCCAACTGTCGCGTTCGTAAAGCCGGTTCATTTCCGCCAGCAGCACGGCGCGTCGCTGCCACAGTTCGATATCGTTCGGCTGGCTGGCCAGTCGTGTGTCGAGCCAGCCCAGTTCGTTCTCCAGCCAGACCAGACTCTCGACCGAAGCGGAACTGACCGCGCCGAGATGCTGCTGACGCAATTGCGCTTCCATGGCCGCGGAGAACTGGCGGGCCTCGATCAGAGCCGGGTCGTCGGCCGCCAGCGTGTCGAATGGATGGTCGGCAGGTTGTTGAATCAGGACAACAACGACGGTGAGAACGGCAACGGCAGCGACCGCCATGGAGGCCTGTGCCCAGCGCCGGAATTGCCGGTCACGTCGGCGTTGATCCAGCTCGCCCCGGACAGCGGGCCACAGGGCAGCGGGTGGTTCGAGCCGGGGCAGGTTGTTCAGTGGATTGGTGTCATCGTTCATGGTCAGCGGTCCTCACTGCCGGGGTGGCTGATTCGGTTTCCAGGGAGTCGGCTTCGGCTTTGATCCTGGGTTCGATCCCGGATTCGGCTGCCAATAAAGGCCGGATTTTGGTGCGCGCGCGGCTCAGCCGCGATTTGGACCAGGACACGCTTTGGCCGGCCAGATCGGCGATTTCGCCGTGGGTCATGCCTTCGGCATCATGCAGCCACAGCACGGTGCGATCGACGACGTTGAGCCGGTTGAGCGCGCGTTCCAGATCAAGCTGGGCGGCGTCATGGAAAGGGTGGGGGTCGGCTGGTTCATGGCTGTCGGCCAGGGTTTCGAACCGGCTGCGGTTAAGATCCATCACCTGGTTGACGACGATGCGTCGGAGCCAGGGCCCGAAAAGCTCCGCCTGACGGAGCTGACCCGCCTTTTCAAAGGCTCGTACAAACCCAGCCTGCACCGCATCCCAGGCCTGGGCTTCGCAGCCGCTCAAGCGCATGGCCAATGTCCAGGCCGCCGGCGCAAACGTCCGGTAGACCCGTTCCTGGGTGGCGCGGCAGTCGCGCTTGAGCGCAGCCAGACTGATGTCATCAAGGGTGTTGGAAATGTTCATCTCAACGCATAGACGCCCCGGACGCGGAAAAGGTCGCAATCGATCACCTTTCCGGGCCTGATGAGACGTCGGGTTATGAGGCCGGTGGTTTCGGCCGCACCGGCAGCATGATGCGAAAGCGTGCGCCGCCGTTGGGCTCTGATTCAACTTCGATGGACCCATGGAGTTGTTTGATGATGCCGTAGATGACCGCCAGACCAAGGCCGGTGCCCTTGCCGAACTCCTTGGTGGTGAAGAATGGGTCGAAGATGTGCTCGCGCGTGGCGCTGTCCATGCCGATTCCGGTATCGGCGACCATCAGACAGGCACAGTCTCTGTCGGCCAGGGTCAGGGATACCCGAAGTTCGCCCCCTTCGGGCATGGCGTCGCGGGCGTTGAGGACCAGGTTGACAATGACTTGCTGGAGTTGAATACCGTCGGCGAGGCAATAGCCGACATGGTCATCGACCTGCCAGTCGAGATCTATGTCGGGCGGCAGCATTCGAAGGAGGAATTGCCTGAAGTCGTTGATTTGCCGGCTCAGATCGAGCCAGTGCAACTCGACTGGCTGACGTCTGGCGAAGGCAAGCAGTTGTCGGGTCAGGGCGGCGCCACTTTCGCTGCTTTCGAGGATGCTTTCGGCAAGTCTTTTCTGCTGGGAGCCAACCGGGAACTCATCGGCCAGCATCTCAGTACCGCTCATGATTCGGGTCAATACGTTGTTGAAGTCGTGGGCGATGCCGCCTGCCATCAAGCCAATGGCCTCCAGCTTCTGTGCCTGTACAAGCCGTTCGCGGCGGGTCTCGCGACGGCGCTGCAGACGCTGCAGGATCGTCAGCAGCAGACTCAATATCAGCAGGCTCGCGACCAGCCACAGCCAGGGGTTGTGCAACCAGTATCGTTCCACTGTCATGTCAATGCCGATGATTTCGGACCAATCGCTTTGCGCTTTGCGCGCGCGCAACTGGAACTTGTACTGACCAGCCGGCAGCCGGCGGTACATGGCGCTCTGGTCGACGGTCGTATACCAGTCTCGGTCAAAACCAGTCAGGCGGTACTGGTATTCGACCGACGCGGCGCGGATAAAGGTTGGAGCGCTGTAATTGAATTCCACCCACTGCGGCCTGGGTTCCAGATGAAGCGATTCGGCGCTACCCCGTATCGGGGCGTTACTGGCGATTCGTCGCAGGACCGGAGTGGGTGCCGGCATATTCTGCGAGATGCTGTGCGGATTGAAGATGGCGACGCCCTCGGTGGTTGGGTACCACAACCGCCCCTGGTGGTCGCGCCATACGGCCGGCTGGATGCCGCCATTGGTCTCTGAGCGTGGCATGCCATTTGCATGGGTGAAATGGTCAGTCTTCACAGTCTCGCTGGCGCCGATGGCGACCGCTTCCAGATCAATCTGCCTGACCCGGAAAACGCCCCGATTGCCGCTCATCCAGAAGTTGCCGAGGTCGTCATCGACAATGGAAAGGATTTGCCCGTCGGGCAGGCCATGACGCTGCCCGATCCAGGTGGCGCGCTTGCCGTCCCAGCGAACCAGGCCGCCCAATGTGGTGACCCACAGGATGCCCTGGTCCGTTTCATGCATGCCGGAGACCATCTGGTTTGGCAGGTCGTCAGCAAACGGCGCGACTTCGATCCGCCCGCCCCGCATGTGGTACAGTCCGCCACCGTCGGTCCCGATCCACAGGGTGTCGTCACGAGCGCGAAACAGGTGGATGATGTAGCCTCTGAATCCCCCCTCCGGCGCCAAAGTGGTCATGGTCTGGCCATCGAAGCTGCCCAGTCCATCAACGGTTCCGATCCATAATTGGCCGTCCTCGTAAAGCAGGGAGATCACGGTATCGTGGGGCAGGCCGTCGGCTGCGGTCCAGGAACGCTCGACCCGGCCATTGCGAATCAGATTCAGGCCGCCATGGGTCCCGGCCCACAACGCTCCGTCATCGCCGGCAGCCAGTGCCAGTACGCGGTCGTTGGCCAGGCCATGACTGGTATCAATGATGCTGATCCGGGCGCCATCGTAGCGAGCCAGGCCGCCGCCGAATGTGCCAATCCACATGTTGCCATCACTGGTCTGGGTTATTGGCAGGGCCGGAGCGTCCGGCAGGCCGTGGCGGCTGGTCAGCGGCACGGCCGCACCCACACGCATCTGGATCAGGCCGCCGCCGCCCGTGGCCAGCCAGATGCTGCCCTCCCTGTCCTCGAGTAAATCATTGACGCGCCCGGGGCCGGCCCCTTGTTCGGGGGTCAATGTTTCAAACACATCACCGCAACGACGCGCGACGCCACCCCCGCCGAGGCCAACCCAAAGGTGGCCGCGACTATCCTCAAGCAGCGACAGGGCATAGACCGGTTCCTGCAGTCCATCGGCCAGACCATGCGCGTGCAGCGCTTGACCGTCAAAACTGAACAATCCTTTACGCGTCCCAATCCATAAAAGCCCCTGGGAGTCTTCCAGCAGCGCCGTAATATGCTCCTCAGCCAGGGTCTGTGTGCCTGGCACGCGCTGCACAGCGTTGCCATCGAAACTCTGCAGGCCGTCACCGGCGAGCCCGATCCAGTAGCCGCCAGCCCGCCGTCGGGCAATAGTGTTGATGTTCGACGGCGCGTCGTATGCGGTCGGCCGTGTCGTCTCAATCTCGTTGATCACGCTGCGCAACAATCCCTGGCCGCGTGTTGCCGCCAGCAAAAAACCATCATCACCGAGCAGAATGTCCTGGACGAAATGGCGCATCTCGTGAACGACGACAGGATCATGCGGGCTGGCGTGACTGAGTCGGAGGATGCCGGAAGCGGCGGTGCCGACGAAAACGTGGCCATCCGGATGCACGGCCAGGGAAAGGATAAACTCGGGCGCCTCGCTCAAAACATCGGCCAGTCCGATGCGATCGAAGGTCACGCCATCGAAACGGGCCAGGCCATCTTCGGTGCCGACCCAGAGAAACCCGTCGGGATCCTGGCCGAGGGCGTAGACGGTATCGAGAGGCAAGCCGTCTTCGCTGGTCCAGGCCCTCAAAAGGTGCTGGTCCAGGGCGGGACCGCACGAGCCCGGTTCGGTCTGGGCCACCAGCGACCAGCCTGGCGACCAGCCCAGCCACAAGCCGACCAGGACGCAAGCCAACCGATTCGCTCGTCTTTCGGCAGTCATCAAATCCTCTTGGCGAGGTAGCGCCACATGGTCGTCAAAGCGCGGCTGTTCCAGTCCACTCGCATTGGCCTGGACAGGAATTATTGCAGCCATCATATACCCCAGGCTAGCCAGTCGTCAGGTTTAAAGTAACGGCCGGCACAGGGGTGTCGGTTCAGAAGTCGACCGGTCTGGCGACGATTCGCTCCTGGGTCCAGGCCAGCGCGTTCGCGCCGCTCATGGGTGGGGAGATTAGATAGCCCTGGGCCAGATCGCAGTTGACCTCACGGAGGTAGGCCATGGCGTCTTGATCCTCAACCCCTTCGGCCGTGGCCACCAGGCCCATGCTGTGGCCAAGGTCAACGACCGAACGGATCACCGCGCGCGATTCTTCCGGCACGGTGTCGGAAGTGACAAAGGACTTGTCGACCTTGATTTCCGAGAACGGTAGACGCACGAGTTGCAGCATGGAGGAATAACCGGTGCCGAAATCATCAATGGACAGCCTGAACCCCTTCATGCGCAGGCGGATGAGCAGATCCAGTGGTGTTGCCGTACCGTCCATGGCGCTGGTTTCGGTCAGCTCGAAGACGACCTGCTTCGGGTCGATTCCCCGGTGCAGGCATTGTTCGTGGGTGGCGTCGACAAAGGCCGCATCGTCGAGTGCGACCGCCGACAGGTTGATCGACAAGGTCAATTGGTCGGGGATCGGCCTGGTTCCGAACCCATTCGTATGCCCATCGGTATACCCGCCCTGTTGGTGCATGGCTTGTTGTCGCAGCAATATGGCGAACCAATCGAGGGACTCCGAAATGATGCGGTGTGTGAGGGGTTTGATCAACCCGGTGGACTCGGCCAGCGGAATGAAAGACTCTGGCCACACGGTGCCGCGCTGTGGAGAGTTAAGACGAACCAGGGCCTCGAAGCCGGCCAGCTCGCTGTTCTGGCAATGAACCACCGGCTGATAGACCATTTCAAAATAATTGTTTTCCAGGGCCTGCTCGATTTCGCCCGGCGAAATGGCATTCCTCGATCGATTTGCCGACAGACCTCGGGATCGGCTGGGATCGCCATCGCTGGTGGCGAGAAGCTGCCGCAGCATTTGGGCTGAAAAGGGTTTGGCCAACACGCCAGCCACCAGGAGGCCCTGTGTAGAAGCCGAGCGCGCGGCGGCATCCCGCACCCGGTTGCCGACTCCGCTGACGATAATCAGCTTGGCTTGGCACTGTCGATGCGCCAATTCACCCAATACCTCGACCCCATCCATTCCCGGCATGACCAAGTCCAGCATGATATGGGTCGGGGACCAACATTCAGCCTGCTGCAGGAATTCCAACGGCTCGGTCGTGATGAGGGTTTCGAACCCCGCATCCTCGGCGATGTTCTGGATGGTCTGGGCGACTGGCAGGTCATCATCAAGTATCAACAGTCGTCTGGTATTCATGGGCTTTTCTCCGTAGCCGGGCCCGTGGCCGGGCCGGAGACAGGCTGAGGCTGGTCCAGTGTCTCGCGAATTTTATGTGCCAGGTCGGCGCGTCGGTAGGGCTTCGGTAACAGCGCGACGCCAGAAGCCAACTGCCCGTCGTAAAAGATTTCGTCGGCAGCGTATCCCGAGCTGTAAAGGACCTTGAGTTCGGGCCGAATCTCCAATGCCCGCTCCGCAAGTTGCCTGCCGTTCAACTGGCCCGGCATCACAATATCGGTGAACAACAGGTCGATCTGATCATCCTGTTCAAGCATCGCCAGCGCCTCGGTTCCTTTGCTGGCGGTGTGAACGGTGTATCCAAGGCTGAGTATTTGCTGGCGGGCATAGTGGCGCACTTCATCATCGTCCTCCACCAACAGGATCGATTCGGTGCCTTGTTCCAGTGTCTGTTTGCGCGCGGATTGCCCGACGTCGATCGCATCCTCGCGCGCGCATGGCAGAAACATCGCTACCCTGGTGCCGCGACCGGCTTGTGAATCGATGGCAAGGTGACCGCGTGACTGCTTGATGAAACCATAAACCATGGACAGGCCAAGGCCGGTTCCCTTGCCTTTTTCCTTGGTGGTGTAGAACGGCTCGATGACCTTGTCCAGGTCTTCGGCAGCAATGCCATGGCCGGTATCGGCAACCTCGATCACCGCATACTGGCCGGGGTCGATATCGAATCGTCGCGCCTGTTCCGTACTGACCCATACGAGGTCGGTACGGATGGTCAGGGATCCACATTCGGTCATCGCGTCACGTGCGTTCAGGCACAGGTTGAGCAAGGCGCTCTGAAGTTGGCTCGGGTCGACCATGGCTTGACAGACCACCTCGTCCGGGGTCAGTTCGATCTGGATCTGGTTGCCCAGCGTGCGGCCAAGCAACAGCCGGTTCATGTCCCTGACCAGTTTGTTGATGTCGACTGGTCGTGGCTCAAGCGCCTGCTGGCGGGCAAAAGCCAGCAACTGGTTGGTCAGATCCGCGCCACGCTGGGCGGCGTGGTTGATTCTCTCGGCGATTGCGCTCAGGGCAGCATCCGATTGCAGTCGTTCGCACATCAACTCGGCATTGCCAATGATGACCGTCAGCAGATTGTTGAAATCATGGGCAATGCCGCCGGTTAACTGGCCCACGGTTTTCAGTCGTTCCGACTGCAGCAGTTGCTGCTCCATGGTGCGGCGCTCGGTTACGTCGCGCTCTACGCTGACCCAGTGGGTCAGCTGGCCATGGGTGTTGGTGATCGGAACGATATCCAGTTCCATCAGAAACGTGCTCTGATCTTTGCGGTAGTTGACCACTTCGGCGCGGACAGGCTTTTTCTGTTCAATGGCGGCACGAATCCGGTCCAGTTCGCTACGTTCGGTCTGTGGTCCTTGCAGCAGCCGTGCCGAGCGACCGATCAACTCATTGACAGAATAGCCGGTCATTTTCTCAAAGGCTTCGTTGACATAGACGATGCGGGGACCTGGCGGGTTGACCGGCTCGGCGTCGGTGATCATCACCCCGTCATTGATTCGGGCGATGGCGGTTTGCAGCAAATTCAGTTGGGCTTCGGATTCGCGTCGCTGGGTGATATCCTGGAAGTACACCGCCAGTCCTTCATCGGATGGGTAGGCTTTGACCCGAAACCAGCGATCCCGTGGCGGGTAGCAGGCCTCGAAACTTACGGGTTTGGCGCGGCCAACGGCTTTCCGGAACTTTTGTTCAAATTCCGTACTATCAGGGAAGCAAACCCAGGCGTCCTCACCAATCAGTTCCTCACGGGAACGACTCAGAAGCTGTTCAGCCTTTTCGTTGACGAAGGTAAATCGCCAGTCCAGATCCAGCAGGACAAAACCATCAGTGACGCTCTCCATGGTCGTGGTCAATCGCCGTGCAAGTCGCTTGCCGGCATCAATGTTCATGAACGCGCCGTGGGCGCCGACAATTCGTCCGTCGTCGTCGAACAAAGGCTTGCCAATCACCCGGACCCAGACACGACGGCCGTTGGCGCTGATGATTTGCAGTTCTTCATCATAGGGCTCACCCTGTTCGACACAGGCTTCGAACACGGTGCGGATGCGCGACTGGAATTCGGGTGCGTAGTAATCCAGTTCTTGTTCTATCGTTGGAGCGAAGTCCGGTCTTTCCTCATGAATCCGGGCTACTTCTTCGGACCAGCGCACCCGGTCTTCATCCAGGCGCAGGGACCAGCCGCCCACCCCGGCCATCTCGCCGGCCATTTTCAGCAGGACATCGGTTTCGGCCAGCGCCGATTCGGCCGCGCTTCTGGCCAACTCGGCATGCTTTCGCTGACCGATATTGCGCGACATGGTGAAGGCCAGGGAGCCGGTTGCGGCGATGATCAGGATGGAGCCGATACGATTGGCATAAGCATAGAATTGCGGCAAGCCCGGCACCGTTGGCGCCAAAAAGTAGCCAATGATGACCAGCGCGATCGCCACGAGCGTCACCGTCAAAATGAGTTCGCGCTGCTTGGTCTGCATGGCGAACACAACCGCGCCGACATACAGCATGCCATGAGCAAAGCCTCTAGGCGTGAGGGGATCGGTCAAGAAAATCAACGCCAGCATCAAGCAGAGCAAGATATTGGCGTGCAGGCGGTCGATTTGCGATGATCCGCGAAATGCGCGGGTCGAGCCTGTCATCAATGTAAGCGTTACATGAAGATATCAGCGAACATTAGATCATCGGACCCTGCCAACGCTCTACGGTCCAGCGCACATTACCAATTGCCGGCCAACGTCAACCACAGCTTGGTTACACCGGCCATTCCCTCGCGTCCGTCGAAGTGAGCCAGTTTGGCTTCGACGCTCAGGCCGGCAGGCAAGGGGCGAGTGGCCATGACGCCATACTCATTGCCGTAGCGCCTCGATCCGGCATCGCTGCGGAAATTATGAATCTTGACCAGTCCGGTCCAGGCGCCGAAAGTCGAGCCTGCGGCGATGTGGGTATCAATCAGGCCGGCGACCGGCGTGGTCAGGAACTGGTCGGTCCAGCCGTTATGGGCGTGCAGCGTGGCCAGCGGCGTCTGAAAGGCATAAAGTCGATCGCCTGCCAGGCGCTCGTGACCAGCGAACCAGTGCCAGTTATCCCGATCCTGGTTCAGGCGCAGATGAAGGTAATTCTGGGCGGCAACCTCCGACAACTCCCGCAAGCCCTGCTGGCGTGCGAACTCTGCCCGATAGCCGAAACCATGAGCCAATGACCCGGTCACGCGGATGCCGAGGTTGCGGTGTGAGGCCGGTCGGTCATCAAAATCCAACCTGTGGGCATAGAGTGCGATGGTGGCGTTGCCGAGCGAATGGGTCAGGGTGCCCATCCAGGCGTCGAGGTCGGCTCTGGCCAGAAGCGGGTTCGGGTTGTCGCGGCCAAACACGCGGTGGGCCTTGTCCAAGTAGTTGAGGTTGACTTGCCAGCCTGGCGCCGGCTTCCAGTCGAGGGTGACCGCATCAAAGGTCTGTTCAAGCTGGCGAAAACCGACGTTGCCGATGAAGCGGTGATTGTCTTCAATGATTCGCTGACGTCCCAGCGTAGTCCGGAAGCGCTCGCCGGCGCGGTACCGGACCCAGGCCTGGGACAAACTCTCATCATCGGGATCGGCGACAACCGGGAATTGCATCTTGCCATTGGCGGTGGAGTTGAACCGCTCGCGAAGCACCGCGCGGTTAGCGTGGGCCATGGCGCCAATCGTCCATCCGGACCAGTCCGGACTGACCAGCCCGAACCGCAAACGAACCGTCGAGGCCGTTGCATCATTGGCCTGGTTTTCGACATCGACCAGTTCAACTCGGTAGCGCAGGTCGATGGCGGTTTGCCATTGATTTTCCTCGGCCGAGGCCGCCAGTGCGCCAAGAGCCAGCGCGGCACCGGCCAAATACGAGGTCAGTTTCTTCACGGTTGTCGATTCCGGTTTAGAGTTGTTGCGGCCAGTATCCTCCCGGGCTGCGGCGTGAAAGAAAGGCATGAAGTTGCTCGAACTGCGCGACCATGCGTTCCGGCTGCAGCGGCGGTGGTATCGCACCGACAACCCGGCCAGCGGGATCGATGATCATCAGCGAGCTGGTGTGGTCGATTGATCGATAGCCGTCCGCGTCAATATATTCTTTATTCTTCGAATTTCACCGCCATGGCGCGGGCCACGGCACTGAGTTGCGGCCCGGTTCCGGCCAGACCGACGAAGCCGGCATCGAACCAGTCCAGGTATTCCCAAATGGCTGCCGGCCGGTCGTGGGCGGGGTCGACGGAAATACAAGCATGCGGCTCATGGCCCGCATGGCGTGCAGGCTGGAAGAACATATATCGGGACAGGCAAGATAGCCGAAAAAAACAAAACTCCATTGGCCCTGCAGTGATGAGACCTTGAAGGACTCGCCTTCGAGGGTTGAAAGTTCAAAAACGTCCAGAGGGCGTGGCTCCGGCCACATCACCGCCTGAACTTCAGGCGGTGCACTGTTCCAGGGCAGCCCACCGGCCGGCGGCTTGTTGCCCAGACCGAGGCCGACCAGCAGGGACAGGCCCATCAAAGCCAGTAAAACGGGCGGCAGCAGCCGGCGGCCGATCATGGCATCGAGCCTCAGTCGTCCATGCTGCGGATGTAGGCGACGACGTTGTCCAGGTCCTCACCCTTGAGAGCGTGGCCCCAGGCTGACATCATCGGCGACTTGCCCACGGATGGACCACCGCTGCTGATGATCTTGGCCAGGTAATCATCATCCACGGAAGCCTGCCAGTCTGACTGCGACATATCGGCCGGTTTCGGCTGCATGGCCGCCGAAATCGGGCCGTCGGATTTACCGGTAGCGCCATGGCAGGAAGCGCAAAGCTGCTTGAACTTTGTCTCGCCAGCAGCGACATCCGCCGCGCACACGGATTGTGCCATGCCCACCGCGAAAAGCCCGACAACCAGTACCTTTAATGCTTTCATGACCGTATTCCTTGATAGATGCAGAAGTTACGAATGAATTGTACGGTGACCCAACCAGGAAGAAATTGACCGGGAACAAGTTACGCCCCCAAGAGTGGACTAACCGCGAAGATGCAAAGATCAGCTGATCGTAGCCGTTGGCTGCGTCGGCTTCCAGGATGGCCGCGCAGTGCAGGAATGTGCCCAGCCGGTCAAACATGGCTCACCCGAAAAACCATTCAAGCAACGTGATGGCGATCAGGATCAGCGTCAGGAAGATGCCGAAAAACCAGGCGCTGCGCCAGCCCCCCAATGGCTTGCCGTGGTGTGCTTCAATTTTCATGACCGAGACGTGGGCGATGAAGTACACCACGACCAGTCCGAACAGGAGGATCTCAGACATGCTTCACCTCCGTTGGGGGGGCGGGTTGACGCCACGGCAGGTGGCTGCGACGCAGGGCATCGCCAAAGGCGATCAAATCCCGGTCTTGACTGACTGATTAAAGTCGGCGCCATAAACGACACCTGCACAGGGAACCAATCGTGTCCTACATCTCAACTTACGGTTATCTCGGCAAAGCAGCCCGATGGATCCCGGCATCAGTCGCCGGGTTGATGCTTGTTGCCTGCATCCCGCAATCGCTGGCCGCTGCTCGGTCTGCTGGCGCTGGGAGGCGCCCAGGGCTACATGGGCTGGTATATGGTCCAGAGCGGCCTGGTCGACATTCCGCGAGTCAGTCCCTATCGCCTGGCCGCGCACCTGGGGCTGGCCCTGGTCATTTTTGCCATCATGCTTCGCCTGGCCGTCGATTCGATTTATTCGCGTCCACGACAATCATCTAACTATTCGCCGGGGCTGCGGCGCGGCATTCGTCTGACCCTGATCCTGACCGCAGTCACCATCTTGTCGGGCGCATTTGTCGCCGGACTGAAGGCCGGCCTGGTTTACAACACGTTTCCGCTGATGGGTGGTCGGTTGGTGCCCGATGGAATCCTGGGGCTGGAGCCGCTGTGGCGCAATTTTTTTGAAAACCCGGCCACGGTCCAATTCATTCACCGCGTGCTGGCCATCTCCACCCTGGCGGCCGTGATCGCCCTGTGGTGGCGCGGTCGCCGGCTTGCCAACGGTGATGCGTTTCGGCGGTGCTTCAATGCACTGCTCGTGGTCGCACTGGCCCAGGTCGGGTTGGGCATCGCCACCCTGCTGATGTACGTGCCGGTCACCATCGGCACCATCCACCAGGGCGGCGCCGTGATTCTGCTGGCAACCCTGCTGGTTACCGACTGGCTGACCAGCCCGCAGCGCACGAGCGACGACAAGCCGGGCCGCCCGGTATTGACCGGCGACCCGGCAACCGCTGCGGCAAGCTGATCGCCGCTGCGGTCTGATGTTTCGGCCTTTAGCGGAATCGGGTTTCGGGTTCGCCGTTGCCCACGACCAGGAAATACAGTGCGACCAGCAACAGCACGACCTGGAACTGCATGCCGCCCATGGGGTGGGTCTCGGTGGCCATGAAATGCCACTGGCCCCAGTGGACCATGAAGATCGCGCCAAGCAGGACCGGAATCATGGCTAGCGCGCCCAGCCGGGTGATCAACCCGCTCATGAACGCCCCGATAACGATGCCGATTCCGCCGAGTACTTCGGCCAGCGCGACCAGAACGCCAATGAACACCGGCAGCCCCATCATCTCGGAAAAGGCACCAACGCCGGCGCCGGTGAACTTGTCGATGCCGTGGTAGAGAAAGACACTGGCCAGGGCCACCCGCAGCAGCCAGTGAGCGTGAGGCGCGAGCCCGGTCATGGCGCCGGCCATCGGATCGGAAGAGTTCGATTGCATGGAGTAACCTCCTAAAGCGGTCAAATTGCTTCCCCTGGACTAGGAGACCGTGGTAACACGCGTTTTCGTTCAAAACGTCCCGGAATGACGCTGATGTTGTCAGAGTTGACCCAGCGCAAGTATGCCGATCAGACTGAAAGTTAAAATATGCTCTAAGTATGAATCAATTGAGGGCGCTGCATGCTGAACCGGTCGCGAGAGTTTTCACCCATCGAATCCCGGGATAAAGGTGGCCCGATCCAGGCAGGGGCTGACGGCGCAAGATTGCCTGGTCCAATGGGCTGGCGAACTCCGTTTCTCATTCTGGCCTACGGCTGCGTGGGCATCGGGGCCTTGGGCGTTGTCGTGCCGCTTTTGCCGACCACGCCGTTCCTGGTCGTGGCTGCCTGGGCCGCGCCCAAGGGCTCGCCCAGGCTGGATCAGTGGCTGCGTGAGCATCCGCGCTTTGGCGCCATCATCGCGGCCTGGAGACACGAGCGCGCGATTCCCCGGAGGGCCAAGTTTGTCGCAGTGGTCATGCTGATGTTCAGCTGGCTGGTGTTGTGGGCCGGCGGGCTGGCGTGGCCGGCATTGATTGGCCTGGCGGTCTTCTTCAGCCTGGTGGCTGGCTTTGTCCTGTCGCGCCCTTGCCCAAGCGGTGGTGGGCTGAGCGGGCAGGTCGCATCGTGACTGCTGTCAGCCAGCCGCCGGTTGTCGCCGGTCCGCTGGCACGCCCATGAAATGCTGTTTGGTCTGGTCGCGGCGGCCATTGCCGGGTTTTTGCTGACCGCCATGTGCAACTGGACCCGTTCCCCACCCCTGGCCGGTCCTGGCCTGGCCGCCCTGGTGGCGTTGTGGTTGGCCGGGCGGGTGGCAATGTGGAGTACGGCGGTCCTGCCGCCGCTGGTCGTGACGATCATCAATTGCTCTTTTCTCCTGGTGCTGGCCGTTTATGCCGGGCGGGTGATCGTGCGCGCCGGCAGTCGACGCAATCTGATCATGGTTGCGGTGCTGACGGTCCTGTTTTTGGCGAATCTATCGGCCCACCTGGGTTACTGGTGGCTGGGGCCGGTCTGGTCTCAACGTGGCGAATTGACCGCGATGTTTCTTATTGTTCTTTTGCTGGTGGTGATTGGCGGGCGGATCACGCCGGCATTTACCGCCAACTGGCTGTCACGGCAGGGTGGTGATCGCTCGCGGATTCGCACCTGGCCCCTGATCGAGACCCTTTCCCTGGGGTCGACGGTCGCTGATCCTGAGCGTCGTGATTGGCTTAGCGCCCGTGGTATTGACCACCTTGGCTTTGCTGGCCGGGCTGGCCAATGCCATTCGCCTGGCCGGTTGGGCTGGCTGGCTGGCCCGCTCGGAACCGCTGGTCTGGATTCTCCACCTTGGCTATGCCTGGGTGGTCATCGGCTTGCTGTTGAAAGGCGCCAGCCTGTGGTTCGTGATTCCGGACTCGGCCTGGCTGCACGCGCTGGGAACCGGCGCGATGGGCACCCTGATTCTGGGTGTGATGACCCGCGTGTCGCTTGGCCATACGGGTCGAGGGCTGGTTCTTCCCTCGGGCGCCTGGTTGATCTATATCGCTATTTCCGTGGCGGCGGTGGTGCGCGTTGCCTCGGCGATGAACTGGCTGGATGGCTGGTGGTCGCTGCTGGTATCAAGCCTTGCCTGGGTGCTGGCCTTTGCGCTGTTTTTCGTTATCTACCTGCCGATCCTGATCAGTCCAAGAGCCGATGGCCGACCCGGTTAGCCAGAGGCGGACGATGCCCTGCCGGCGTCAAGGCAGCCGCGACTGACAAGCCCCTTCGAAAGCGCAAAATAATTGCGATTTATTTACCGGCAACAGGCCACATTTCAGTTCACGAAGTCGTGGATTCCGAGCCACAACAGCTTTGATTGCGCGACGCAGTTGGCATTTCGCGTATGGGTTAAACCCTTGATCTAAAAGATTTTTATACTAGACTGACAGGCAAGACAGAGCCCGTAACCCGCTCACAAGCAGGCGTGGAGAAAAGGGCCGTCACGTTTTCATGAAGGGAATTTGCCTGTGATGAAATCATCGTGTTGCCTGTTGGCCCTGTTGTGGGTCACGGCGGTTGCAGCGTCACCAACAATCGACAAAGCCATCTACACCAGTCTTGCCGCCGGCAACCCGGTTCGGGTGATGGTGTTATTCGACCTGCCGGAGCCGGTGTCGCATGTCGCTCTTGATCAGCGCGCCGAGCGCCTGGCGGTGGTGGCGAAGGCCACCGATGAAGTCCTGGAGCATGCCGGGCCAGGCTTCAAGCTGACGCACCGGTTTCAACTGCTCTCGGCGATGGCCGGTTACCTGAACCGTCCAACGCTCAACCGGCTCGCCGCCCACCCTCAGGTTCGGTCGATCAGTGTTGACGGTGGTGGCAAGCTGGCCATATCCAGCCCGCCGCTGAACCAGGAAACGCTTCCGCACAGAGCGCCGGCGCATTGGGATATCGACAGTTCGGCCATCAAGGTGGTGGTCATGGATTCCGGTATTGACGCCGGGCATGCCGATTTTGCCGGCGCGTTGGTTGACGAAGGCTGCTTTTGCGCCAATCCAAAGGGGAACTGCTGTCCCAACGGGCAGCCAACCCAGTTCGGGCCGGGCGCGGCAGCCGATGACCACGGCCACGGCACCTGGGTCAGCAGCAACATTCTTGGCCGCGGCAACGTGGCGCCGGCCGGTACAGTTCCCGGTGCATCGCTGGTCTCGATCAAGGTCCTGGACGCCAAGAACAGCCTGGTCGGCAGTGCCGACATCACCGCGGCCTTCGACTGGATTGCGGTCAACCACCCTGATGCGAACGTGGTCAACGTCAGCCTGGGGTCCATGACCACCTCGGCGGTGGAGTGCGATGGCCTTGAACTGGCCTGGGTCCGCGCGATGCGTGACGCGGTCCAGGCGGTCACCGCCAATGACACGTTGATCATCGCTTCATCAGGAAATCAAGGGGATGCCAACGGCATGGAAGTGCCCAGTTGCCTGTCGGATGTAATCTCGGTCGGGGCCACCTGGCGCGAGGACGCGGTCGGCTCGTTTTTCAGCTATTGCCCCGCGCCCCAGGTTGATCCCCGGCGTGACGACGTGGCGTGCTTTTCCAACAGCTCGGCCCATCTGGATATCCTGGCGCCTGGTGTGATGATGGATGCTGCCGCCCTGGGCGGCGGGACCATTTCCGGAATCTCCGGAACCTCTTTTGCCGCGCCGGTGGTCGCCGGCTGCGCCGCCCTCATCCGCGCCGCCCGTCCCGACTTGCCCTGGACCGAAGTGCGCCGACTGATCACCGCCAGCCCGGTCATGGTTACCGATGCCCGCACCGGTCGCACCTCACCGCGTCTGGACTGCGGCCATACGATGGAAAGTCTGATGGCAGAGTTGAAGCTCGCCAGTCGCGATTAGATACCGGGTTATTTCAACCGGCAGGAGCGGCACTGCCGGCCGCGATTCGATGCCCGGACTTCGCGATCAGAGGGTCACTTCTACAGCACGAACCAGCCCGTTCGGGTTTCGTAGGAGCGGCCCTCTGGCCGCGAAGCCATGGTTGGTTTCGCGACCAGCATGTCGCTTTTACAGAACAATCTAGCGTTAACATGACCCCAATCAATCTGCGAGGGAGCAAAAGCGGTGATCTACCTGCTGCTCGGCATGGGTCTTTTTATCGGTGTTCATCTGTTCACTACGGTGGGGCCCTGGCGAAAGGCCGCAGTGGCGCGTCTGGGGCAGTGGCCCTACAAGGGACTTTTTTCGCTGGTTGCGCTATCGGGCCTGGGGCTGGCGGTCTGGGGTTATTCACAGGCCGGCTATCACCTGGTCTGGGAAGGCCCGTATTACGGCTACGAGGTTGGCCTGACGCTGATGCCGGTCGCCACCGTCCTGCTGGTGGCCGCCTACCTGCCCAGCAATATCAAGCGTCTGACCGCCCACCCGATGCTGTGGGCGGTGGTGTTGTGGTCAGTCTCTCACTTGCTGGTGCAGGGCCATTGGGCGGCCATCATCCTGTTCGGTGGGCTGGGATGCTACGCGCTGATTGCCATGGCGCTTGCCAGCGCGCGCGGCGTGCGACCGAAGCGTACCCGTCAGCCGCTATGGAAAGAAGTGGCCGTTATCGTCATCGGCCTGATGCTTTATGGTGTTGTGCTCAGCCTGCACCCGGTACTGTTCGGGGCAACGGTGATCAGTTGACGGTGATCAGCTGACGAAATTTGATCAGATCGGCGTTGTAGTGGTCGTTACCTACAACTGCATGGCTCACTAGGCCCAGTCGAGGTTGACGTGGGTGATGTTCTCGCGCGCCAGCCGCTGGCGCAGGGCGCGGCAGTCGGCCAGCAATCCCGGTACCTTCAGTTCGTGGGTTTCACAGAACACCTGGTCGATCCGGTTGATGACGCCGCGGTCGATCAGGTGATTGAGCAGCACCGCTTCCAGGCCCTCGACATCAATCTTTAACAATCGAACCCGGCTGGGCAATGACTCGATAAAGTCGGCCAGATCGACTACCGGCACCTCGATACTGTTGTCGGGATCGAGGTTGTGCTTGGCGCCGACCAGGGATGATCCGGCCGAATGGCCCAGCGGATCGTGCTTGAGCTTGCGGTGCAGAAACAGTCGGGCGGTGCCGGCCCGGTCGGAAACGGCGCACTGGTGCAGACTCACGTTGCCCAGATCGGTGGTTTCACGGGCCAGAACCTCGAAGGCAATCGGGTTGGGTTCGAAGGCGTGGACAGTCGCGCCATTAGCGGCCAGGAGCCGGGTAATCTCGCCGACATTGGCGCCGCAGTCGATGGCCAGATCGCCAGGGCGCAGCTCCTGGGCGTGAAAGATCGCCTTGGCCCGACGTTTACGGCGAGCCTTGTACAGGTTGTTGGCCTGACGCAGCATTTTCAGGCCCGCTGTGGTCAACGGGTTCATCCGCGGCTGTCCGGTTGATTGTCCACTCGATGGTCGGGCCGATCGCCCGGCTGCTGAAAGCCCAGGGCCAGCTTTTGCAGCGGGGTCAGGGTCGGATCGGCGCCAAGTGTTGGGCAGGGATCGAGTCTGAAACGGGTTTCGGTCGGTGCGTCCAGCGGCAGGAAATGGAAGGCCAGCACCAGCCTGTCGGTGGTATTGCCGCGGCTGCCATAGTGCAGACATCGGGAGCTGTCGAACACCAGGCCGCTACCAGGCGGGCCTACCGCGCGGTGGAGATGGCCATCTTCAGCGGGTTTTTCCAGCCAGCGATCATCCAGACGTCCGCGCCGGTGACCGCCTTGCCGGCGCAACTGGTCTGAGACACCGGCCGGAATCAGGTGCAATGGACCATTTTCCAGATTGGTTGTCATACAATTGACCAGGATCTTGACCTGTCTTGGCGCCAGCTCGTCGATATGAACCATCTGGCTGGACGCCATGGAATCATTGGGTGGCGTCCACCACAGTGCCGCGCCCTCAAGCACCGGCACCGTGCCCAGGTAACGGGCCGTCATGCGGACGATCGGTTCGGAGACCATGAACCGGATCAATTCCGGGTACGCATGAAATTCATTGCCGCTCAATACCGACAGCAGGAAGCGCTTGTTGGGGTTGCGCTGCAAGGCCTGTTCCGCCCGGCCTTCCGAGCGGTAAGCCTGGTAGATGGTCAGGCACCGCTCAGCGGCCAATGTCGCACCTGGCAGCCCGTCTGGCCCAAGCAGTTGGAAGCCGGTGCGCTGACAAAGCTCCAGGCTGTCCGGTTCCAGGGATTGGGCGAGGGCACGACGCTGTTTGACCTGCTCACCGATGCGTGCCCGCTTGAGCGCACTGAGGCTTCGATGAACAAAATTTCGCGGCATCATCAGCCGTTTGTAAAGTAGTCGATACAGGGGCCGGACCCTGAGGGCTCTGGCCACGCTGGGTGAGGCAGTCGACTGGGGGCCGATACCGGGTTTCACGGGTTGCAGTTCTCCATCCCTTTCTTCATTGAATTTTCAACACGAATTTCTAAACGCGAATTCTTTCAACGTCCGACGCCAACAGGTTTTGATCATCGTAGCGTGCGGTTGCCCAATAGACAACTGCGCGCTGCTGATGCTCCCGGCTTGTTCGATGTGCGCTCGCCAAGTTGCGCAATGGGCATCCCCAGCGAGTACCATTGCCGGATGAAAAATGCCATCGTACTTCTTTCGGGCGGTCTGGATTCCGCCACGGTACTTGCCGCCGCGGTTGCAGACGGCTTTTCATGCCATTCGTTGGCGGTTGACTACGGCCAGCGTCATCGCGCCGAACTGGATGCTGCGGAACGAGTGAGCGTGAGCCTCGGGGCGACTTCGCATCGCGTCGTTGGCGTGAACTTGCGCGCCATTGGGGGATCGGCGCTGACTGACGAGATCGACGTGCCCACGGAGCCCGGCGAAGGCATTCCGGTGACCTATGTGCCGGCTCGCAACACGATGCTGCTGAGCCTGGCTCTGGGTTATGCGGAAGTACAGGACGCATTGGACCTTTTCATCGGCGTCAATGCAATCGACTACTCAGGCTACCCCGATTGCCGACCCCAGTTCATTGCCGCTTTTGAAGACCTTTGCCAATTGGCGACGAAAGCTGGCGACGAAGGGCAGCGATTTTCCCTGCACACCCCGTTGATTCATCTGACCAAGGCCGGAATCATTGAGCTCGGCATGAAACTGGGCGTGGACTACGCGATGACCGTTTCCTGCTACCAGGCCGACGCCCAGGGCCGAGCCTGCGGTCGCTGCGACTCCTGCCGCATCCGCAAACAGGGCTTTGCGGATGCCGGCATTGAGGATCCAACGAGGTATGCAGGCAACTAAGACGGTGGTCGGTGCGTCGGTGCGTCGGAAGGCGGGAGACGGGAGACGGGAGACGGAAGACGGAAGACGGAGACAGAAAGTCGGGAGTCGGTGCGGCGATGTGGTCGTTGCTGGAGAGACTCTTCCGTACTGGAATCGCTGCTTGGGTCATGGGTCTCCGCGCGCCTCACTTT
>JBGTLI010000026.1:0-6885 GCA_041744195.1 Wenzhouxiangella sp. | reverse complement strand
CTGGTCGCGAACCTCCAGCCAGGAACCGAGGTGATCCAGGGCGCGATTGAACACGAACATCAGGGCCTCGGCCGCATCGGTAGCGACCGGTAATTCCAGACGCAGGGCAAAGTTCTCGGGTGGCTGCCAGCCGGCCAGGGGTGTATCGCGGTAGCCGAATAGCTCGTCCAGGCAGGTATTCAGATATTTACCGAACCGCCGTGCTCTTTCCGCTGCGGGCAGGCGAGTCAATTGGCCAACGGTTTCCAGGCCGCAACCGGCAAGTGATCGGGTCTGTTCCGGGGCCAGTTCCAGGTTCGTCAGTGCCAGGCCGGCCAGGTAACGGCGCAGTTCATCAAAGCGGGTGATACGCCGGTTCAGTCGGGCCAGCAGGCGCGCTGGTGCTGGCGCCGGGGCCAGGCCGCAGCGCACGCCGAAACCCTGCTCGGCCAGTTGTTCACACAGGCGGTTGAGCAACGGCTCAATGCCGCCACTCAGACGCCGGCTGCCACCGGCTTCAAGCAATACCGTATCTGGCGGCGCCAACACCACCTGGTGGCTATGGCCATAGGCCGTCAGGGCAATCTGCTCCAGTGCACGTGCTTCGGCCCGACGATTGCGCGGCCGGCTTTGCAGTTGTGGCAGGATGGTCAATGCGCTGGTCAGGGCCTGGGCGGGGCGAATACCCTGCGCACGCGCCAGTCGTCCGGCCTGAAGAATGCGAGCCTGGCCCCGGACCAGTTCATGTACGGCAACGGGCCCATCTTCCCTGCTCAGGTGCCATACGGCGGTCAACGGCAGGGCGGGGCAGTGCACTGCGGCCCAGAGTGCCTGGGCAGGTTTGTTCATGATTCCTTGCCTCTTGCCTGCTTTGGCCGCATTGGGACGATATTGCCGCGACCAAGATGCAGACGCCCGGATTCACCATTGCCACGCAACAGCACCAACTCCGGACCCGGATGAATACCCAGGCGCAGGGCGGCCAGTGATGGGGGTGGCTGCTGACCCGGGCGATAACAGATGAACACCGGCGCCGAACCACTTTCGGCCGCCAGTTGCAGGCGTCGAATGGCCCGTGGCTGAACCCGGCCCCGCGGATGCCAGACCACGACCGCTCCGCAAAGCCCGCTTTTCAGGGTCTGTTCGGCCACCCACAAGGCCAGTTCCGGCTTGCGTGCCACGACCAGCCGCTCCAGTGCGATCCCGGCCTGGCTCAGACGTTGCGGGCAGGGCACCAGCGGGGGGGCGGCGAAAATCACGGGCAGTCCCTGGCGGGTTTGTGCAGCCAGCATCGGCAGGAGAATGTCCAGCTCACCGACGCCGAAACGAACAGGCAGAAACTCGGTCAGACGCCCGCAAGCCCAGCCTCCGGCTGGCAACCAGCCATCCAGTTCCGCCCGCCCGCTGCCTACGGCCGCCCCGACAGGTCGTAAACGCCCACGCCACAGGTCTGGACGTGAATCCAGCAACTGTTCGAGTGGCTGTTGAGCGATAAATTCGGCCAAAGAGGTCTCCGGTTGATGAGTTAACCCGGAGTCATGCTCCGGGATTCAATACTATATTAAATTATAGGGAAGAGGGTCGGTGGTCGGTGCGTCGGTGCGTCGGGAGGAGATAAGAAGCCAGGGTGTCGCAGGCTTGCAATGAAAGCGTGATGAGTTTTGAGGCATGAGTTTTTTTGTAGAAAAAACAGGGGACTAATCGCACAAAAGGGGTTAGGTTTGCGCCGGTTCAGGTCAGGATGAGAGTGACTTGGCCCAGTCGGGACTCAAACTGCCGGTCTTGGCGGCGCTGAAGTCGCGGGGTTTTGATTCGCGTCGCACTTTGGCCTGATTAACTGCAGCAATGCGGAAAGATCGGAGGGTTGGCACGGTTCATGAAATAACTATTACTGAGAGTCATCGGTAATTTGAGCGCGAATATGAATCTGAGCACGTTGAAAATCAATATCGTGGGCGAAGATGCTTTCCGCACAGTTTCTGCCGGGATTGCCGTGGCGCTACTGGTCGGGGGATTGTTGTTGAGTCTCGAAGCAACAGCGCAAGCACATAATTTCCATCACTACGATACGGACGATGGGCTGATGCAGGTTCAGGTGCTCGCTGTTCACCAGGATCGAGTTGGTCATATATGGGCCGGGAGTTATGGTGGCGTCAGCCGTTACGTGGGACACAGCTTTTACAGTTACACGACCGAGCACGGACTGGCCGACAACGTGGTAGAGGCCATTGCCAGCGATCGCCACGGCCAGGTATGGGTCGGCACCAGCAGGGGCCTGTGTTATTACCTGTCCGAGCAGGGGCGCTTTGAGTGCCTGGATGAGCCGTCACTGCGGGATAGTCGTGTTTATGCCCTGTACGGGGGAACTGACGGTCTATGGGTCGGTACAGATCGTGGTCTTTTCCACCTCGTTGAAGGGCGAGTCCGTGCCCGGTTTCAACAGCCGGACTTGCCATCTGACGTTGTTCGAAGCATCACTCGTGACCATCAGGGCCAGCTGTGGGCAGGCACCAGTGCCGGGCTGGCCCGGTATGATGCCTCGCGCGGATCATTTGAAGCCGTCGCCCTGCCTGTGGCCACAGACCTCATGGTGACTGCCTTGCTGGCTGACGGCGATCATTTGTGGGTGGGAACGGAGCGTGGGCTTTTCCAGCATCAAGACGATGTGGTCGAGAGGGTTTCCCTGCCAAGCGAGGCCAGGCACGCGGCCGTAGCCGACCTGACCCTGGATGCCAGCGGCCGATTGTGGGCGGCAACCAGCCTGGGTCTGCTCTGGCGCCGGGATGATGATTTTGACTTGCTGACCACCGCCAATGGTCTGCCCTACGACATTATTTTCAGCATCAGCACCGATCGGGATGGCCTTGTCTGGTTTGGTCATGATGGTGGCCTGAGCAGGTGGGTGCCGACCGCCTTTACCGGCTATCGCCAACAACACGGGTTGCTCGATTCATTCGTGCGTACCATCAACGAAGACCAAACCGGGCGACTGTGGCTGGGGACTCGATCGGGCATCCAGATCGTGCCCTTTGACGAGGACTGGAATTTTGCTGAATCCGAGTTTATTACCAATGCCCACGGCCTGATCGATGAGCGGGTCTACGCGATTGATTTTCCGGCCCCCGGGGTGGCGCTGATTGCGACCGGTCATGGCGTGGTCCGGTGGAAGCAGGGTGAGGGGGTGACCCGGATCTATACCGATGCCGATGGCTTGCCGGTCAATCAGACTCAGGCGCTCTTGACCGATAACACGGGCCAGACCTGGATTGGCACCAATAACGGAACCGTCGTGCTCAGGGATGGTGTGATCGAACCGGTAGACGACCCCGAGCTGGGGCAAGCCTATGTCTATCGATTCAGGGAAGATGAACAGGGTCGAATCTGGGCTGTTGCCCGCACCGGGCTGTTCATCCATGCAGTCGACGGTACGGTAACCCGGCTGGCGGCCGATGCCGGACTGAGCGACGCCACTTTCTGGGACATGAACCCGGATCCGCATACGGGCATGTGGGTGGGCAGCAATGGCGATGGCCTGTTTCACGTCCGTGCCGATGGCAGCATTCGCCAGTTCACCACGCATGATGGCCTGGTTGATGATTTCGTCTGGCAGGTCCTGGTCGATGGCGCCGGCCAGGTCTGGACCTTTACCAACCGCGGTCTGAGCCGGTTCGATGGTGATGTTTTTGATTCCTTCAATCGCTATGACGGCCTGCTCCACATGGAAGGCGGTGCCACCGGTGCCTGGGAAAGTCATGACGGCACCTTGTGGTTCGCATCTGCCGATGGGCTCATGCGCTACGACCCCGATCTCAGCTACGCCTTGCCCGCACCACCGGAAACCATCCTGGAGCGGGTTGAATTGGATGGCAGCCCGATCACGGCCGGCGTTGTATTGCCGTACAGCCCCGGCATGATAGATTTTCACTACGCCGCATTGAGTTTTCGCGCCGTGACCGATTTGCGTTACCGCTACCGCCTTCGCGGTATCAGTGACTCCTGGTCAGAGCCGATACGCTACCGCCCCATCACCTTCGCCAGCCTGGGTAGCGGTGATTACGTATTCCAAGTGCAGGCCACTCTGCCGGGCATCGAGTGGGATGATGTCCCGGTCAGTACATTCGAGTTCACGGTCCAGCGGGCCTTCTGGGAGACGGTCTGGTTCTGGTTGCTGATGGCCCTGTTGCTGGTTGTCATCATGCTGCTGCTGATGCGCTGGCAGGCCAGGCGCGGCGAACTGCATCGCCGCGAGCTGCAATTGCTGGTGCAGGAGCGCACGCGTGAACTGGAGCAGGTCAATCTGCAACTCAAGGACGCTATCATCACGGACCCACTGACCGGCCTGCACAACCGGCGTTTCCTGCTCAACCAGATCACCAAGGACATCGCCCAGACTCTGCGGGCATACTCGGGATCGTCACTGTTCCCCAATCGTGACATTCTGTTCATGATGTGCGACCTGGATCATTTCAAGAAGATCAATGACATCCATGGCCACCTTGTGGGTGATTATGTATTGAGGTCATTCGCCGAACTGATCAGCAAGGAGCTGCGCGAGTCCGACTACATGGTGCGCTGGGGCGGTGAGGAATTCCTCATTGTTGCGCGTCAGACCGAGGCATCCTGTTGCAGTGTCGTTGCCGAACGCATCATGAAGGCCATTCGGGAAGCACGGTTTTTCCCCAACGAAGGACAAGAACCATTGTCTTGTACCTGTTCGATCGGCATTTCCCAGTTCCCGTTCACACCCGGCAGGCCAGATGCGTTGAACTGGGAGCAGGTCATTGATGTTGCCGACACGGCGGTTTACATGGCGAAGCGTGAGGGTCGTGATCGCTGGGTCGCCATCCATGGTGCCGAGCAGGTCGATATCGACCACAGTGCCGAGTTCGTCGCCCGGGTCAAGGCCGACACCGCCGCACTGAGCGAGAGCGGTCAGATCCGGATCGAGCGCAGCAGCCAATGACGCCACCCTCTATTCTGGTCGGTCGTCGCACTGGGCAAGTTGCGGGCCCGCCGGCGAAGTGGCGGCGCCTTGAGGTCACGGCGCTGGTCGGCGCCCTGGTCTTGATCATGGGTATGGCAATCGGCTTTACCCTGTTCATTGTTCAGTTGCAAAGCGCGGCAACCGCCTATATGGCGGGTAACAGCCACTGGTCGCGAGCCCAGATTGCGAGTGTTTTCGCCCTCTATCGTTACGTCGATAGCGGCGATCCGGCCGAACTGGCGGCTGCGCGGACCCTGCTTGAGATTCCCCTCGGTGACCGCGAAGCCCGGCTGGCCATGGAGGCGCCGGTACTGGACCGGGAGGCTGCTCGCGATGGCCTGTTGCGGGGCGGTAACCATCCCGACGATATCGATGGCATGATCTGGCTGTTCCGGCATTTTGCCAAACTGCCGAAGTTGCGCGATGCGATTGACATCTGGCGCGAATCCGATCAGCCAATTCTGGAATTGGCTGAACTGGCCAATGTGTTGGAGCTGGCCTGGGCCGAGGGCGCCCTTGATCAAGCTACCCGCCAGCAGGTACTGACCCGACTGCAACGGGCGAATGCGCATAATTACCAATTGAGCCAGCATTTTATTGGCGCCTTTACCGAAGCCACGCTGTTGATGCGCAGCATCCTGTACGTTGCCGCTGTCGTGGTGATGATTATTTTGTCGCTGCTGGCAGCGCTTGCCGCCTGGCGCCTGATCAGGCTGATCAGTCTCTCGCAGCGTCGTTTTCGGGCCATTTTCGAGCAGGCAGGCGTTGGCATGGCCGAACTCAGTCCTGACGGCCAGTTCAACCAGGTCAATTCAGCACTTTGCCGGATACTGGGTCATTCGCGAGAAACCCTGCTGACAAAACGCTACGAAGACGTAACCCATCCGGAAGACGCAGACATCGGTTTCGAGCGTGGCCGCGACCTGCTCGCGGACACAGGGCAGGATATCACCCTTGAGCAGCGTTTCATTCGTGGCGATGGAGGCGTGGTCTGGGGGCGCTTGACTGCGTCCGTGATTGAAGAAAACAGAGCGGTGCCGCAAGCCCTGATTGCAGTCATAGAGGATATTTCCGAGTCTCATCGACTTTCGATTGAGCTCAGTTATCAGGCCTCTCATGACAGCCTGACCGATCTGCTCAATCGGCGCGCGCTGGAGCGCCGGCTGGCCAGTGCGCTGCACGCAGTGCGGGAAAACAAATTATCATTTGCCCTGTGCTTCATCGACCTGGATGAGTTCAAGGTGGTCAATGATACCAGTGGCCACGCTGCCGGTGACCAGATGCTGCGCCAGGTAGGCGAACTTTTGCGGGCACATACTCGCGAAGGCGATGTGTTGGCGCGCCCAGGGGGCGATGAGTTCGCGCTACTGCTCGAAGGCTGTGATCTGACCACCGCCGGGCGCGTTGCCGAAAAACTGCGCCGGGCACTGGAAGAGTTTGTTTTCAATTGGGAGGATCAGACCTTCAACGTCTCGTGCAGCATGGGTGTGGTACCCGTGACACCGGACTCGGTCGACATCGGCAGTGTCATGCGCTCGGCGGATATTGCCTGCTACCTGGCCAAGGAGAAAGGACGTAACCGGGTTCATGTCAGCAGTGACGACGATGAGCAGGTGGCACGACGGCGCGGTGAAATGGAATGGCTGAGCCGCATCCGGGCCGCCCTGGCCGAAGATCGTTTGTATCTTAATGCCCAGCGAATTGTCGCCCTGCAGCGTCCGGAGCCAGAGCGCTACGAGGTGCTGGTCAGGTTGATCGATGAAGATGGTGGCAACGTTCTGCCGGGTATTCGACGACAATTACTTTGGCCGGTTGACGACAACTATTTTGTCCGGTTGCCACTAAGCTTGCCGCTTGCTCATTCCCGGGAAGGGATTTTGAATGGCGGCCACTCAGCAACAGGTCAAAGTCTTTATGGATCA
>JBGTLI010000025.1:0-7149 GCA_041744195.1 Wenzhouxiangella sp. | reverse complement strand
GGGCCGGGCACGCTTTGCCGAACGGATGATCCCGCGTGATGACTTGCGTGCCATGGTCCGCCAACTGCGTTCCGGCGGCGTCCTATGGTATGCGCCCGACCAGGATTTCGGTGCTGAACGCAGTCACTTCGCGCCTTTTTTCGGTCTACCCACAGCCACCGCGCGCGGCATCCTGGAGCTGGCGCGCATGGGTCGGGCTCGGGTGGTGCCCATGTATCCGGTCAAGGACGAGGCCAGCGGACGGGTAAGCGTTCATCTTGAACCGGCCTTTGAAAACTTTCCCGGGCCTGACCCGGAGGCCGACCTCGCTCGATTCAACGCCTTCCTGGAGCGCCGTATCCGTGACGCACCAGCCCAGTACTGGTGGCTGCACCGCCGCTTTAAGACCACGCCCGATGGCCTGCCGTCCCGTTATGAAGGAGCGAAAAGCGAAAAGACGGACTAACCGCGAAGGCCGCAAAGAGCGCAAAGGAGGCCTCATGATTTTTTTCTTCGCGTCTCTCATGGAACAAAAAACAGGTTTACCACGGGGGCACAGAGAACACAGAGGGGAATAAACTATAAAACAATATAAACAATATTTTTTCTTGCTTTTCTCTGTGACCTCCGTGCCTCTGTGGTGAGATTTTCTTTTTCCTTTCGCGCAGCGGGTTCGGGGACGGACTCGGACACTCTGTGGTGAAAGCTTTCGAAGTATTTCTTCGCGCTCTTCGCGGCCTTCGCGGTTAGTCCGTCGTTTCGCTCGCCTGCAGTTGTTGCAGGCGCTGGTATTTGCTGAAGGTGTAATCGGCATGGAGCCAGCTCATGGTCCAGCCGGCGCGTCCATCCAGGAACGCGGCCCGAAGCAGGAAATTGTCAAACAGACAGAATGCCGCGCGCAGATGTGGGCTGATCGTCAGCCGCACCCGCTTGCCCGCCGCGTGTCGCTGCAAAGCCTGCTGCTCTGCATACAGTTGCAGCTTGCTGCGCGCATGGGTGAGGTCGCGATAGACATGGTGGTGGAGTTGGCCTTCCAGAAAACCGGTGCGTGCCGAATCCGTCAGGATCACTTTTTCGTGGACGATGTTGGGGGTGAAGCGCCCCATGTCACGCTGGAACAGGCGCAATGGCGCGCGCGCCCAGTGGCCGAAGGAAAGATCCCGGCCGAAGGCCAGTGTCAGCCAGGGCAGGCGGTAGCCGTGGTGAAACGGTTGCGGGTGGGCCAGGACATGATTGATTTCGCGCCGCAGATCTTCGCTGAGCGCCTCGTCGGCGTCCAGCGACAAAACCCAGTCGCCGCGGGCCCGGTCAAGCGCCCGTTGTTTTTGAATCCCGAACCCCGGCCAATCGGTCTGATCGACCTGGTCGGTGTACTGCCGGGCAATCTCCACGGTCCGGTCGACGCTGCCGCTGTCGAGCACAATGACCTCATCGGCCCAGTCGCTGACCGAAGCCAGGCAGCGGGCAATGTTGCCTTCCTCGTTTTTGCAGATCACGATCACGCTCAGCGAGTGGCAACGCTTGATATCGGCTTGCGCCAGCTCCTGGCGTCGGCGAGCGTGCACCAGAGCCAACGAGATGGCGGTAAAGAAACTGAACCACACGATACCAATGTTGCGTTCGAATAACGACTCCGACAAGCCCATGACCGCCACGGTGGTCAGGCCAGCAAGCCCCGACCAGCCCAGGTAGCGTGTGCCCTGCAAGGCGGTGTGCCAGACCCGGGCCAGACGCTTGAAGGCAATCGCCAGCATCAGCAGCAAGGTGGCCAGACCCGCAATACCGGACTGGATCAGGGCCGACAGGTATTCGTTGTGCGGATGTTCGTAAATGAGCAGATGCTCTCCCAGGCGGCCGTCCGCCACGGCTTGCGCCAGCCTATCCTGAAAGACGCCGGGCCCGCCGCCGGTCAGTGGGTGTTCGCGGATCACCTCTCCGGCCACCTGCCACAGTCCCACGCGGCGACCAATCGATCCCTCGCTTTGGCTACCGCCCACAAAAGCGACCAGGTCGGTCAGACCGGCCGAAGCGCGCTGGCTCATGGGCGTGATCGGCGACAGCATGATGATCAAGGTGATCACGGTCAAAAATGCCGGCACCCCGAAGCGCCAGCGCCGGGGTTGGTTGGCGCCCAGGGTGAACAGGTATACGATCAGCAATGGCGGCAGGGCAAGCCAGGCGCCCCGTGAGCCCGACAGGGCGCTGGCGGCGATAGCCAGCACAATGGCAACGCCGGTGAGCAGGCGGAGACTCAGCGGCAGCTGCGAATCCTGAACGCGGGGCAGGAGCATTAAAGCCATGGCCAGCGCGACGCCGCCGAAATAGATCGGATTGGTCGCCCCGCCGACCCGCCCTTCGAGCTCGCTGCTGCTACCAGTCAGAAAAAACCATAGCGCGTAGACGCCGGCAATTGTCGCGCCCAGGGTCAGCCCCAGCCACCAGGCCGGTTCAATGCGATCGAGCCGACGGACGAACAACAACAGCGGGATGATCAGCAGCAGACGCAGGATCCGGGTCACAGCGTTCGCCCCCTCGGGATGAAGGCCGTTGATCAGCCAGCCCGCGATCCACACCAGAACAAACAGCACGACGGCCATCAGCATCAGACGTTCGAGCGGCGAAAGATGAGACAGACGCCAGCCGCGGTTCAGGCTGAGCCAGACAATGGCGATCAGACCGCTGAGCAGAAAACCCGCACCGGCCACCTTGGGTAATACCAGCCCCAGGGCGAGGGTAAGGAAAATGATCAGCGCCACACTCCGATCAAGCCAACCCGGCACTCTTGCATTCATTGAACTACGGCCTGGCAGGTGGGTTGGAAAGACACGGGCCGGCGAAGTGAGATTCTGTTGAATTTTTTAGTCTTCGAGAATGTAGGCAGCGCCGCAATAGGGGCAACTGGCCCGACCGGTTTTTTCAATCGCGAGATAGACCCGGGGATGGGAGTTCCACAGGGCCATTTCCGGCGTCGGGCAGCTAAGAGGCAGGTCGGCGCGATTGACCTTGTACTGCCGTTCAGTATTGGCGGCAGTCAATGGCTCGCCGGAATTTGAGGATGAGCTGGCCGATACTGTCATGGATCAATCCTGGTGCAACGTTGATAAAGTCCGAATCAAAAAGTGCAAACCGATATGCCTTGTGCATTGTAACCCGCACGGACCCGCGACGGCTGGTTCAATCCAGCAGCCGTCGCGCCGCTTCCTGGTAGCGTTCGCGGGTCTGGTGAATGATGTCTGTTGGCAGCGAGGGGCCGGGCGCGGTTTTGTCCCAATCCAGGGTTTCCAGGTAGTCGCGGACAAACTGCTTGTCGAAACTTGGCGGGCTGATACCGAGGCGCCACTCATCGACCGGCCAGAAACGTGAACTGTCGGGGGTGAGCACCTCGTCAATCAGGTACAGCTCGCCGTCGCCATTGGTGCCGAACTCGAACTTGGTGTCGGCGATGATGATGCCGCGTTCGCGGGCATAGGCGGCGGCTCGCCGGTAAATCGCCAGGGAAATGTCGCGGACCCGGATGGCCAGCTCCGGTCCAACCAGGGCCTTCATCTGTTCAAAGCCGATATTCTCATCATGAGCGCCGGCGGCGGCCTTGGTTGACGGCGTAAAAATTGGCTCGGGCAGCCGACCTGCCAGTTCCAGGCCATCCGGCAGCCTGACCCGGGAAATCATGCCCGTGGCCCGGTAATCCTTCCATCCGGAGCCGGCGAGATAACCGCGCACGATGGCCTCGACCGGCAGTGGCTTCAGCCGCCGGACCAGCATGCTTCGTGGCGCCAGGGCCGCGGCGAGGTCGGCATCGCCGAGGATTGCAACCAGATCGTCGTTGACCAGGTGGTTGGCCACCAGGTCATCGAAGCAGGTAAACCAGAAGTTGGAAATTCGGGTCAGAATCTCCCCCTTGCCCGGAATCGGGTCGGGCAGGACCACATCGAACGCGGACAGGCGATCGGAGGCCACGATCAGCAGTCGATCGGCATCGACAGCGTAGATGTCACGCACTTTGCCCTGGTGGACAAGCTCAAGCGGCGGGGTGGGATAATGGCTCACGGCGGCGGGGTACAATGGCGAATCAGGCCCAAATTATACGCTGGACACATTCCCAATGAAGCAACCGCTGGTCATCGCCCCGTCGATTCTTTCCGCCGATTTCGCCCGCCTCGGCGACGATACCCGAGCAGTGCTGGACGCTGGCGCCGACTGGGTGCATTTCGACGTCATGGATAATCACTACGTGCCCAATCTGACCATCGGCCCGCTGGTCTGTCAGGCGCTGCGCGATTACGGCATCACCGCACCCATTGATGTCCACCTGATGGTCGAACCGGTTGATCGCATCATCCCCGACTTTGCCGCCGCTGGCGCCAGCCTCATCAGCTTCCATCCTGAAGCCAGTCGCCACGTCGACCGGACCCTGGGGCTGATCCGTGAGACCGGCTGTCAGGCGGGGCTGGTGTTCAATCCGGCCACTTCGCTGGACATGCTTGAATGGGTGATCGACAAGGTTGATCTCGTCCTGATCATGTCGGTCAACCCGGGCTTCGGCGGACAGAAATTCATTCCCGCGGCACTGGACAAGCTGCGCATGGCGCGCCAGATCATTGATGACTCCGGCTTTGATGTCCGGCTCGAAATCGACGGCGGCGTCAAACCCGGCAATGCCGCCGACATCATCGCCGCCGGCGCCGACACCCTGGTCGCGGGCTCGGCCATCTTTGGCGCCGACAGTTACGCGGAGGCCATTGCCGCCCTGCGGGCCGGCGCAACCGTGTCGGTCTAGTGGGCCACGCCACCACTGGTGATGCGGCGCACTAGCTCCAATCGGCCGGGGCCGATACAATAGCCGGCCGCGTCCAGCGAAGAATATCAACTTGAATTCCAGCGAATTTCAGCGCCTGGCTGACCAGGGCTATACCCGCATCCCGGTCTGGCGCAGTATTGCGGCCGACCTGGACACGCCGTTGTCGGTTTATCTGAAACTGGCCGATGGTCCCAATGCGTTTCTGCTGGAGTCGGTCCAGGGGGGAGAAAACTGGGGCCGCTACTCCATCATCGGCCTGCCCTGCCGACGGTCGTGGCGGGCCAGTGGACGACGGCTGGAAAAGCTTGATTTCGGCCGTGTCGTCGAGCGCCTTAACGATGTCGACCCGCTCGACGTGCTGGCTGACGTGATCGGCCGTACGAGCTCACCCAGGCTTGACGAACTGCCCGGATTTACCGGCGGGCTGGTCGGCTATTTTGGTTACGAAACAGTCGCCCTGCTCGAACCGCGCCTGGATTTTTCCGCCAAGCCGGATGAGTTGGGTGTGCCGGAGATCCTGTTGCTCGAAGCCGAAGAGCTGGCCGTGTTCGACAATCTGGCAGGCCGTCTCAACCTGATTGTCAATGCCGACCCGGCCGAACCGGATGCCTGGCAGCGCGCCCAGCGCCGGCTGGAGCAACTGGCCCACCGACTGCGATGCGGATCACCAGGCTATCCGCCAGCCATGAACCTGCTGATACCGGGCGAGGCGGACTACCGCTGTGACTTCGGTCAGAAGGATTTCATGGCCGCGGTCCAGCGCATCAAGGATTACATCCTGGCTGGTGACGTCATGCAGGTGGTGCTGTCCCAGCGCATGAGCGTCGACCTGGCCGCCCGGCCACTGGATGTTTACCGCGCGCTGCGCAGTCTCAACCCCTCGCCCTACATGTACTTTTTCGATTTCGGCGACTTCCAGGTCGTTGGCGCCTCACCCGAGGTGCTGGTACGGGTGCAGGGCGGGCAGGCCATGGTGCGGCCGATCGCCGGCACCCGGCCGCGCGGCAAAACGCCGGCTGAAGACCGTGCGCTTGAAGCCGAATTGAAAGCCGATCCCAAGGAACTGGCCGAACACCTGATGCTGATCGACCTGGGTCGCAACGACATTGGCCGGATCGCCGAAACCGGGTCGGTGGAATTGACCGACCAGATGGTGATCGAGCGTTATTCCCATGTCATGCACCTAGTCTCCGAAGTGCATGGCCGGGTCGCCAATGATGCCAGCGCGGTTGATGTGCTTAAAGCCACCTTTCCGGCCGGCACGCTGTCGGGCGCGCCCAAGGTTCGGGCGATGGAGATCATTGCCGAGCTTGAGCCGGTGCGCCGCGGCATTTATGCCGGTGCCGTGGGTTACCTGGACTGGCACGGCGAAGCGGACCTGGCCATTGCCATTCGCACCGCCCTGGTTCAGGGCGGCACCCTGCATGTCCAGGCCGGGGCCGGCATTGTCGCCGATTCGGATCCGGCAAAGGAATGGGAGGAAACCCTGAACAAGGGGAGGGCGCTGATTCGCGCCGTGGCCGAAGCCAGCGGGGGGCTGCACGAATGAAAGTGCTGATGATCGACAACTACGACTCGTTCACCTACAACCTGGTGCAGTACCTCGGCGAATTGGGCGCTGAGGTCGAAACCCACAGAAATGATGAGATATCGATTGCCGAAATCCGACGCTTGGATCCAGCAGGCATCGTTCTGTCGCCCGGGCCGTGTACCCCTGACGAGGCCGGAATCTGTCTCGAGGTGGTCCGGGAGTTGGCCGGCACGGTGCCGATTCTCGGTGTCTGTCTGGGGCACCAGGCGATTGGTCAGGCCTTCGGCGGCAAGGTGGTGCGCGCCCGCCAGGTCATGCACGGCAAAACCTCACCCATGCATCACACGGCCAAAGGCGTTTTCGCCGGCCTGTCCAATCCGTTTCGCGCCACCCGTTATCATTCGCTGATCGTCGAACGCGAAAGCCTTCCGGATTGCCTGGAAGAGACCTCGTGGACCGAACTGAATGGCGGGCGCGATGAAATCATGGGCTTTCGCCACCGCACCTTGCCGTTGGAAGGCGTGCAGTTCCACCCTGAATCCATCCTGACCGAGCATGGTCATGACCTGCTGAAAAACTTTCTGGACCAGTTATGAGCAAAACCCGCGAAGCCCTGGCCGTGCTGGCCGAGGGTCAAAATTTGAATGACGAGCAGATGCGCGCAGCCATGACCGAGATCATGGGCGGTGACGCAGATCCGGCCCAGATCGGCGGCTTTTTGATGGCCTTGCGGGTCAAGGGCGAGACGACGGCGGAAATTGCCGCGGCCGCCAGCGTGATGCGTGGTTTCGCCAGCCGGGTGAATATCGACCGGGAAGGGCTGACCGACATCGTCGGCACC
>JBGTLI010000024.1:0-11623 GCA_041744195.1 Wenzhouxiangella sp. | reverse complement strand
CATTTTCCAGCAGCCAGCACAGGAGCAGGGAGGCCAGCATGAACAGGCCGATACCGATCGACAGCCGGGGAGACAGAGCGATGTAAAAGCACTGCACGGCAACAGCGGCCACGACGGCCCAGTTCAGCCACGGCACAGGTGAAGGTATGGACCAGATCAGAGCGATCACGCTCCAGAGAATCAATGGGACGCAAACCCAGTGAATCTGCTTGTTGGTCGGATTGCGATGACTTTCACCGTACTCGGCAAACCAGCTGTCGGCTGAACGCATTCTCCTCACTCCCCATGTAGTTGGACAATCAAATTAATGATAGCTCAAATGGCGCCGGGTTCATCGGGAAGAAGGGCCTGGCCGAAGAACGACGCCCAGTTCTCCTTGACAGTTGTTTCAACGGCTGCCGGCAGGGTCTGATCGGGGCTGCGCCTGAGCCAATTAAGATGGCGTCGGTTGGACAGTGTTTGCCAGGCCGCGATGAGTTCGTCGGCTTGAGCTGGGCTGATCCAGCCTATTTCTGCCAGTTGGTGAAATTGCTCCTGGGGCGCGCGGGCGTTGGCCAGTTCCGGGTGTCGGGCTGCCTGAGATAGGATGCCCAGCTCGGCGATGAACTGCAGGTTCGTCAGCCGGGCCTTGATCGGATCCTCGCGTCGGTCGCGCTGCTGTCGCACTCGCATGGCGGCCAGATCCGCTCGAACCTGGCTTTCTGCCCGCTCCTGGCAAATCACCCTCAGACGCGCCTGGTCGAAACCGGTCGCCAGGGCAGGGTTGCCCGCCACCCAGCGCGCCCTGATGAGTGCCTGATGCTCCCAGGTCCAGGCTTTGGTGGCCTGATAGTCGGCGAAGGTATCGAGGCGGCTGACCAGCAGGCCCGACAGGCCATTAGGCCGAAGGCGGGTGTCGATTTCAAACAGGCGTCCCCCAGGTAACAGCATTTGCATGAAGCTGATCAGGCGCTGGGCTGTGCGCACGGGTGCCGGCCCGTCGCCATGCAGGAAGACCAGATCCAGGTCGGATTCATAGTGCAACAGGCCGGCGCCGAGGTTGCCGTAGCCAATGACCGCAAGATCAGGCTCGTTCTCGCTGATCAGGGCCAAAACTTTGGCGAGGATGGTTTTGGCGATGCCGGTCAGTTGCTCGGCCGCCTGACGGGCGTCGAGGCGCTCGTCCAATTCAGCCAGGGCCGTTCGAAGATAGCCGGCCTGGCGCCAGCGACCCAGGGCATGCAGTGTGGTCTCTGGATCATCCGGCTCCGACTCCGGTGCCATCGGCAACTCGAAGCCGTGAATTGGATCAAGCAGGTCGTCGAGTAACTGGGGGGAGGCGACGATCCATTCGGCCAGATGGGTGCTGAGGCGAAACACCCGGATCAGCCTGGCTAGCGTCGCCGGGCGCTCATAAAGCAACGCCAGGTAGGCCGAGCGCCTGCTGATCTGATCAACCAGGCGGAGCAGGTCTTCAAGGCCGGTGTCCGGAGACTGGTGCTTGGCCACCTCTTCAAGCAATAAGGGCATCAGCCGCTCCAGCCGGCGATGACCTTCGGCACTCAAAGCCCGGTTGGCAGTGCGCCGATGCAGGGATTCGAGTAACTGCGCCACAGAGTGAGCCCTGGCGAAGCCGGCCTGGTCCAGTCTTTGCTCAAGATTCGGTTCCGGCGGCCAGAGCTGCGGACCTGGCGCCACCCTGGCCTCGGGTTCGCGAAAGCGCTCGGAGAAAAGCTTGCGGACCTGGTGGCGGTGGTGATCGATTTCTTCCTTGAGTGCCTGCCAGCGGTCATGACCCATCAGCACGGCCAAGTGTGCCTGACCCTTGTCGTCTTCCGGCAGGTGGTGACCCTGGCGCGCGGTCATGGCCTGGAGGCGATTTTCCAGGATACGCAGGAAACTGTAGGCCTGACCGAGCTGCTCGCCGGTGTCGGGTTCAAAAAGCCCCAGTTCGATGGCCGCGGCCAATGCTGGCAGAAAGCCACGGCTGCGCAAGGCTGCTTCACGCCCGCCGCGCAGAATTTGCTGGCTTTGGACCAGGAATTCCAGTTCGCGAATCCCTCCGGCCCCCCGCTTGATGTCGTCGCGTTGCGAGTGCGAACGGCTGTTGGCGTCAATGCGGGCGTGGAGTTCGCGCAGACTGTCAAAAATGCCGTAGTCAAGGTATCGGCGAAACACGAACGGCTGCAGCGTTGCCAGCAATTGCTCGGCAGCCCCAATGTCGCCGGCTACCGGTCCGGCCTTGAGCCAGGCATAGCGTTCCCAGGTTCGCCCTTCGCCGACGAAATACTGCTCCATAGCCGAGACCGACCAGACCAGGGCGCCGCTGTCACCAAATGGTCGCAGGCGACTGTCAACAATCCAGGCCCGACCATGGGCGGTGACGGTGTCCATCAGCCGGATCAGTTCGCGCGCAACCCGCTTGAGCCATTCAGCCGCATCCAGCCGTCGTGGCCCGATGCTTTTGCCTTCGCCCCGATAGGCAAAAACCAGGTCGACATCGGAATTGAAGTTGAGCTCATCGCCACCGAGCTTGCCCAGGCCGAGAATGGCCAGTCGGACCGGCTGCCCATCCGGGTTTAGCAATTGACCGTGGCGTTCGACCACACTGTCCTCGGCCACCCCCAGCGCCAGGTCGAGACAGTGCCTGGCCAGCGCTGAGATGGCGCGCCCGGTCTCGGCGATATCGGCCTGGCCCGTCAGGTCGCGCCAGAGGATGTTGACAGATGCCAGTTGCCGATACTGCCGCAATGCCATCAGTGGGTCGGCACGCAGCTCTTGCTGCGCAGGTGCGTCAACGGGGTTTGCAGGATCGCTGCCATCGGGAAAACGGCGGCGTGCTTCGGCAGCGAACGCACTGAGCCGCTCCAGGTCCTCAATGGTGATGGCAATGGCGCGCTTCATTTCCGCGCCTTTCGGGAAGCCTCGACCAGGGTCCGGAACAAGGCGCGTTGCTCGCTGCGTTGGGGCAGGTATTCCGGATGCCACTGTACACCGAGCATATAAGGTTTGCCCCGGTGTTCAATTGCCTGGATGACGCCGTTGGGCTCGCGCGCGCTGACGACCATGCCGGCGCCCAGGTGGTCGATGGCTTGCGAGTGCAGAGCATTGACGCCAACGTTGGAGGTGGCCAAAACGGCTCCCAGCAGCGAGTCCGGTTCGATCTCGATTTGTTTGCGCGGGAGGACCGAGCGCATGGCCGGGTATTCCTCATAGAAGCCCTCCAGGCTCTGATGCAGGCTGCCGCCGGCGACCACGTTGAGCAACTGCATGCCTCGACAAATCCCCAGGATGGGCAGGCCGCGGTCCAGCGCGGCGCGGATAAGGTGTTTTTCCAATTCGTCACGATCAGTGTTCAGGCCACTGAGGCTGGTCGTCAACACCCGGCGAATGACAAGCACAACCGGAAAGAGTACCAGGCCGATCAGGCGACGCCACCCATGCAAGCCTTGATCCTTGAGTTCCTCCAGTTCCGGCCGACGTTGCTGGCCATAGAGCGTGGGGTTGACGTCAGCCCCGCCGCCGATGATCAAACCATCAATGCGGTCAATATCCTGCGGTGCACCGGGACGAATCCGAATCGGCTTGCCCCCGGCACCGCGGACCGCCCAGGCGGTAAACAACCAGGCTGACAAGCCACCCCGATCTGGCCCGGTAACACCAATTCTGGGCCTGTGCCGCCTCAAGATCGAATCCAGCGCATCGTTCCCGATACCAGCCATTTGAACAGGCTTGATCCGGCCAGGCGATGGTGGGATTCCCGCTTGAGGGCATCAGCATCGGCCGCCAGACGCTCGATTGCCACCCAGTCATTCCAGGCCAAGGCCAGCGTCCAGTCGGGCTCATCAATCAGGCAGTTGGGCAGGCGGTAGTGAAACGCCGGCCGAGGTTTGATCAGTGCTTTCTCCACCGGCGCGCTCAACACCCGCTCCGAGTCAAGAAAGGCAAACAGGGGCAACAAATCCAGGGGGCGGTTGCGCGTTGGCGTATATTTCAGAAAATCGTCGATCAGTTGAGTCTGGTCGGGGGTGTAGTCGTCCTGAAGAACGTGAATCACGTAGTCCTCGGGGAAATCATGAACATAGGGGCTGAGCTTGCGCGCCAAATCGATCTGGTTGCGCTCGAGCAGCCAGTCGAATTTCAATAGAAAGGCGCGCAGTACGGTCAGCAGATGATCGGTCTTCAGGCTGGCTGCCTCGATATTCAGCTGTAGACCAAAAGCGTAGAACGCCGAGGCATGCGTGCCCCGGGCGCCAGCCTGGTGCAATTTTAGGCGGATTTGATCGAGCGTCGGCAACTCGGTCCAGGGCACGGGCGGCCCGACCAGTTCCAGCGGCACCAAAAGCCCGGCCACCCGCGACAGGATCGATTCGATGCTTTCGCGCCTTTTGCCTTCACCAATATCGATGCCAAGCCCGGACAGATGGTGCTGGTACTTGCGGCTGGTCAGCAGGTCGGCGTCCAGTTCGATGCCGAAATCACCCAGTTCGGTGTCCACCACCTTGCTGTAAAAGGCGGTTTCGCGCACCACCTGTCCGCCAACGGTTGATGTAACGGCCTCGGCAATCGCCGTGGGTTTAACGCCAGCCATTTCCAGCTCCAGGCCCACATTACGTGCCTTTCCCTGGTGATTCATTGTCCATGGTGGCATTTCGAAAGTCGGCATTTGGTTAGCTTAACTGAACCCGATTACGTATGTAGCTCAGCCGCGTGGTGGGGCATGCGACATCAGTTGGCTTTGGTTGGGCCCCGGATGATGGGGGGAGGCGAGACGGAACGGAAGGCGCAATGATTCGCGGAAAATCCCGGTCCTAAATAAGGCGCTGGATGCTATCGTACGGTCCGAAACGTTTTCATGACATCAATCCGGAACAATGTTATCCATGTCGAATGCGAAAGAAACCATTGAAATAACGTTGGATCCCCTCAAATTCCGCGACCCGGAGCGCACCGCCCAGGGCGAGCGCCGTGCCCGGGTGCATCTGAACAAGCTGGAAACCTTGTGGATCAATACCGGCACCCTGTGCAACCTCACTTGTCGCAATTGTTACATTGAGTCCTCGCCGAGCAACGATCGGCTGGTTTATATCACCCATGCCGAGCTGTGTGCTTACCTTGACGAAATTGAGCGCGACAAGTTCGGGACCAGAACGATCGGTTTCACTGGGGGTGAGCCGTTCATGAACCCCGATATGGTGGCCATGCTTGATGAGGTGCTGAGCCGTGGTTTTGAAGCGCTGGTGCTGACTAACGCCATGAAACCCATGATGAAAACCAGCGCAGCGCTGCTTGACGTGCAAAAACGATTGGGCAAGCGCTTGACCATCCGGGTTTCCCTTGATCATTATTCCCGCGACCTGCATGAACTGGAGCGGGGCCCCAAGGCCTGGAAACCTGCGCTTGAAGGCTTGCGCTGGCTCAGTGGCAATGGCTTCAAAATCGACATTGCCGGCCGGCTGTTTTCCGGCGAGCCCGAAGCCCGAATGCGGGCCGGCTATGCACGTCTGTTTGAGCGCGAGAGCATTAACCTGGATGCGTTCGATGGAGCGCATCTGGTCTTGTTTCCCGAGATGGACGAGCGTGTCGATGTGCCTGAGATCACCGAGAGTTGCTGGGATATCCTGGGCGTTTCCCCGGATGCGATGATGTGCGCCAGCTCGCGGATGGTCGTCAAGCGCAAGGGCGCTGAGCGGCCGGTGATCGTGCCGTGCACTCTGCTGCCGTATGCGCCTGAGTTCGAACTCGGCCATACATTGGCCGAAGCCTTCGGCGAGGTCCGTCTGAATCACCCCCACTGCGCCAGGTTCTGCGTGCTGGGCGGCGCCAGCTGCGGCGGCTAATCCCTTTCACCTTTCCCTGCCCCAAAAAAAACCCCGGCCAAAGCCGGGGTTTTTTTTGCATTGAACAGCCAGACGGCTGGTCAGACAAACGGCATCACATCATGCCGCCCATTCCTCCCATACCGCCCATGCCACCCATTCCGCCCATGTCCGGGCCGCCGCCTTCATCCTTCTTCGGCAGCTCGGCAATGGCAGCCTCGGTGGTGATCATCAGGCCAGCGACAGACGATGCGTTCTGCAGGGCAAGACGGGTCACCTTGGTCGGGTCGAGGATGCCGGCATCGATCATGTCGACATACTCACCGGTGGCGGCGTTGAAGCCAAAGTTGCCCTTGCCCTCAGAGACCTTGGCCAGAACAACCGAGGGTTCGCCGCCGGCGTTGGAAACGATCTTGCGCAGCGGCTCTTCCATGGCCCGCATGGCAATCTTGACGCCCACGGCCTGATCTTCGTTGTCGCCGGTCAGGCTGCTGATCGCATTCAGAGCACGGACCAGGGCAGTACCACCGCCAGGAACCACGCCTTCTTCGACAGCGGCACGGGTCGCGTGCAACGCATCTTCGACGCGGGCCTTCTTTTCCTTCATTTCCACTTCGGTGGCAGCGCCAACCTTGATCACAGCCACGCCACCGGCGAGCTTGGCGACGCGTTCCTGCAACTTCTCGCGATCGTAGTCGGAGCTGGCGTCATCGCTTTGGGCGCGGATCTGGCCAACCCGGCTTTCAATGGCAGCAGCGTCACCGGCACCGTCGATGATGGTGGTGTTTTCCTTGGTGATCTGGATCTTCTTGGCCGAACCCAGTGATTCGAGGTCCGCTTTTTCCAGGCTCAGACCGATGTCTTCAGAGATCACCTGACCGCCGGTCAGAATGGCCATGTCTTCCAGCATCGCCTTGCGGCGATCACCGAAACCCGGGGCCTTGACGGCAGCGACCTTGACGATGCCGCGCAGGTTGTTGACCACCAGTGTGGCCAGCGCCTCGCCTTCGATGTCCTCGGCGACGATCAGCAAGCTGCGACCGGACTTGGCCACGCCTTCCAGGATCGGCAGCATTTCACGGACATTGGAGATCTTCTTGTCGTGAAGCAGGACGTACGGGTTTTCCAGTTCGACCTGCATGGTCTGCTGGTCGGTCACGAAATACGGTGACAGGTAGCCGCGGTCAAACTGCATGCCTTCAACGACATCCAGTTCGTTTTCCAGCGACTGGCCTTCTTCAACCGTGATGACGCCTTCCTTGCCGACCTTGCCCATGGCTTCGGCGATGATCGTGCCGATTTCTTCATCAGAGTTGGCCGAGATGGTGCCGACCTGGGCAATGGCCTTGTCATCGGTGCACGGCGTCGACAGCTTCTTCAGTTCGGCTGTTGCGGCCTTGACGGCCTTGTCCATGCCGCGCTTCAGGTCCATTGGGTTCATGCCGGCAGCCACGGCCTTCATGCCTTCACGCAGCATGGCGTGAGCCAGCACCGTCGCGGTCGTGGTGCCGTCGCCGGCAGCGTCGGATGTCTGGGAAGCAACTTCCTTGACCATCTGTGCGCCCATGTTCTCGAACCGGTCTTCCAGTTCGATTTCCTTGGCGACAGAGACGCCGTCCTTGGTGACAGTCGGGGCGCCGAAGCTCTTTTCGAGCACGACATTGCGACCCTTGGGGCCGAGGGTGACACTGACCGCACGGGCCAGTGTTTCGACACCCTTGAGAATACGGTTACGGGCGTCTTCGGAAAAACGGACTTCTTTGGCACTCATGTTGAAAATCCTTTAGTTCTAATGCGTCGTGTGGGATGACAGTTCCTGATCAGGACTCGATGACGGCCATGACGTCGTCTTCGCGCATGACCAGCAGTTCTTCGCCGTCCACCTTTACTTCGGTGCCGGAATATTTGCCGAACAGCACGGTATCCCCAACCTTGAGGTCAAGGGCGCGCTGCTCACCGTTTTCGAGAATCTTGCCGTTGCCGACCGCCAGAATTTCGCCGCGAATCGGCTTTTCGGTAGCACTGTCGGGAATGACGATGCCGCCTGGAGTAGTGCGCTCTTCTTCGACGCGTCGGACGATAACGCGATCATGCAAGGGACGCAGTTTCATGGGTTGTTCTCCCTATTCAAGTTTAAGTTGGGGTAAAAGCCATTTTGCCGCCGGCCTGCCAATACACGCCAGCCGTCGGCACCTGTCAGTTCGGGCGCAATGCGGGGCCGTCGCTGAAACGGGCCCGATACAACGCCGATACGCAGAGCCAAATGGAGCCCGGGGTCACGTATTTCAAGAGCAAGGCGACGTTTGCGGCTGCTTTGCAGGCAAAAAAAGCCCGATACCGATCAGGGCTCTGAAAAGGAGTCAGCATGAACCGTTTTGCGACTGGCCGGGGCGCTGATCGTCATGCCCCGGGTCGGGATCTGACTACAGTCAGAAAATTCCCCGGAAAAACAGGCAAAATGAATGGTTGAGCGAAGGCGGCGCGTGGCCGCCACTTGGTTTGACTCAAGTTGAAGTGGCTTTGGATTGGGTGGCTACAAGAGGCTTTAAGGAAGGCCGATGGATGACAAATTGCATCTGGTGATGACGAGCTGTGAGAACCATGAGCAGGCGGAACGTCTGGCGCGCGAACTGGTCGAACAGCGACTGGCTGCCTGTGTGTCCGTGGGTGCCTCGGTGACCAGCTTTTTCCCCTGGGACGGAAAGATAAATGCGGCTGAGGAGGTCTTACTGATGATTAAGACCTCGGCTGAACGTCTGCCCGAACTCAAACAAGCCTTTGGCGAGCATCACCCTTACGATGTACCGGAGATGCTCGTGCTGCCAGTAATTGATGGACTTGAGGCCTATTTCGAATGGGCCCATGAATGGATGAATAATGAAAAATGACAATGCGAGCAATCGGCTGAGGCCGTTCTCTATACTGGTTTTCAGTTTGTTCCTGCTCTTTGGTGGCCGGCTGGCAGCGCAGATCAATCCGGATGACCTGCTGCCGGTCGAAGATGCCTTCGCCCTGACAGTCAGCGCCGAGCCCGGTCAATTGCGACTGGCCTGGGATATCGCCGACGGCTACTACCTTTACCGCCATGCGTTCCGCTTTGATGCCCAGAGTGATTTGCTGGTGCTGGGCGAGCCGGTCGTTCCAGCCGGTGAGCTGGCGGTTGACGAATTTTTTGGTGAAACCGAGACCTATCGGGGCCGGGTTGAAGTCCTGTTGCCGGTTCTGGATGCGCCAGGCGGAACAGAAGTTGAGATCGCTGTGCGTTCCCAGGGCTGTGCCGATCTGGGCGTGTGTTATCCGCCGCATCGACAAATCGTGACGGCTCAATTGCCTCCTTCAGCAACTTCTGGTGAATTGTCCGGTCTGTTCGGAGGTGCGAGGCCGGCAAGCGGGGCAAGCGCCCTGTTCGGTGATGCCGGCGGCGCTCTGCCCGCCGAGCAGGCCTTTACCTTTGAAGCGATCGCCGGTGGTCCGGGCAGTATTCTGGTGCGTTTTGTCGCCTATCCAGGGTACTACCTGTATCGCGATCAATTTGCCTTCAGCATCGATGCGTCCGATATCAGCGTGGCCCAGACCGTGTTGCCGGAAGCGGTGGCGGTTCACGACGAATTTTTCGGCGACACCCACGTGTACTACGGTGAGGTCGAGATTCCGGTTCACCTGTCGCGGGTGGCCGGGCCCGGGCGCTCGGTCGAATTGACCGCCGACTTCCAGGGCTGCCTGGAAGATGGTATCTGCTATCCCCCGATGAGCCGCGCATTGAGTGTCGAATTGCCCGCAGCAGACGAGGGTATTCGCCTTGGCCAGATCGCCGGGACAATCGGGAGGGCTTCGAATGGGTCGGTTTCCCAAGCACCGCAGGACCGTCTGGCGGCAGCGCTTTCAGGCACGCCCATGCTGGCCTTGAGCCTGTTTTTGGTTGCGGGCGTTCTGCTGGCGTTTACGCCCTGTGTGTTTCCCATGGTGCCGATTCTTTCCGGACTGATTGCTGGCCAGGGAGATCAGATGACAACCGCGCGTGCGTTTCGGCTGTCGTTGGTCTATGTGCTTGCCATGGCGCTTGTCTATACCGCATTTGGTGTGATTGCCGGGATGTTTGGCCAGAACCTCCAGGCCGTGTTCCAGCATCCGGTTGTTTTGAGTTCGTTTGCGGCGTTGTTTGTGCTGTTGTCGCTGGCCATGTTCGGTTTCTATGAGCTGCAATTGCCGTCCTCGGTACAGACCAGGCTGAATGAGTGGTCCAACCGGGCCGAAGGCGGCACGCTGATTGGTGCGGCCATCATGGGGGCACTGTCGGCCCTGGTGGTCGGGCCCTGCGTTGCCCCGGCCCTGATGGGCGCACTGATCTATATCGGGCAGACCGGCGATGCTGTGCTGGGTGGTGCGGCGCTGTTCGCGATGGCGATGGGGATGGGAATTCCGCTGATTGTCTGGGGAACCTCGGCCGGTCGCCTGTTGCCGCGGGCCGGTCCATGGATGAGTGCGGTCAAGGCCGTGTTCGGTGTGGGTCTGCTGGCCCTGGCGATCTGGATGCTTGAACGGGTCGTCGCGCCGGGCGTGATTATGCTGCTTTGGGGCGCCCTTGCGATCGGCTGCGCGGTTTACCTCGGCGCCTTGACCCGTTTGCTGGCCGATGGGCCGGGCTGGCGCAAGCTGTGGCAGGCCGCCGGCATCATGCTGCTGGTTGTCGGCGTAACCCAGTTTGTCGGCGCGCTTTCCGGCGGTCAGGACTGGACTCGCCCGCTCAATCACCTGCGCGGCGGCGGTGCCGCCGTTGTTGAAGCGCCGACTTTCCGCAGTCTCGACACCCTGGCTCAGCTCGAAACCGCGATTGAGGCTGCGCCAGGACCAGTGTTCCTTGATTTCTACGCCGACTGGTGCGTGGACTGCGTGCGCATGGAACGTCGCACGTTCCCGGATCCAGAGGTCGCGCGGCGAATGGCCGAGTTCACTTTGCTCAAGGTTGACGTGACCGCCTACAGCGCAAATCACCAGGAAATCCTGTCCGCGTTCGGCCTGATCGGGCCGCCCGCCTATCTTTTTTTCAATGGTGGTGATGAGTTGAAGCATCTGCGCACTTTCGGATTCCTCGCCCCCAACCGTTTCTCGGCGTTGCTTGACGAGGTTCGGGGCTGATGAAAACGGCGGGGCTGATTGCCCTGGTGGCCCTGGTGGGTTTGATGATGGGCGTTGGCGTGGCATGGTTCACGCGCCCGGCGCCACCACCGCCGGGCATCACCGGCGCTGCGGTTGGCGACGCCCGGCCGGGTTTTCGTCATGGCGATCTGCATGGCCAGTGGGTGGAGGCATCCGATTTCGACGGCCAATTGCTGTTGGTCAACTTTTGGGCGACCTGGTGCGCACCCTGCCGACGCGAGATGCCGGTCCTGCAGCAGGCCAGTCGTCGACATGGTGATCAACTCGCCGTCGTGGGGATTGCCATGGACGATCCGGTGCCGGTGGCTGATTTCGTTAACGAACTGGGGATCGACTACACCATCCTCGTTGGCAGCACCGATGTCATCAACACCCAGCGTGCCTGGGGCAACAGCGCCGGGGCGCTGCCCTTCACGGTGCTGGTCGATTCAGAGGGTGTGATTCGATGGCAACATCTGGGTGAAGTTACCGCCAGCGAGCTGGACGAAGCGCTGGTGCTGGTTGCAGAGAAAAACCCCGCTCAAGCCCGCTAGTGTAGTGTAATGAATTGTTTGTTGATATGGTATAATTCAGCCCGCCTTTATGCAAACAATGAACGATGCCAGCGCCCACGCCTATCAAGCTCTCACCCGACGAAGAAGCCATCCTGAAGAAAAGCCTTGCGAGTG
>JBGTLI010000023.1:0-8417 GCA_041744195.1 Wenzhouxiangella sp. | reverse complement strand
GCGCAGCGACAACCAGACCACCAGCGCCACCGATCCGCCGCCCAGAACGAACAGCAGCGGCTTGTAGACGCCGGATATGGCCAGCCACAAGACGACCAACAGCAATGTCAGAGAGATCACGTATCGCATAAGGGCAGGAATATTACCAAGACTGGCGACGCGATCCCAAGGTTTCGGTCAGATTTCGGCGCACTTGTCGGTTGATAAGAGCGCGGACAAATTGCCGCAGCCCATGTTTGCAGATGGTTGGAATCGCTCAGGCGGCGCTGGCCAGGCGAGGAGTCTTGCCGCTCAGCAATCGAACCACTGAATCGCGTTGAGCCGCCGACCAGGCCCCGGTTGAATCGCTCTGGATCCTGTCAACCAGTTGCTCGGGCACCAGCACTGGTACGCTGCTACTGTTCGTGTTTTGCAGGATGACGTCGGAACGGGCAAAGCAGATCATCGAGCGCACCGGCGCATGAATGCCCTGGGCTAGCAGCCACCGCTCAACTGCATTGACCTGGGCGCTCACCTGGCGCAGCGGGCTGTCCATCGAATGCCAGTTCGGGCTGCTGCCGCAACCGCGCCGGGCGACACGCCAATGGCCCTGATCCGGGTCGATGTAGATCATGCCGCCGATGTTCTTGACCTCGACAATGATCAGGCCGTCGGGGCCGATCACGACGAAATCCAGTTCGCGGCGCCCGTTGGGCAGCCAGGGATCCGGAATCTGGACCTGGTTGAACAAGACGAATTCTTCTGGCAGCCGTTGTAACTCCCGCAGGCATTTGACCTCGCCTTCAATGCCGGTCAGAACATCCGAGGGAACCGACGAGCCGCCGGTAATGGTGCCAAAGAACAGAAACATGGCTGATATGCCGGCCATCATCATTCCCAGCGGCGGCGTGATCAGGTAGCCTCCCACAGATAGCGCAATGGCAAGCGCGCCGCCCAGGCCCAGGCGAAGTGCACGGCTGCGCGCAGCCTGCCGCATCTCGGCCTGGTGCCGGATCAATGCGGGGTATTCACGAAGATATTGCGTCGATGCCATGATGTGATTTTGCCACACGCCGGGTCGGCTGTTTGATCGGTAGGGTGACAAGTTGCCCGGATTACCCCAGAATGTCTGGCCTGATCGGAAGCCGAGCCAATGGAATCCTTAGTGAATTTGCCCAACCTCACGCCTGATGCGGCCATCAATCCTGCCGAGCTTTCCGAGCTGGCTGCAATGATTCGTGCCGGTGCACCGTTGATCGTGATCGAAACCCACGACGAGCCGCATGCCATGACCCTGTTTGGCGAGCTGCGCCGACAGATGGGCCGGCCGCTGTTCAAGTGGACCTCGGCCCAGGGTCTCAAGTGGGTTGAGCGCGACCAGTTACTGGCGCCGGAATTCAAGGAGGCCGACGCGGCCCTGGCCCATATTCGCCAGCGCCGCGATGTTGGCATCTACCTGTTGATGGATTTCCACCCATTCCTGCGCGATCCGGTCAACGTCCGCCAGATCCGTGAAATGTCGCGCATGACCGATGGGGCGCATGCGCGCGCCATGGTGTTGGTCAGCCCCGAACTCAAACTGCCGCCAGAGCTGGATTCGATTGCCCGCCGTTTCCGCCTGCAGCCACCGGAGCGCTCCACCCTGGTCGAAATGGTGCGCTCTGAGGCCGTGCGCTGGGGCAACCAGCGCGGCTCGGCGGCTGCCAGAATTTGCGAGCAAGCCCTGGAGCGCCTGGTCGTCAACCTGGAGGGGCTGACCATGAAAGATGCGCGGAGGTTGGCACGCAATGCCATCTGCGACGACGGCGCGTTGGACGAAAGCGACCTGGCCGACGTCATGCAGGCGAAATTCGAGCTGCTCAACCCGGGCGGCATCCTGACGTTCGAAATGGAGACCGCACGCTTTGGTCAGGTCGCGGGCATGGAGCGGCTCAAGCGCTGGCTAGAGATGCGCGCTGGCGTATTCAATGCCAATGAGCCGCCGCCCGGCCTCGATATTCCGAAAGGCATGATGTTGCTTGGCGTACAGGGCTGTGGCAAGTCGCTGGCAGCCCGCGCCGCAGCCGGGCTGTTCGGCGTGCCCTTGCTGCACCTGGACTGCGGCGCTCTGTTCAATCGTTATCATGGCGAGAGCGAGCGCAACCTGCGCGAATCATTGCGCGCGGCCGAACTGATGGCGCCCTGTGTGCTGTGGATCGAGGAGATCGAGAAGGGCCTGTCCATTTCCGATTCAGATGGCGGCACCTCGCGCCGCATGCTCGGCACCCTGCTGACCTGGATGGCCGAGCGCAAGTCGCGTGTGTTCATCGCGGCCACGGCCAACGACATCACCATCCTGCCGCCTGAACTGGTGCGCAAGGGCCGTTTCGACGAAATTTTCTTCGTCGACCTGCCCGACGAGTCCACGCGAGAGGCCGTGCTGGCAATCCACCTGAAACGGCGTCAGCTCAAGCCGCAACTTTATCCCCTGGCCCAGATCGCTGCGGCCACCGACGGGTTTTCCGGCGCCGAACTGGAACACCTGATCGTCGCCGCCCTCTACACCGCCCACGCTGAAAGCCTGCCCCTGACCACCGACCACCTCATGGCCGAAATCACCAACACCCGCCCCCTGTCCGTTCTCATGGCCGAACCCATCGCCAACTTGCGCGACTGGGCCAGCACCCGAGCCGTCCCGGCTTGAAAAGCGGTGAAAGGTGAAAGGTGAAAGGTGAAAGGTGAAAGGTGAAAGGTGAAAGGTGAAAGGTGAAAGGTGAAAGGTGAAAGGTGAAAGGTGAAAGGTGAAAGGGCGAGAGGAGTCCTTTTACCTTTTACCTTTTCGCCTTTCACCCGCCCCTCACAAATACGGCGAAAACAACCAACAAAGCGCATCCCGAAACCGGACGGCAAACCCTCTCGAATCAATTTCCTCCAGGGTCACCTCACGCCCGCTGTCCCGAGCCTGGTCGAAGTAGTCGATCAGCGTCGCCGCGAACTCCTCGCCGTAAACCTCGACCTGTAACTCGAAATTCAATCGCAGGCTTCGCGGATCCCAGTTGGTCGAGCCAATGAGGCTGTAGTAACCATCAACCATGAAAAGTTTGGCATGGTTGAACGGCGGCGGCTGGTAGTGGACATTCACGCCTCGAAACAGCAGTTCCCAAAGCATGTTGCGGGTCGCCCAGTGAACGTAGGGCAGGTTGTTTTTCTCCGGCAGGACCACGGTCACATCCACACCCCGAATGGCGGCCGCCTGAAGCGCGCCGATGAGTTCGCGTGGCGGCAGGAAGTAAGGCGTCATGATCCGGATTGATTGGCGCGCTTCGGCAATTGCGGCCGTCAGCAGCATGGTCAGGCGGTCCAGGTCCTCGTCCGGTCCGTCGGTGATGGTCCGGCAGGCAAAGGTCCCGCGTCGTCGTGATGCCAGGCGGGGTGGTTCATCGTGCTGGCCGATGGTGAAGTGCCACATGCGGAAAAACTCGTCGCGCATCTGGGCGACCACGGGGCCGCACAGGCGAAAGTGCAGGTCGGCGGTGGGGTTTCGGTTGCTGGTCTCGGTGACCAGATGGCGGTCACCGATGTTCATTCCGCCGGTAAAGCCGATGACATCATCAATTATCAGGATCTTGTGATGATTGCGCATGTTCAGCGACAGGCTGGGCGGCAGCAGCCGCGGGGGCAGAAAGCGGGCCACCCGGATGCCGGCCCGACGCAGCACGCCGCTGGCGCGCGGGAAGGAATACCAGTCGCCACATCCATCAATCAGGACCCGCACGTCGACACCGCGCTGCCCGGCGCTCGCCAGTGCGTCGATAAATGACCGTCCCGTCCGGTCATTATCGAGGATGTAGGTCGTCAGCAACACATGCTTTTTTGCTCGCCGAATAGCATCCAGCATGGCCGGGTAGGCCGCTTCACCGTTGACCAGGGCATCGACAGCGTTGCCTTCGACCAGCCCGTGACGGCTGAGTTCCTGGCCGATGCCCGCCAGGTTGCGATAGCCGGACCGGACGGACACCGGTAGCGGGGGTGGTTGCTCAATCGCCTGACCGCGCTCCTGCCCGATCGTCAACTGTTCCAACCAGAGCCGCCGGGCTCTGTCGCGCGTCCTGTTCAGCCCAAAAAACAAATAAATCACCGGTCCAACAAGGGGAAACAGGAGACAAACCGCAATCCAGCCAAAAGCCGCCCGCGAGTCGCGCTTGAAAAGCAGCGCGTGAATGGCCGTCGCTGGCGCCAACACAGCGTGGATCAACAGGGCAACGACGGTTTCGTAGGGCATGGCGAGGGCGGGGTCGGGTTTCCGGATCCAGGGAGGTAATGATAGGTGAAAGGTGGAAAGGGGAAAGGTAAAAGGAAAATGACAGAAGAACTTGAGCCTTGAGCCTTGAGCCTTGAGCCTTGAGCCGGAACCCGGAGCCCGCAATTAACCCTCCTTGCTGCAAGCTTGCGTCATCTGCGCTAAACTATATATCTCTCTATCCGAATCAAAAGATAAGTTGCCGCCATGAGTTCCTATCTGTTTACCTCCGAATCCGTTTCCGAAGGCCATCCGGACAAGCTGGCCGACCAGATTTCCGACGCCGTGCTTGACGCCGTCCTGACCCAGGATCGGCACGCACGGGTGGCCTGCGAGACCTTCATCAAGACCGGCGCGGTGGTTGTGGGGGGGGAAATCTCCACGACGGCCTGGGTCGATCTTGAGGAGCTGATTCGCCAGGTCGTGGTCGATGTCGGCTACAACTCCTCCCGGGTCGGCTTTGACGGCCATACCTGCTCGGTCATCAATATGATCGGCAAGCAGTCGCCGGATATCGCCCAGGGCGTGGACCGCGATATCCCGGAAAATCAGGGGGCCGGCGACCAAGGGCTGATGTTTGGCTATGCGTCGAACGAGACCCCGGAGCTGATGCCCGCCCCGGTCTATTACGCCCACCGCCTGGTCGAGCAGCAGTCCCGCCTGCGCAAGCACGCCGACAACCCGCTGCCGTGGCTGCGTCCGGACGCCAAGAGCCAGGTTACGCTGCGCTACACCGATGGCAAGCCGGTCGCCATTGATGCGGTCGTTCTTTCGACCCAGCATGATGACGGTATTGATCTTGAGGAAATCCGCCAGGGCGTGCGCAAGCACATCATTGATCCGGTGCTGCCGCGCGAATGGCTGCACGACAAGACGCTCTACCACATCAACCCGACCGGCAAGTTCGTCATTGGCGGCCCTGTGGGGGATGCCGGGCTGACCGGGCGCAAGATCATCGTCGATACCTATGGCGGCATGGCCCGTCATGGCGGCGGCGCGTTTTCGGGCAAGGACCCGTCAAAGGTGGATCGGTCGGCAACCTATGCCGCTCGCTATGTGGCCAAGAACGTGGTTGCGGCAGGGCTTGCCGACAAGTGCGAATTGCAGGTGAGCTATGCCATCGGCGTTGCCCAGCCCACTTCGATCTCGGTCACCACCTTTGGAACGAACAAGATTCCGGAAGAAACGATCGAGTCCCTGATCCGCGAGCACTTCGATCTGCGCCCGTTCGGCATTCTTAAGTCGCTGGACCTGCTCCACCCGATGTATCGCCAGACGGCGACCCACGGCCATTTCGGCCGCCATCCGGAGCCGACCACCTCTACCGTCATTCGTGACGGCAAGAAATTTGAGGATCACTACACGACCTTCAGTTGGGAACGCACGGACAAGGCAGAAGATTTGCGCGCCGCGGCGGGGCTATAAGGCACGAGCTGGCGATGCCCAGTGTGGCGGTACGTACGGTATTTCCGACGACTCGCGGCCAAGGTCACGAGTCAATGAATTCGAAACCCGATACAAGGACCAACTTCAGATGAATGCCAACGCAGAAGATGTAAGAAAGGGCGTGCTGTTTGACGACAGCATTGCCTCCACCGAAAACGATTACTTTGTCGCTGACCTCGGCCAGGCTGCATTCGGCCGCAAAGAAATCAATATTGCCGAAACCGAAATGCCGGGCCTGATGCAGACGCGCGAAGAATTTTCCGCCAGCAAGCCGTTGGCCGGCGCGCGCATCGCAGGTTCTTTGCACATGACTATCCAGACCGCGGTTCTGATTGAGACCCTGATCGAGCTGGGTGCCGATGTGCGCTGGGCGTCGTGCAACATTTACTCGACCCAGGATCATGCCGCCGCCGCCATGGCCGAGCGAGGTGTGCCGGTGTTCGCTTTCAAGGGCGAAAATCTGGTCGAATACTGGGAGTTCACCCACCGCATATTCCAGTGGCCCGACGGCGGTACCGCCAACATGATTCTCGATGACGGTGGCGACGCCACTCTGCTGCTCGACCTGGGTGCCCAGGCCGAGCAGGATCCATCGCTATTGGATAACCCCGAGAGTGAAGAAGAGCGGGCTCTGTTTGACGCAATCAGGAAGCGCCTCAAGTCGAATCCCGGCTGGTATTCAGAAGCGCTCAAGCAGATCCAGGGCGTGACCGAGGAAACCACCACCGGTGTCAACCGCCTCTATCGCATGCAGAAGGAAGGCATGCTGAAATTTCCGGCGATCAACGTTAACGACTCGGTCACCAAGAGCAAGTTCGACAACCTCTACGGCTGTCGCGAATCCCTGGTTGACGCGATCAAGCGCGCAACCGACGTGATGATTGCCGGCAAGACCGCCATCGTCTGCGGCTATGGAGATGTCGGCAAGGGTTCGGCCCAGTCGCTGCGCGCCCTGTCGGCCAATGTCTGGATCACCGAAGCGGATCCGATCTGTGCCCTGCAGGCGGCCATGGAAGGTTACCGGGTCGTCAACCTGGAAGATGAGGGCATTGTCGAGGCCGCCGACATCATCGTCACCGCCACCGGCAACTTCCAGGTCATCAGGCACGATCACATGTTGCGGATGAAAAATGAAGCCATCATCTGCAACATCGGCCACTTCGACAACGAAATCGACGTGGCCAGTCTGGAGCAGTACGAGTGGGACGAGATCAAGCCGCAGGTCGATCACATCACCTTCCCCGATGGCAAGAAGATCACTTTGCTGGCCCGCGGGCGCCTAGTCAACCTGGGTTGCGCAACCGGCCACCCGAGTTTCGTCATGTCGAATTCATTCACCAACCAGACCCTGGCCCAGATCGAGCTGTGGAAGAATGGTGACCGCTATGACAACGAAGTCTACGTCCTGCCCAAGCACCTGGATGAAAAGGTGGCTCGCTTGCACCTGGCCCGGGTCGGCGCCCGTCTGACCGAACTGACGACTAGGCAGGCCGACTACATCGGCGTGCCGGTGGAAGGGCCGTACAAGCCAGATCATTATCGGTATTGAGGTAAGGCGGTTGAGAGGTAAAAGGTAAGAGGTGAGAGGGGTGAAGGAAATTCCTATGCCCCTTTTTCCTCTCGAACTTTTCAGTTTTAAAGGAGGACGAAGTGTCTGAATCGGGTCCCCAGCTCAGTTTCGAATTCTTTCCGCCGAAGAACGATGAACAGGTTCGGTTGTTTGCGACGACGCGTGATCGCCTGGCGGCTTTGAAGCCGGAATACATGTCGGTGACTTTCGGGGCGGGCGGTTCGACGCGCGCACGGACCCGGGAAACCGTACTCAATATCGAGCGCGAGACGTCGGTGCCGGCAGCGCCCCACATCTCCTGCATGTCCGAGGATACCGACAGTATTCGCGAGTTGCTCAATATCTATCGCGATGCCGGTATTCGTCGGCTGGTGGTGCTGCGCGGTGACCGGCCCTCCGGCGGCGGTTCGGGGGTATTCGACCACGCCGTCGACCTAGTGCATTTCATTCGCGCCCACTACGATGATCGCTTCCTCCTCGAGGTCGCCTGTTACCCGGAGCACCACCCGGAGTCGCGTTCACCGGATCAAGACTTGGTGCACTTCAAGGCCAAGGTCGATGCCGGTGCGGACAGTGCGATCACCCAGTATTTCTATAACGCCGAGAGTTATTTCCGCTTTGTCGACGATGCCCGGGCACTGGGCGTCGAGATTCCCATCGTACCCGGCATCATGCCGATCACCAACTATTCGCGCCTGGCCCGGTTTTCGAAAATGTGTGGCGCTGAAATCCCGCTGTGGATATGCAAGCGAATCCAGGCCTTTGAAGACCAGGGCGACAACGAGTCGTTAATGAGCTTTGGCGAGCAAGTGGTCACTGATCTCTGCCAGAAGCTGCTCGAAGGGGGCGCGCCGGGCATCCATTTCTATACCCTCAATCGTCCCAGGGCCTCCCTGGCACTGTGCCGCAACCTGGGGCTCGGCCACCCGGACGCCCGCATTCGCCAAACGGCGTGATGATAATGAGCAAGGAAATCTCACCACAGAGTTTCCGAGCTCGTCTCCGAACCCGCTGTCGCGCAGCAAACATCCAAGAACCTCTCGCGCAGAGACGCTGAGGCGCAGAAGTAAAAGCAGTCAAGTGCCTTTTTCCTCTGCGTCCCTGCGTCTCCGCGCGATTGGGTTTGAATTTGTTTGATGAGAG
>JBGTLI010000022.1:0-2371 GCA_041744195.1 Wenzhouxiangella sp. | reverse complement strand
TTCGCGGTCCGCGCGACCTGCTGGTCGTGATGGGCGCCGATGGCAATCGCGCCGAACGGACGGCGACCGGTGAATACCATTTCCATATGCCCGAAGCCATACCCTCGTACCTGATGGCCATTGCCATTGGCGACCTGGAGTTCGCCGGGATCGGGCCGCGCTCCGGCGTGTTCGCCGAGCCTCAGTGGATCGGGCCGGCAGCCGAAGAATTCGATGTGCTCGAAGAGATGATCGAAATCGGCGAAAACCTTTACGGGCCTTACCGCTGGGGGCGTTACGACTTGCTGGTGCTGCCGCCGAGTTTTCCATTTGGCGGCATGGAGAATCCACGTCTCAGTTATGTCACGCCAACCATCATTGCCGGTGATGGCAGCCTGCTGGCGCTGGTCGCACACGAACTGGCCCATTCCTGGTCGGGCAACCTGGTGACCAACGCTGCCTGGCGTGATTTGTGGCTGAACGAAGGTTTCACGGTTTATTTTGAGGCCCGAATCATGGAAGCGCTGTATGGTCCCGAAATTCGCGACATGCTGGCCAAGCTGGCCTGGGATGGGCTGCTGGAGACCCTGGAGCGCGTCGACATGGCCGACCGTCAACTGGTTCGTGATCTGAGCGAGCGCGATCCGGAGCAGGCGTTCATGCGCGTGCCCTACGACATGGGCCGTTTCTTCCTCGACTGGCTGGAGCATCGTTTCGGCCGCGACGCGCTGGATGGTTTTTTGCGCGAGTATTTCAATCACTTCGCCTTTGAATCCATCTCCACTGAGGAGTTCCGGGACTATGCCCGCAAGAACCTGGTCGAGGCCCACCCGGGCCGGGTGACCATGGCCGAAATCGATGAGTGGCTCTACGAGCCCGGCATGCCGGAGACTGCGCTGGCCATCAGGCCCGAGTCCGATGCTTTCGAACAGGTTGATCAGTGGCGCGAGCGCCTGCAAACCACCGAAATCGGGCTGGATGAACTGCCTGCAGAGGATTGGTCGGTGCACGAATGGCGCCACTTCCTGATTGGGCTGGAGGGTGCGCTGGATGCCGACGCCATGGCTGCCATGGACGAACAGTTCAGCCTGGTGGACGAGCAGAACTACGAGATCCTGTTTCTGTGGCTGATGCGTTCGATCGAAGCCGAATACCCGCCCGGTATCGAGCGCCTGGAGCAGTTTCTGCTGGAAGTCGGACGCAACAAGTTCACCCGGCCGCTATATGGTGCCCTGGCCGACAGCGACTGGGGACATGAATGGGCGGTGGAGGTTTACGAACGCGCCCGCCCGGCCTACCATCCGTTGACCCGCCAGGCCGCGGAACGGGCGTTGGGGATTGAGTAAAAAGAAGGCTCAAGGTACAAGGCTCAAGGTGCAAGGTTTTTCTAAGGTTTTTCCTTGCGCCTTGCGCCTTGTGCCTTGCACCTTGGTTTATAATAGGACCAATTCAATCCTGTATTAATCGGGCTCAGAGTTCGCCATGTTCAGCAATTCCTACACGCCGGTCACGTTCGAGCGCGATTGCGAAGTCGTGATGGTGCCCGAGGGCGCCGAAGTCGAGCTGCCTGCGGGTACGACAGGGTACATCACCCAGTCCCTGGGCGGCAGCTTCACCGTGTATGTTGACGGGCGCCTGTTCAGGCTGGCCGGTGATGATGCCGATGCCATCGGCCGCGAGATGCCGCCGCGGCCGCAGTTGCCGGATAATGCCACCGACCAGGATGTGGAAGAGCTGGTCTGGCAGCAGTTGGGCACCATTTACGACCCTGAAATCCCGATCAATATCGTTGAGTTGGGCCTGGTCTACGAGTGCAACCTGAGCCGCGCTAACGATGACCAGCGCCATGTCGATATCGCCATGACCTTGACCGCGCCCGGCTGCGGCATGGGCGAAGTGCTGGTCGCCGATGTCCGCGATCGACTGAAACTTATCCCCACCATCGACCAGGTCAACGTCGCCCTGGTCTTCGACCCGCCGTGGAATCAGAGCATGATGAGTGAGGCGGCGCGGCTGGAGACGGGGATGTTTTGATGGTTGGCTAGTTGGCTGGTTGACTGGTTGGCACCGACTCATCTTCCGTCTTTCGTTCCCCTTTCCCCGTTTCCCTTCAGCCGCTTGTGGCGAGTTCAGCCAGCACATTGAGCACTTGCTCGCCGTATTTTTCCAATTTGTGCTTGCCGACGCCGGTGATTTCGGCGAGCTCTTCCAGGGTCTCGGGTTGGGCTTCGAGGATGGCGGCGAGGGTGGCGTCGTGGAAGATGACGTAGGGGGGAACATTTTCTTCCTGGGCGGTGAGCAGGCGCCATTCGCGCAAGGCTTGCCAGCCGGGGGATTCGGTATCGACGTTGACCTGGGATCGGGGCGACCGGGTTTTCTGGCGCCGTCCCTC
>JBGTLI010000021.1:0-16132 GCA_041744195.1 Wenzhouxiangella sp. | reverse complement strand
AGGTGGAGCGTGAACCGGAAAGCCGGCTTAGAAGCTCACGTTCTGCGGATTCCAGGACGATCTTGGGTGCCACGCGCATGGTTTGTCACAAGGGTTGAAAGCGTGTTTATATTTTACAGGATTTATGACGGGGTACACTAGCGATAGATCCCCTAATAGCCGCAACTTGGGAGGCTGGCTGTCCGCATTTTGCCCGCTCGCAATGGGTTAAAACCACGGAATTCATCTGGAAGCTAACCGCCTTGCCACGGTCGTTTTCCTCGGATTGCTGGTCAGGAAGATAACCATGAGTTCCAGTTTGCAGAGTTCGCCATGTTGATGCCCAACACCTCCCTTGCCGCTGCGCGCGAAATCTGCGAACGTCTCACCAGGCCGACGAGCGCTTGTACGAGGCGAAAACCAGTGGGCGCAATCGGGTTTGCCATGCTGGGGAAGAGGCTCAAGGCTCAAGGCTCAAGGCTCAAGGCTCAAGGCTCAAGGCTCAAGGCTCAAGGCTCAAGGCTCAAGGCTCAAGGCTCAAGGCTCAAGGCTCAAGATTTGCGGTTTGCGGTTTGCGGTTTGCGGTTTGCGGTTTGCGGTTTGCGGTTTGCGGTTTGCGGTTTGCGGTATAGGTTGCGAACCTGCGGCAATATTCCTTTCAGGCTTTCTGGGAATTCGCCTGACCGAGATTCTTTTCCAATTTCGTTGCCAGTTTGTGGGCGTCGGTGGGGGAGGGTTCGAAGGGGCATGTTCCCAGGGGCGCTCCCAGCGCCGAGCTGATTGAATCGATGATGTCGTCTGCATCTGGTGTGCCGGCCTGGGTGTGATTGGCGATCCAGCCGACCAGTCTCATGTTATCGGCAATAATCGCCCGTGCAGTGAGCAGCGCATGATTGATGCAGCCGAGCCGGATTCCGACAACCAGGATGATTTCCGCGCCACAGGCGCGGGCCAGGTCAACCGTCATTGACTCTCCTCCCAGCGGCACCATCCAGCCACCGGCGCCTTCGACCAGGCGAAAATCGGCCTTGATCGCGGCAATGGCGGCACCGAGGGAGAACGGGTCGATGACCATGCCGGCGCGCGCGGCTGCCAGGTGCGGTGCGATGGGTGGCGCCAGGGCGATCGGGTTGACTGTGTCGTAAGGCAGCGCCACGTTGGCCGCATCAATCAGTTCCAGCGCATCTTTATTGCGCAGGCCGGAAGAGGACGGCAGACAGCCTGAAGCCACGGGCTTGAAACAGGCCACCCGATGATTTCGGCCCAGGCCACGGGCCAGCGTGGACGTGACCACGGTTTTTCCGACCCCGGTATCGGTACCGGTGATCATCAGCGTGCGGCTCACCGGCGCCGGACTTTCAGGCTGGCGACCGACACGCTGGCTTCTTCGCCACGTTCGGTGCGGATGGGCTGGCCTTCGTCTGGAGCCCAGGCTGAAGCATAGACCACTTCCCAGGTGGCCGGATAGCGGCCATCAGTCTGGGCAAATTGCTCGTAGTTATTGATCACCTGGCTCAGACGACGGGGGCCGGTGAGCCCGCGCTGGCGTTCGGCTTCGGCGTTGGTGGCGCCGATGTCCTTCAATTCGCGCATCAGGTGCTTCGGGCTGGAATAAGTGGTGGTGATCCAGTCAGTATCGAGCACCGGCTCGCTGAAGCCTGCCCGGGTCAGGGCCGAGCCCATGCGTTGTACGTCGGTAAATTTTCCTACGTGCGGTCCTTCGTCCACCCCCGCCCAGGCCTGGCGCAACTCGGTCAGGGTGTCGCGGCCGAAGGTCGATACCAACAGCAATCCCCCGGGCTTAAGCACCCGGCGCAGGCTGGCCAGCGTGCCTGCAAGGTCATCACACCATTGCAACATCAAATTGGAGTAGACCAGGTCGAAACTGGCTTCGGCCAAGGGCAGGGCGGTGGCGTTGCCGGCGACGCAATCAAAGCGTTTTTTCCACCAGCCACGGCGTGAGCTGGCCGCATCGAGCATGGGTAGGGCCAGGTCCATTGCGACAACCCGCGCATCGCCAAAACGCTGATTCAGTGCTTGAGCCTGGACGCCGGTGCCGCATCCGAGGTCGAGGATCAGGCCGGGTTTGAAGACCAGGCCATCGAGCCGGCCCATCAGTCGTTCCCCCACCTCGCGCTGGAGCACCGCGTGGCGATCATAATTCCTTGCTGAGCGACTGAAGGCTCGGCTGACGGCGATGGTGTCCAGGCTCATGGTGTGTCCGTGTTGGTCCATTGTCTGATCGCGTCAGCGACCGTCCCCGGGTTGGTCAGGAATGGCGCGTGGGCAGCGCCCGGAATGCGCACCAGGTGAACATCTGGCAATGCCAGTGCGCTGGCTTCCAGCGCAGCATACGGGACCAGCCGGTCACGGCGTCCGCCAATCAGCAATACCGGCAACTTCAGTTGATCGAGTTGGCTGGTCAGGTCACTCGTCCGCAATACGTCCAGGCCGGCGCACAGTGCGGCGGTTGACGGCAGGCCGTGACGAAAGGCCTCCTTCCTGAGTAAGCGAAGATCTGCGGCTGCGTGCTCGCTGCCGTGGACCTCCAGCGCCAGAAAACGATTAAAGACCTGCTCCGGATCGGACTCGAGGTCGATTGCCATTTGTTCCACCAGCGGTTCGGCCACGCCGTGCGGCCAATGCTCGCGCCGGGAAAAACATGGGGTCGCCGCGATCAGGATCAAGCCGCGAATGGAGGCGTGGTTCGAGCGGCCTTGTCGGACCGACTCAGCCAGCGCGGCCTGCATCGCCAGCAAACCGCCGAGCGACCAGCCGACCAGCCAGCCGCCCGCGGCGGCGTCAATCAGAGACGCGCTGATGGTGTGCGGATCCGACGGCCACTCAATGTTGCGGTTGAGCCCATGGCCCGGCAGGTCAACCCGACGCAACTCAAAACCGGCCAATTCCTGGTTCAGGCCTTGAAACAGTCCGCCGTGCATGGCCCAGCCATGGACCAAGGTGAGGACAGGTCCGCTGCCGGTTTTCTCTACTACGAGATTCATGGGCTCCCCGCATCCAGCCTGGATAGACATTCAATCAGGCTTTCGATTTCCAGATCCGTGTGGGAAGTGCTCAACGCGATTCGCAGGCGGGCACTGCCCATCGGGACGGTGGGCGGGCGGATGGCGCTGACCAGAAAGCCGGCTTCGGCCAGTTGCTCACTCCATGCCAGCGCACGGTTGTTGTCGCCGACCGTCATGATCTGAATGGGTGTTTTCGAGCTGGCAACGGACAGGCCGGCGCGGTTGGCCAGGCTTTGGAACAGGTCGATCGTCGCATGCAGCTTCTCCCGGCGCCACGATTCGGTTCGAACCAGTTCCAGCGCTTTTAGCGTGGCCGCGACCAGCGCTGGGGACAGGGCAGTTGAGTAGATCAATGGCCGGGCGGTGTTCTCCAGGTGCTCGATCAAGGCGCGGTCACCGGCAATGAAAGCGCCGCTGGTGCCGAGCGCCTTGCCGAAGGTGGCAACGAAGACATCAACGTTGTCATGGCCCACTCCCAAAATATCCAGGCTGCCGCGGCCGTCGTCACCAAGCACGCCGAAGCCGTGGGCATCATCAAGCCACAGGGCGGTGTCGGTCTCGGCCGCAAGTACCGCCAACTCACGCAGGGGCGCGACATCACCGTCCATGGAGAACACGCCGTCGGTCACGATCAGCTCGGTCTTCGGCGTGATCCGCTCGGCCGCATGACCGGCGTCAGCGTGACAATAACGTGTCAGCCGGGCGCCGCTCAGACGCAGGCCGTCATTGAGGCTGGCATGATTGAGGCGGTCGGCCAGGACATGGGCCCCGCGCCCGGCCAGTGCCTGGCCGACAGCCAGGTTCGCCTGGTAGCCAGACGACAACAGCGCGACAGCCTCGAAGCCGGTGAATTCGGCCAATGCGCTCTCCAGATCGGCATGAATCGGATTGTGGCCGGTGATCAAAGGAGAGGCTGCGGCGCCGGTGCCAAAATGGTGCGCACCATCGGCCATGGCCGCAGCAAGCCTTGGGTCGCGAGCCAGGCCGAGGTAGTCGTTGGCCGAAAAGTTGATCAACGCTTTTCCATCACGACTGACGCCGGCCCCGGTACCGGTGATGACGGTGGCCCGACGACGCACCAGGGACTGACTGGCGCGCTCGCTGGCTGCGGCAGCCAGACGCATCTTCAGGCTGGAGGTCATGCGAAGACGATCATTGAGAAAGTGAAATCCGAAGCTGGCGCCTTGTGTGTCAGGCAGGGCCGAGGGCGGATTGGCAGGACGGGGTGGCCTGTCGCTCCCGGTTGATGCCCAGTTTTTCCAGCAGTCGATCATCGGCCGCGGTGTCCGGGTTGCCGGTTGTTAGCAACTTGTCGCCATAGAAGATGGAATTGGCGCCAGCCAGGAAGCAAAGGGCCTGCAACTCGTCGCTCATGCTTTCGCGCCCGGCCGAGAGGCGCACACGTGAGGCCGGCAACATGATTCTGGCCACGGCAATGGTGCGGACGAACTCGAACGGGTCGAGCGCCGGGGTGCCGTCCAGTGGCGTGCCCGGCACCTGGACCAGACGGTTGATCGGAACCGACTGGGGGTGTTCAGGCAGGTTGGCCAGTTCCACCAGCAGGGCGCCGCGGTCGGCGCGTGATTCGCCCATGCCGATGATGCCGCCGCAGCAGACCTTCATACCCGACTCGCGCACGGCCCGGAGGGTTTCCAGGCGGTCATCGTAGGTTCGGGTCGAAATGATTTCCTTGTAGTACTCTGGCGAGGTATCTAGGTTGTGGTTGTAATAATCCAGCCCGGCTTCCTTCAGCCGCGCGGCCTGGGCATCGGTCAGCATGCCCAGGGTCAGGCAGGTTTCCAGGCCCTCCTCGCGGACCGCCTTCAACATCTCGATCACCTGGTCCAGTTGGCGGTCTTTCGGCCGGCGCCAGGCTGCGCCCATGCAGAAGCGCCCAGCCCCCGATTCGCGTGCCCGGCGGGCTGCGGCCCGAACCTGGTCGACCGGCAGCAAGGCCTCGTCTTCCAGACCGGTGTTCCAGCGCACCGATTGCGGGCAGTACTTGCAGTCTTCCGGACAGCGCCCGGTCTTGATCGATAGCAGGGTGGAAATCTGGACTTCGTTGGCATCAAAATGCTGACGATGCACCTGCTGGGCCTGAAAGACGAGGTCATTGAAGGGCAGGTCAAACAGCGCTTCGGCCTCGGCGCGGGTCCAGTCGTGGCGCGGGGCAGTGCTAAAGTTGGTATCGGGCATTTTCAAGGAGGGCTTGAACAATTGATGCGTAGTATCCGGACTGGCACCTGCTCCTGTCAACCAGAGAAGGCATGTGAAAGTTGACGAGTGGCTGTACCCGCCCGTTTGCCTGATCTGTGGGCTTGCCGGGCGCGAACAGATGGATTGTTGTGCGGGTTGCGAAGCTGACCTGGCCCGTTTGCTTGCCCGATGCCGGCGCTGTGGCCTGGAACTGGTGCGCCCGGTCGAGTTGTGTGGACGTTGCACAACCAGACTGCCCGGTTTTGATTCGGCCTGGCCGGGGTTTGCCTACCGGGGCGACATCGAGCGCCTGGTTCAGCGCTTCAAATTCCAGCGCGATCTGGCGGCTGGCCGCCTGATCGCCAGGCTTCTGGCAAGGTCGCTGCAGGACCAGCTGACCCCGCGACCGGACCTGATGATTCCTGTTCCCCTGCATTACCGTCGCCGCCTGGCGCGCGGCTTCAACCAGGCCGAATTTCTGTGCCGTGATCTAAGCCGGCATTTCTCCGGCTTGCCGTGGACGGCCGCCCTGACCCGCCCCAGAGCCACCCTGGCCCAATCGGACCTGCCGGCTGATAGACGGCGCGGCAATGTACGCGGCGCCTTCAAACTCAAGCATCTGCCGCCCGGGGCAAAGCATGTCAGTTTGGTCGATGATGTTATGACAACCGGTTCTACCTTGCACGAGTGCGCCAGGGTTTTGAAGCGAGCCGGGGTGGAGAGGGTGGATGTTTGGGTGGTGGCGAGGGCTTAAAGGTGGTTGAAAGGTGAAAGGTGAAAGGTGAAAAGTGAAAGGTGAAAGGTGAAAGGTGAAAGGTGAAAGGTGAAAGGTGAAAGGTGAAAGGTGAAAGGTGAAAGGTGAAAGGTGAAAGGGGGAGACGGGAGACGGGAGACGGGAGACGGGAGACGGGAGACGGGAGACGGGAGACGGGAGACGGGAGACGGGAGACGGTGTGTAGGGCTACACGTTGGGGTTGTTGTGTAGTAATATTCGGGCATGGCATTGAATATACGCAATCCGGAAACCGAAGCCCTGGCATCGGAGTTGGCCCGGCGCACTGGTGAGACAAAGACTGAAGCGGTCACCCGCGCCCTGCGGGACCGCCTAGCCCGTGTGCGGCAGGCCCAGACCGGTCAAGATCTGAGTGTCGAGCTGACTGCAATTGCCCAACAATGCGCTAGGCTTAAAGTTCGCGATGACCGGCCTGCTGACGAAATTCTCGGTTACGACGAAAACGGGCTACCTGGCTGAAATGGTAGTGGACTCATCAGCGATTCTGGCCATCCTCCAGGGCGAACCAGAGCGCGCGGATTTCATCGCTGCCCTGGAGCGCGCAGATCGGCCGAAAATGTCAACTGCAAACTGGGTCGAAGCCAGCATCGTGGTGGGTCAACGCTATGGTCCGGAGGGATTGCTGCTTCTTGATAGATTTATCGCCGCTGCTCAAATCCAGAAGGTTCCTGTCGATGAAGACCAGGCCTCTGCTGCACGCAACGCATTTCGTGTTTACGGCAAAGGCAATCACCAAGCGGGTCTGAATTACGGCGATTGCTTTGCCTACGCCTGCGCCAAGATTTTGGGGGAACCAATCCTTTTCAAAGGCAACGACTTCGCTCAAACCGACCTGACCCCCGTCAACCTGAACCAGCATTTCTGAGCCGCGCTGTAACACCGCTCCCCCGTCTCCCGTCGCACCGACCACCGACTCCTGGCCCCTTCATCGTCCCCCTAACAGCCCCCCTGCAGCCCCCAAAAACACCGTCAACCCCACCCAATGATTGCTGATGAAGGCGTGGAAGCAGGCTTCGGGGTTTCGTTCGCGGATGCGCCAGAGCTGCAACTGAAATTGCAGGAAGACCAGGGCCACGGCGGTGAACCAGGCCGGTTCGGACAGGTAGCGCAGGCCGATGATTAGCAGCAGGGCGGTCATTAGGCCCATCAGGGCGGCGATGATGGGGATATCCATTCGACCGAAGGCAATTGCGGTGGATTTGACTCCGGCCTTTAAATCATCGGCCCGATCGGCCATGGCGTACTGGGTGTCGTAGATCAGCGTCCAGACCAGGGTGGACGCGAACAGCCACCAGGCCAGTGCTGGCACGGTGCCGGTCTCGGCGGCAAAGGCCATCGGGATGGCCCAGCCGAAGGCGGCCCCGAGTACGACCTGGGGGAAATGGGTGAATCGTTTGAAAAAAGGGTAGCTGCCGGCCAGCAAGGCGCCGCCGAAAGCCATCAGCACAGTCAGCCGGTTGGTCATCAGCACCAGCGCCAGTGCCAGTCCAAGCAAGACAAAAAACAGAATCAGGGCCTGGGCCGGCTGAATTTCACCGGCGGCGATTGGCCGGCTGCGGGTGCGCTCGACCAGCGGGTCGATGTCGCGGTCGGCATAGTCGTTGATGACGCAACCGGCGGCGCGCATGACGATCACGCCAAGGGTAAAGATGACCAGGTTTTTCAGGCTGGGCAAACCACCGGCGGCAAACCACAGTCCCCACCAGGTCGGCCAAAGCAGCAACGCGATACCAATCGGCCGGTCAAAGCGCATCAGTCGCAGCCACGGACCCAGCGGTCCGTCAAAAATTGCCGTGCGTAGTCTGAATTCCATGGTGCTCTACTGAGAAACCTATGCAGGCAAATCTCGCGCAGAGGCGCAGAGACGCAGGGAAGGACAAAAACAAACTGGTTCTTTCCTTTGCGTCCCCGTGTCTCTGCGCGAGAGAATTTTTTAGTTTTCGGCTCTTTCGGGAGGGACCGCCGCGGATGCTCTCTTGGCTTGCGCTTCGATCAGACAGCAGCCACCCCGTAAACCCTGAACCGTAAACCGGAAACCGTGACCTATTCATCCCAGCAAGGTATTTCGCGATGCTGGGAGCCGGGTGATGCGCGTACGATGAACCGCCATGGTGAGCGATCTTCCGAGCCGATGCGGTAGTCCACCCAGAACTGGGGGACGGTTTCGCGTCGCACTTCGATCCGGGCATCGTAACCCAGGGCGACCAGGCGGGCCTGGCGGCTGCGAGCATTGTCGGCGTTTTCGTACAACCCGACCGACACGGTATTTTCCAGGCTGCCGCTGGTGACGACGTAAAAGTCCTCAACGCCACGCTCGGCCAGTTCCCGGCTCAGGCTGATGGCGGCGGACCGGTTACCTGCCGGCAGATAAACCCACCAGCCGCGATCGTTGTCAGCGCTGGTTTCGCGGGTTCTGCTTGCAGCGGCAAAGGGCCGCAAACGGTCCAGCGCACGTTGTTGGGACATCAGGGTGGACAGCGGGCCGATGGTGAAGCACACCTCGCGATTTTGTCCCCGGCTGGCGTGGTTGATCTCGCCAACCAGTTCCAGTAGCGGCAAACCGGGATCCAGCGGCGCGATGGCAGGTCGGGCTGATTCGACCGGGGCGCCCGGAAACAGAACCAGCAGACCCAGGGCCAGGTTGACAGCCAGCAGGCCGACCGCAAGCCACCGCCAGGCACCGTTGCTCACGCGCTTTGTACTGCCATCGCCAGGCCGCGCAGAACCAGGTGCGGGTCATGGTGGCAGGGTCGCGACAGTTGATTGACCACGAGCCGTGCGTCACCGCCGGTCAGCCAGATCTCGGGGGGCTCGCCCAGGGCTTCGGATGAGGCGCCAATGGCGCGCTCAATGGCGCCCAGCAGTTGCAGCCGGGTGCCACTTGCGATGGCGCTGGCCGAGTCAGTTGCCGGCTTCCAGGCATCTTGTGCGTCGGCGTCACCAGCCAGCTCGCCCAGCCGCGGCAGGCCGCGTGCTTTTTCCAGCAAACCGGCGCGCAGGATGCCGAGGCCGGCCAGGATCCAGCCGCCCAGGTGGCAACCATTAGCGTCAACCACATCCACGGTCACGGCCGTGCCGCAATCGATTACGCAGACAGGTTGCTGCGACTGTCGGCGCGGCCATTGCATGGCCAACCAGCGGTCACTTCCCAAGGTGGAATAGGCCGGTTGAACAGGCAGATTGATGTCTCCGGTGCGCACAGCGTGGAAGGATAACCCGTGCTTGCGGATGATCGTCGTGACTGCCATCACGAATTCGTTGTTGGATTGACCGGAAAGCCAAAGTCGCTGACCAGTCTGATCTGCAAGGGCCTGCTCAAAAGCGCCGAGCGCATCGACCGGTGCGGCACCGACAGAATCTTCGTCCAGCACGCCGCTGCAGGCCTGCGCCCACTTGATCCGGCTGTGGCCCAGGTCGACCAGCCAGTCAGACGGCGCGGACACTGATTTCTCCGCTGCTGATCCATTGCGTGCCTTTCTGGCCAAGCAGTTGCAGCCTGCCCTGGGCGTCAATGCCTTGGGCTAGGCCTTCGAAGGTCCGGCGGTCGGCCTGGTGCACGCTGATGCGGCGGCCTTTCAGGGCATCGAGTTCGCGCCAGCTGGGGAGGAATTCGGAAAATCCATGCTGATCGAAACGCGTTGCGTGCGCGCTCATGCTATTGATCAGGGCGGCGGCCAGGTCGTTGCGGTCGATAGCAAACCCCAGTTGTTTCAGATCCGTCCAGGGCTGATCGATGGTGTCGATGTCGCCCAGATCGACATTGATTCCCAGCCCGATGACGGCCTCGCACGGCCCTTCGGCCGAGCCATTGATCTCCACCAGGCAGCCACCGATCTTTCGGTCGTCGGCCATCAGGTCATTGGGCCATTTCAACTGCGTCGCTTCAAACCCCACTGAGCGCAGCGCGTCGGCAGCGGCGATGCCGGTGACCAGGCTGATCGCCGCCAGTCCTGTCAGGCCGGACTGAAACCGCCAGGCCATGGACAGATAGATGCCGCCGCCAGGTGGTGAACGCCAGCTTCGAGCGCGTCTTCCGCGGCCCGCGCTTTGACCTTCCGCGAGGACGGCCGCCGGAAATGCCGAACCGGCCGGGCGCGCGGTCAGGCAGGCGTTGGTTGAATCAACCAGGAATTGGACCTCCAGTGGCAGGGCAGGGTTGGTCAGGGCGTGCCGGATGCGCGCACCATCGAGCCATTGCATTGGCCGGGCCAACTGGTAGCCACCTGCGGCACCGTCAATCTTCAATCCCAGGCCGCGCAGGGCTTCAATTCGCTTCCAGGTGGCTGCCCGGGTAATGCCCAGGTTTTCGGACAGCCTGGCGCCGCTGTGCCGGTCGCCATCGGCCAGTAATCGCAGCAGGGATTCCAGTACGTCGCTCACAGGGTCACTTCCTGGGCTTGAGCAGGCGGACTTTGTCGAATCGGTTTTCGGTCCCCTCTTTCAAGCGGACAAGGTTGGATCTGTGGGTAAAGACCAGCAGGATGGCCAGGCCTATGGCCAAAGCTCCCAATGCAGGGGGCAGCGGGTCCGGTCCCAGCAGCCACATGGCCGGCACCAGGCTCAGCCCGGCCAGGACGGTGGCCAGGCCGACATAGCCGGTACCGACCAGGACAACGCTCCAGACCAGCAGCAAGGGCAAGATGCACCAGGGCGCCAGCACGGCGATCGCACCGACAGCCGTACCGGCGCCCTTGCCCCCACGAAAGCGAAAATACAAGGGCCAGACATGGCCGATGACGCAGGCAAAGCCGGCCAGCGCGCCCAGGGTGACGGTGGGGGCGGGCGACGGGCTGAGCCAGGTTCCGAACATCGGCAATAGCCCGGCAGCGATGGCGCCCTTGCCAAGGTCGATCACGACAACGGCGAGGGCGAACTTCCAGCCGACCGAACGCAGGGCATTGGTGCCGCCAGCGTTGCCCGAGCCCATGGCGCGGATATCGAGGCCACGAAATCGACCGAGCACCAGGCTGCCGGAGATCGAGCCAAGCAGGTAGCCGGCCAGCGGGATGAGTACCAGATCAAGCACGCCGATCCTCCGGCGGTTCCCAGGGCTGCAACCCGACGATCAGGCTGCCCGGGCCGGCGTGGACGCCAACAGCGGGACTGGCGTCTTCCACCCAGCAGGCATCAACCCGCGGGTGACCGCTGAGCAACTGGTCACGCAGCTTGCGCGCATCATCGTTTGCGTCGGTGTGGCTGATCATGATCCGGAACACCTGATCCGGGTTGATTCGTTTGAGCAGGAAGCGACCAAAGCGTTCTACCGTGTGGCGCCGTCCGGGAATGACACTGCGAGCGCCGAGGCGACCGTCGGGCGTATTGCTCAGCACCGGGTTGAGCGCGAGCCGGCGCGAGACTGTCTCCATCCAGGGCTTGATCCTCCCGCCCCGTACTCCCCACGACAGGTCACGCGCCAGTGCGTAGGTTTTGAACTGCCCGCGCATCTGCTCGAGCCGGGCCGAAATTGCCTCGCGTTTCCAGCCGCGTGCGGCCGCCTCGGCCGCCCACAGCACCATAAGGCCCTGGCCGCCAGCGGCATTGAGGGTATCGAAAACCTGGATATTGGATGGAGCCACTTTTTTGGCCGCGGTTTCTGCCGCCTGCCGGGTGCCGCTAAGCGCGCCGGATATCTGCAGTGCCAGCACATCCAGACCGTGGGAGGTCAGCAACTCGAACTGGCGCCGGAAATCCGCTGGCGGTGGCTGTGAGGTCTTCGGCTTGCTGCCCGATCTGGCCAGCTTCCGGTAAAAGTCTGCCGGCGAAATGGTCAGTTTGTCTAGGTACTCTTCGTCGTCGAAGGTCAACCGCACCGGCACCACGTGGATCGCGAGCCGGTCGACTTCGTCGGCTGGCAGGTCGGCCGCCGAGTCGGTGACGATCGCCACCTGCCCAAGTTGGTTCATCAGGCCGTGCTGGCGGGTCATGTCGTCGGCTTTTTGCTGGCGGATGTCACCAAACTCGTTGCAAACCCGAAAAACTTCGCCCGGCAAATCGGTATGGATATGCACGCGGGCGCGCCGCGTCCCGCCGGCCACGACCAGGGAGCTGGCGGCCAGTGCTTCCAGGCGATTTCGCAATCCGTCAATGTCCAGCTCGGTCCCTTCGATCAGGCACTCGGTGCAGAAACGATGTTGCTCGGGCGCGCTGCCCAGACGAGCCGCAGCTCCGGCCCGGGGTCTCGGGCCGGGTGGCGCGCTGGTGGTCTCGACGACCTTGCCGCTTCGAACATAGCGCCAGATCCCTTCGAGCAGGTCGACAAATCCCTGCGCTCCAGCATCCACCACGCCAGCATCGCGCAGCACCTGCAACTGATCGGGGGTGTTGGCCAGCGACGAGCGGGCGCGGTGCAAGGCCCGTTTGAACAGTTCATGGATGTCTTCCATGCCATCTGCAACCTGACGCGCCAGTTCATCGGAGAAATCCTCCAGCACCGTCGGCAGCGTGCCGGCGACCGGGTCGGACATGGCTCCCCAGGCGGATCGGGCCCCAGCTCCGGACACGCTGGCCAGGCCGGCCGCATCCAATGCCTGGAAGTCGCGACCACTCTCACTCAGGCCCTGGAAGTACTGCGCCATGATGGCGCCTGAATTGCCGCGCGCGCCGTCAATGGCCGCATCGGCGATCTGCTCGAGCAGCTCCGGCAGGGTGCGGTCCGGTTGTGGTTCGATCACATCTCGCACGCTGGCCAGGGTGAACGCCAGGTTGGTGCCGGTGTCGCTGTCGGCCACCGGGAATACATTGATGCTGTTGATATAGTCACGCCGGCTGAGCACATTGGCGATGCCGGCCATCAATGCCTGTTCCAGGCTTTGCGCATCAATCTGCGTGACCGTGGGCGACGCCGTCTTGCTAGCCATCGATCAGGTCACGCACCTGGGAGGCGGTGAACGGCCAACTGATCTTCTCGCCGGTTTCACTGTTGAGCAACACGGGGATCTGATCGCGATAGCGCTGGAGCAATTCGATGTCGGTATCGATGTCGACCTTCTCATAAGCCGCACCAAACCCCCCCTCGGCCAGCAGCGCCTCGGCCTTGTCGCACAGGCCACATTCGGCCCTTGAATACAGAATCAGACTCATTACCTGCTCGACCATCTTTGCGGACGGCAAGTATTCCATTGTCAGCCCCACGCGTCCAGTCACCTTTGGCGGAAGATGGCAGAACGGTGAATGGCCTGACCACGGATCTTGTATCTTGATCCTCCGGGTTAACGCGCAAGCTGCTCGCTGATCCGGGCAAGCTTCGGGATGATCGAATCGCGGGCCTGACGGGTGGCGTTGAGGGCGGTGTATTCGATCTGTTCCAGTTCCGTGGCGCCGAGGCGCTGGCGCGTTACCAGGTCATAGGTGATGGTTTCGGTTTGCACGATGAACGAGGTGTCGGTGCGGCCGTAGTATTCGAGTTGGCGTTGACCAGCCGGCATCGCCCGGACCACGACGGCAAAGCGGGCACCGGCACTGGCTGCGGCATCGGCAAGTGTTGCCAGATCGATTTCCGGCTCGTTGGTCAGGTCCGACAGGCCGCGAATGTAACCGCGCTCCACGATCTTGCGGCCAGCGGCGCGCAGCGCTTCTTCGATCTCGCGCACCATGGGATCCACGAATACCGGATCGCCAGCACCAAGCACCACCACGCCGGTCGCCGCCGGCCTGACTGGCGGCGGGCGGACATCGGTCGGTGGTGGTGCCGTTGATTTGCTAGCCTGCGCTTCGGGGACGGATGGCGCAGTGTCCATCGAACTGGCTGGTGGTGCGGATGTGAGGAGACGCGCCGAGCTTGCGGACACGCCGGGATCGGTAGCGGGATCAGTGGCGGGATCAATGTCGGAATCGCCAAGCGCCAGCGGGTCGGCTGCTTCCTGATCATGAGTTGGGCTTTCATGGCGCAAATCCCGGCTTTCGACCAGGGCAAAATTCATCCCGACATCGTGGACTTTTGATTCCGACTGCAATGACGCCGGGTCGGGATCCGTGTTCGCCAGCTCGACCGACTCGGTTGAATCTGACCGATCCGAGGCAAACAGTCCAGTGACCCGGTCGCTGACATGGTTCCAGTGCTCTGGCGCCATGCGGGCGACGCCAAACCCGACCAGAACCAGACTCAGCACCAGCACGCCCACCAGCCCGACGTTTCGCGCTCGGTTGCGACTGGCCGGCGGCGGTGACGACAGGGTCGGGCTGGGCTGAACCCGGGCAGGATCGATTGTTTCGGTGGGCGGGGCCGGCTTGTCGTTTGTTACTGGCGCGGGCTTCGAGGCCGGAAGCGGGGTTGCCAGTTTGGTGGGCTCGCCGTCAGTCGCGCTGGCAACCGGCGTGGATTGTGCTCGCGGTGCGGCAGCCGGCTCGCTGCGCAGGCCCGCCAGCAGGGCGTCGTAATTCTGGTAGCGCCTGGCCGGGTCGGGCGCCAGCATCCGTCCCAGCACGCCGAAGCTGACCTCGTCGAGTTGATCGTCAAGATCACCGAGTTCGGGAAAGTCAGCGGCCAGCAGCGTGCGTGCAGTGTCTTCGATATCATGGCCGGGCACCAGGCGCTTGCCGGCCAGCATTTCATAAAAGACCGCGCCCAGGGCAAAGATGTCGCCGCGGTGGTCAGCCGGCCCACCTGTCATCACTTCCGGCGGCAGGTAGCCGGGCGTTCCCATGATGTGCTTGCTGGTGGCGGGTTGATTGTCGGGATGGACAATGCTGGCAATGCCGAAATCGGTCAGCACGGATCGTCCGCGCCGGTCGATCATGATGTTGCCGGGCTTGATGTCACGATGGACGATGTTTTCTTCATGGGCCGCCTTGAGGGCCTCGGCGCATTCGGTCACGATCCGGAGTGCCTGCTCGGGCATCAGGCGCTTGTCGCGCGCCAGGCGCTCGGCCAGTGATTCGCCATCGATGTATTCCATCACGAAATACGGCTTGCCCTCATCCTCGTCGGCCAGGAATATCTGGGCGATGTGCGGATGATTGAGCGCGGCGACATTGCGTGCCTCACGCAAGAAACGGGTGACGGTGATCTCGTCGCTGCTGAGTTCGTCGCTCAGGCATTTGATCGCGATGAAGCGCTCCAGCTTCGGGTCAACGGCCTTGTAGACCACGCCCATGCCGCCACGGCCCAGCTCGCTGATGATGTGATATCGACCAAGTACCTTGGGCATTGGATGATCCCTCATTGATGATGTGAACCAAGTGTCAGTCCTCTGGCCGACACTGTTCGGCACCCGTTAATACGAATATAGCAGATGCGATGTGCCACAAAATCCCCACCCAGTACGTATAAACATCAGGTACCCGCCGGGTTTCAACACCATGCTTCAGGCCATTCCCGATGTCGCTGTGCTGCGTTCCGTTCAGCCCGGCCCATTGACCAGCGAACAGCGACTAGACCCGGGTGGTTGCGTGATTGGACGAGATTTCAGGCTGGTCGATATCCTCGCCCACGGGTCGCGTGTCTCTCGCCGACATTGTCGGCTGTCCCGGGACGAGCATGGCAACTGGCAGGCCAGCGATCTTGATTCAACCAACGGCTTGTTCGTCAATGGCATGAAAGTCGAAGGCGAAATTTTGCTGCAACCTGGCGACATCCTGGGGTTGGGGCAGGCACGAGAAGCGGATTTTGAATTTCTGTTTGCGACCGATCCCCGTGATTCCCGCAGCCGGGCTTTGAACGGTGACGGTCCCTGGCTGATCGGCCGCGACCTGGCTCACCCCTTGAGCTTGTCGGCGGACCCGGCAGTCAGCCTGAATCATGCCCGCATACAGCTCATGCCCGAGGGTCTGTTGATCGAAGACCTGGGCAGTCGCAACGGAACCTGGGTGGATGGACGACGGGTCCGGCGAGCAACCTTGACCACCCAAAGTACGGTCGTGATTGGTAGCCACGAGTTGCGTCTGCGGGATTCTGGAGATGGGTCGCCAGCACTTATCGTCAGTGCCTGCCAGCAGGCGATTGGTTTCAGTGTGGAAGGGCAGAAGCTTTGCGCTGCCCGCCGACCCGACTTTTCCGCTTGGGCCGCCTGTCTGCGGGTTCTTGTTCGGCGCATTTTCGGTGGCTGGCTGGAAAAGCCACTGTTGCTGATCGAGGCCTTGCTGCTGCCTTTGCTGCTGGTGCCTGCGCTCTGGCTCATCATGCCTGACCGCCCCGCCAACC
>JBGTLI010000020.1:0-3575 GCA_041744195.1 Wenzhouxiangella sp. | reverse complement strand
AGGTGGAGCGTGAACCGGAAAGCCGGCTTAGAAGCTCACGTTCTGCGGATTCCAGGACGATCTTGGGTGCCACGCGCATGGTTTGTCACAAGGGTTGAAAGCGTGTTTATATTTTACAGGATTTATGACGGGGTACACTAGATGCGGCCGCAGAGACCGAAGGCGATGGCGCCCGAACGGTTTATAGCGACGATCCCAAGCCCCTGCTAGGGGACTGGTTCGATATTGACTTGCGGTACCCGACCGAGATTGGACAGGAGCCAATGGAGGCCGACCCACTCGGGCGCCGCTACCGCGTTCAATTCAATGCCGACGACGGTTCGCTGGTCACCGGTACGCTGGGCATGCCTTCTGAGACTGACGGCCCCGTTCCCCTGGCGTTGGCGATGCATCCAATGGGCGTGGACGAACAGATCTGGTGGAACTCCGACAATCCCATTTTTGGCGGTCGCCTGGTCGACGAGCTGCGCAAGCGCGGTTTCGCAGTGCTGACGCTGGATGCCCGCCTGCACGGCTCGCGGCGTGCGGAAAATGTTGGGCCAAGGGAAATGATCGGCTTGGCGCGGGGTGACAATCCCACACCGTATGTGCGCATGATCGTCGATTCGGTGCGTGACTACCGGATCGCTCTGCGCTGGGCCGATGCACACCCGGAACTGGACACGGATCATTTGTTCGTACTCGGCTACAGCATGGGAGCGCAAATGAGTCTGTTGCTGGCTTCCGTCGAGCCGCGCGTCCGATCAGTCCTGGCCATGGTGCCGCCCTATGTGGATCGCGCTGATTCACCGGTGGCACCGCGCAATCACGTGGCGCGGATCGACCAGGCGCGCGTACTGATGCTGGTTGCGCGCAACGATCCCTACTCCAGTCCGGCCCAGAATCGGCAGGTCTTTGATTCCCTGGCCACGCCGCACAAGCAAATGCGCTTCTTCGCCAGCGAACATGTATTACCGGAGGCTTACCTTCAGCCCGCACTGGCGTTTATTGTTGACTCGGAGGGGGTGCGATGAGCGCTCCTGTATTGATCGCGCGCGGTCTGGCGCGCCAATTCGACACCATCGCCGGCGCTCTGGCGATTCTGAAAGACGTGAATCTGGAAGTGGCCCCGGGAGAGTCGGCAGCCATCGTCGGCGCTTCCGGGTGCGGAAAATCCACGCTACTGGGACTACTGGCCGGGCTGGACAACCCTCAGGCCGGCGTTGTCGAGCTGGCCGGCCAGAAGCTCACCTTGCTCAGCGAGGATGACCGGGCCGCGCTGCGTTCCCGGCGAACCGGGTTCGTATTTCAAGCGTTCCATCTACTCGAAGATCTGACTGCCGAGGAAAACGTCGCCCTGCCGCTGGAGCTGTTTGGTCGTGCGCGACCACAGGAAAAGGCGGTCCATTGGCTTACCAGGCTAGGACTCGAGCAGCGGTGCAGACACTTTCCGCGCCAGCTCTCCGGCGGTGAGCAGCAACGGGTGGCGTTGGCACGTGCCTTTGCGCTGGAGCCCGAGATTCTGTTTGCCGATGAGCCCACGGCCAACCTGGACCGCGCCACCGCCGCCGCGATGGCCGACTGCCTGTTCGAACTGCAGAAAAGTACCGGTGCGGCAATGGTTCTGGTGACCCACGATGAATCCGTTGCCAGTCGCTGCGACCGCGTGTACGAGCTCGTTGATGGAAGACTGCAATGAATTCACGCCACCCCATCATGCAGAGTATTGTCCTGGCCAAGCGCATCGGCAGCCGTCTGGCCCGGCAACGCGCATTGGTACTTCTGGCAGTGTGCGTCACGATCGGATCAGCCACCACCGCCGCACTGGGCTTCCTGGCAGAGGACATCCAGCGCGCACTCGACCGTGACATTGCCCATTTTCTCGGCGCACCCCTGGTGATCCGGTCGGACCATCCCGTGGACCCTGCGGTGTTCGGAGAACATTCGACGACTGCGCACGCGCATACGGCGTCCTTTACCGTGGGTGCAAGCGGGGCCGAGCACTACCACAGCGTCGCGCTCAAAGCGGTCAGCGAGGGCTACCCCGTTGTTGGACAAGTATTGATTCTTGCCGGGGGAAACAACCGCGTGCCGGCGACCATGCCCGAGCGAGGAGCCGCCTGGCTTGACCGACGGGCCATGGATTCACTGGGTGCAGAACCCGGCGACTTTATCCAGGTCGGCCGGGCGCGTTTTCGGTTAGCGGCCGAACTGTCATTCGAGCCGGATCGCCTCACGCAACTTCAGCACACGCTCCCGCGGGTCTTGATCGGCATGCAGGACCTGCCTGCAGTGGGGCTCGATCTCGACAACGGCCGCGGTGATTTCCGCCACTTGATCGCAGGTAGCGATGCTGTCCTGGCCGACATCGAAGCCGCCGTGGCCGAACTGGACATCGAGGTGCTCAAGCCGAGTTCAGGCCACCATCCGTTCTCACGGATCAGTCAGCGTGTGACTCGCTTCCTTGGCATGGTCAGCCTCATGGTCCTGCTGCTTTGCGGGAGCGCATGTGCAGTATTGGGCCGATTCGTGGTGCAACGTTATGCGGCTCCGGCGACGTTATTGCGCTGCATGGGGGTCGCCCGTCACGCACTCACCCTGGCATTGACATGGCAGCTCGGGCTCCTCGCCCTTGTTAGTAGCCTGATCGGGGCGCTTGCAGGATGGGCTGCGCAACCGGTCTTCTCCCGTCTGCTCGAGCCTCACTTGACGCTTGAACCCGCGCCGCCGGATCTCTCCATTGTTGCGCTCGCCGCGGGATTTTCGCTGCTGATGCTGGCCGCTTTCGTGTTTCCGCGGCTGCGCGCACTGGCCAAAGTGCCACCGGCGGCGGCCCTGACCGGTTCGTTAGCGATTCGTTCCAGGATCGCCGGAACCGTTCTTGCAGCAACCATCTGTGCGGGCTTACTGCTCTGGTTGCTAAGCGACAACGCCCAGCTGACCGGTATACTCGGCTCTGCTGTCATCATTGTTGCTACCGCAGCCTGGATACTCGGATGGGTGATCGGGACGCTTGCAGGGCAGACGTATCGTTTCACCCACGGCTGGCTTCGAGTCGCCTTGCGGTCGCTCGGCAGATCTGCGGGACGGCAGGCCGTACCCATGGCAACTATCGCCCTTGCCGTGATGACTTTTCTCTCGACCACCATGTTGCGGGACGGATTGCTGGATACCTACCACGAGCAGCGTTTCACTCACGACGGCAACTATTTGTTCAGCGGTCTTCCCGGTAGTGCAATGCAACCGTTTCGGGAGTTTGTCGCGGCCCGGGATCTCGATCTGCGTGGACTTTACCCGTCAGTCCGCGCACGATTGACGGCCATAAATGATATTCCGATCGAGAACGCGCTCGATCGCGAAAGCGACACACGCGAGGAGGCCCGGTCGCCGGTGCGTCTTTCCTACGCCGAAGCGACACCCGCGAACAACACACTGCACGAGGGCCGTTGGCCGGTGTCCGGTTCGGGTTCGGTGTCGGTGGACGCCGAAGTCATGAGTGATATGGGACTGGAGATCGGCGATACGCTGACCTTTGCGGTCGGCGATGTGAAGTTGCGAGCGACCATCTCCAGCCGGCGGGGGTATATTGGCGGAGG
>JBGTLI010000019.1:0-6193 GCA_041744195.1 Wenzhouxiangella sp. | reverse complement strand
CCAGCCATCAACCAGCCGTCGCCACTGATCCCGGCTACGATGCTTCCAACCCATGATGAATCTCCTTCGATATCCGTAAGACGATCATGATCGGCTGGAATGAACGATAGGGGAAGGCTGCATTTGGCCGGACGCTTACGGGGCGCTTGCCGGCCGGCCTGCTGGGCGTATTCGAGGGTTCTGTTGGCAAGCGATTGCTGGCCACCTTGCGTTTTCTCTCACCGCTGAGCGGCGGTCCCTTGCGCGCTGTCTGAGGGAGGGTGGCCGACCCGCACAATATGACCCTTTAACTCACCAGGCTGGACTCGTAGGCTGCCTGCTCCGTTCCTCGTCCAAGGAGTTGCCCCATGAGCCCCCCACCGTCCTCGACGCCAGCCCCGGCCCGTGATCAATGGGCGCGTCTGCGCTTTGCCGTCATTGGTCCGCTGCTGGCCTCGCCGCCCGAACCGGGCCAGTTGCAAGAGGCGCTGAAGTTGCTGGCTGACCGTAACTGGAAACACCCCACCACCGGTCTGCCAACCCGCTTCGGGCTCTCGACCATTGAACGCTGGTATTACCAGGCCCGCCGTAAGCTCGACCCGGTCAGTGCACTCAAGCCGAAGCTGCGTGCCGATGCCGGGCGCTCGCGCAGCTTGAGCGCCGCACTCAAGGTGGCCATGAACCAGCAGTACCAGGCGCACCGGTCCTGGAGTGTGCAACTGCACTACGACAATCTGGCTGCACGGGTAGCCGACGAGCCGACCCTCGGGCCCTTGCCGTCCTATGCCACCGTGCGCCGCTACTTCAAGGCCTGTGGTCTCATTGCCCACAAACGTTCATCACGGCGCGATACCGACGGCGCCCGCCGGGCCATTGAACGGCTGGAAAGCCGCGAGGTGCGCAGCTTCGAGGTCGATTATGTTCACAGCCTGTGGCACCTGGACTTCCACCACGGCTCACGCAAGGTCTTGAGTACCGATGGCCAATGGCGCAAGCCCATCCTGCTGTCCGTGCTTGATGACCGCTCGCGTCTGATCTGCCATGCTCAGTGGTATCTCGACGAGACCACCGAGACGTTGGTCCATGGCTTGTGCCAGGCCTTCCACAAACGCGCCCTGCCACGCGCACTGATGAGTGACAATGGATCGGCCATGACCTCGGCGGCCTTTGTTCAGGGTCTGGAGAGACTGGGCATCATCCATCAGACCACCTTGCCGTATAGTCCCTATCAGAACGCCAAGCAGGAGGTCTTGTTCGCCCAGGTCGAGGGTCGCCTGATGGCCATGCTCGAGGGCGAGTCGGAGATCAGTCTGAAGCTGCTCAACGAGGCCACCGGCGCTTGGGTCGAACAAGACTATCATCGACGAGTCCATGCCGAGTTAAGCGATACCCCGCTGGCGGTTTATCTGACCGCCGAGGAGGTCGGCCGACCTGCACCCGACAGCCAAGCCCTGGCCCGGGCCTTCCGTGAGCCGGTCAAGCGCAAGCAACGCCGCTCCGACGGCACCATCAGCCTGGCCGGCAGGCGCTTCGAGGTCCCCAATGCCTATCGTCATCTAGAACAGCTGTGTCTGCGCTATGCACCCTGGGATCTGCGCACGGTCAGCCTGGTTGATGAGCGTACCGGTAGTGAGTTGTGTCCGCTCCATCCGCTCGACAAGCGCGTCAATGCCGATCAACGTCGACGGGCGCTGGCGCCAACATCAGCCATGACCCCAACGGTCACCGAGCCGGCCCCTGCCGGTATCGCGCCGCTGCTGAAAAAACTCATGCGCGAGCATGCCGCCACTGGCCTGCCGCCGGCCTACCTGCCGCGCAAGGAGGAATGCTGACATGGACCGCAGAATGCTTGCCCCCTATGGCCTGAAGTTCAACCCCTTCACGCCCGAGGTCCCGGTCGAGGCCTTGCATATCCATCCGCGCCTGGACCAGTTCTGCTGGCGCATCGAGCACGGCTTGATCGGCGAGGGTGGCTTTGCCCTCATCAGCGGCGATCCCGGGACTGGCAAGAGTGTGGCCTTGCGCATCCTGGCCCATCGCCTGGCTCACTTGCGCGAGGTCGAGGTCGGCGTGCTCACCCATCCCAGCTCCAAGCTGGCCGACTTCTATCGCGAGATGGGTGAGTTGTTCGGCGTGCCGCTCAAACCGCACAACCGCTGGGGTGGGTTCAAGGCCTTGCGTGAGCGGTGGATCCAGCACCTGGAAACCACGCTGACCCGGCCGGTGCTGCTGATCGACGAGGCCCAGGAAACGCCTGTACCAGTCCTCAACGAACTGCGCCTGATGGCCAGCCATCGCTTCGACTCACAGATGCTGATCAGTGTCGTGCTGGCCGGCGACAGTCGCCTGACCCAGCGCCTGGGTTGCGATGAACTGCTTCCCTTGGGCTCGCGTATCCGAATCCGGTTGAACACCGAATACGCCGACACCGATCAACTCATGGCCGCGCTACGCCATCTGATCGAGACCGCCGGCAACGCGCAGCTGATGACCGACGGACTCATGACCACCCTGGTCGAGCATGCCGCCGGCAACTACCGCGTCCTAACCACCCTGGCCGCCGAACTGCTCGCCACCGCCGCCCGGACCCAGCGCGATACCCTCGATGAAAAACTCTACTTCGACTGCTTCAACCCCCAATCATCCAGCGCCCGCAAGCGGGCCTGATCAGGAGACGATCATGAAAACCAGACCCGATGTCACACTTCACCCCATCACTCTCAAACTCGATCAGGCCGCCGTCACTCTCCAGTTCCTCCACCAACTGGTCGAGCGCTTCGAAACCGACTACTACCGGGCCCTCAAAAAACACCAGCAGCAACACCTGCCCGGAATCCCGGAACCGCCCCCCGGCGATCCGCCGTTCAACGATCCGCTGCCGTTCTGAACCCACCCACAACACACTGCCCCGGAATCAACGCCGGGGTGGAACCATCAGACCGACCAGCGTCCATCGAAAAGCGTGAAAACACCACCATCAAATTGTGTGAACACGCTCACTATGGTCTACCAGTCCGGTCAAAGTGTCAGGGCCACTTTACCCAATGTATTCCCGTTTTCGAGAGGGAGATTCCCAAATACGGAATTAACGCTCAAAAAGTGACGCTAGATCCGCGCTAAAATATTGAAAGTGATATGTTGTTTTCTAGTGGCATAAAAGTTGCATAGGTAGGGCATGCGCTCTCGCGATTCGGACCTTTCGAACGCGGCGGGCGGGGGGCATTTTACCGGTGACTCGTGACCGTATTTGCTCATGGCCAAATGGCCGTGTTTAGACGGTCAGATTGTCGATGACGCATGGAAAAAGACCGGCGGGTGCTTGACTAAAGTGGAAGGGCGCAAGGTAGTGGAGGCAGTTATGGTGTGTTTTCCCAAGTGGTCATCGTACTCTACAGGGTTAAGGTTGACTAAACTAAATCGGCAGGAGAATATTTTGTGGACCACATCTGGCTAGATGTTCGCTACGGAGTGAGATCGATCCTTCGCAGCTCCCGACTTTTTGCTTTTGGAGTTGTCACGCTAGCGCTAGCCATCGGCGCCAGCACAGCTATGTTCAGTCTGTACGACCACCTGATACTGCGGCCCCTGCCATTTGACAAGCCTGAGCAATTGGTCAACGTTATGGGTCGTGCCGCATCCAAGGCAGAGTATGTAGCGGTGCGAGACCGCATGCCAATATTCGAGCAGGTCGCGGCCCACACTTCACCACGTGGTATTACACTTAGCGGAGGACTAGTGCCTCAACGGATTCGCGCAGTACAGGTAAGTAGCAATCTATTCTCGACCTTGGGTTTGGTTCCCGCCGTTGGCAGGGGGTTTTTGCCAGGCGAAGATGGCCCGAGCCCCGATCCGGTAGCTATCCTGAGTCAATCCTTCTGGCAGCTGCAGTTCGGCTCTGACCCCGATGTTATCGGGCGTACCGTGATCCTTGATGGCCAGTCTCACGAAGTTATTGGCGTGATGCCATCACACGGCGCTTTTACGTCTAGGGAAGTGCAGGTCTGGATTCCTTTGAGACTCAATGAGGCCGATGCTGGAGAATTCTGGGGTACCACACAGCTCTACCTTATTGGTCGCTTACGTTTTGGCGCAGAAATTTCGACTGCCAATGTCGCGTTACGAACTCTTGGCGCACACTTGCGTTTGGAGAATCCTCTGTGGACTCCGGGCGAAGGGTATGTCATTCAGTTGCAAGTCCGAGACTTGAAAACCTATTTAACAGGATCGTCAGCCACTCCGTTGTCTGTGTTGATGGGTGCAGTTGTGGTCGTACTGTTGCTGGCTTGTTCAAACCTGGCCAGCTTGTTTATTGCTCGTTCCATCCAACGCCAACGGGAATGGGCCATCAAATCGGCTTTAGGTGCTGGTGCTGGCCGACTGGCTCGTCAATCAGCGCTGGAATTGACATTCATTCTTGCTGTTGGGGGGGCGCTGGGATTGGTGATTGCTTGGCTGATTGTCCGTTTTTCGCCGGCCTTGATGCCCCTCGATTTAGTCAGTTTAGATGGGCTGTCGGTTGATGGTCGGGTATTGCTTTTTGCGATTGGAGCGACTCTGATAGCCGGGTTTGTTACTGGCCTGGGTCCAATTATCCGGACCAGTCGCGAGCAACAAAGGAGCCTCCTTGCGCATGGTCGAACCGCAGGAGGGAAGGCCGGAAACCGGCTCACCGCTCTATTGGTTACATCGCAGATTGCCGGAGCGATGATCCTATTGATCGGTGCCGGCCTGTTTCTGCGGACATTGGGCGCTCTTGGAAGCGTGAATTCTGGCTTTGATGCGGACGGCGTTTTAACTCTCAGGCTTGATCCGGTGCCCGGCACAGTTGTCGAAGCCCAAGCCAAACGCGCGCTTTATTCTGAAATTCTGGAAGCCGCACTTGCGCTTGAACCTGTTGAAAATGTTGGTTTCACTAGCGCGCTTCCTTTGGCAGGCATCGGTGCGGAAAGTACAGCGTTTGACATACGCAATGACCCGCAGGACCCTGGGAGTCTGCCGATGGCACACTTTCCTCGCATCACAGCCAACTACATACAAACAATGGGTATTGGGCTACGTTCTGGTCGAGTATTTGACGAGAGAGATCGTGCTGGTGGCCCAGCGAGGGTTCTGGTAAGCCAGTCACTGGCGCACCGCTTTTTTCCGGACGGAAGTGCTGTCGGTGAGCAGATTGGACAACCCTGGTCGAACGAGTGGTGGACCATAGTAGGCATCGTTGACGATGTAAGGTACGAAGGGCTGGATGGTCCTGGTGAATTCGGTAATATGGCCATCTACAGTCTATTTCATTCAAATCCACCGGAGTCGGCAACGCTCGCTATAAAAGCCGGAGAGAATCCTATCAAAGTACTTTATGATCTTCGTCGTGTCGTTGCCAATTCCGGCGCCGAAATTGCGATAAGCGAAATTTTTACTGCTGATGAGCTCATTGCGAATAACACATCACAATCACGGTTTATAGTTTATCTGCTTTCAAGTTTTGCCGGAGCAGCGATGCTCTTGGCCATGATTGGTACTTATGGGATGCTTGTGCAGATGGTCAGTCGGGGTCGCCATGAAATCGGCGTGCGTTTGGCGGTAGGTGCGGCCAATCACAACATCTTCAGATGGGTATTGCGACGAACTTTGGTATGCAGCCTGGTCGGCATAGGCATAGGCTGGCTGGCTGCCATTGCCGTTAGCCGATACATTGAGTCGATGCTGTTTGAGGTTAGCGCTCTTGATTGGGTAACCTATGCGGCTGTGGCGCTTGTGCTCTTGGCAACAGCGCTGCTTTCCGCTGTGCTTCCTGCCCGCGAGGCCACAAAAACCGACCCGCTGGATGTATTGCGGTCCGATTAAAGCCAGCTCAATTCTGCCTACGAGTAGCCCACAACCGTTATTCATGTGGTTGTATGGCGACCATAGCATTGACCTCAGCCACCAGGGAAAGGCTGTTTGGCCTATATTACCGCAGCTCATGGATTCAGATTCCGGCCCGAGAATCAGGGAAGGGAATCGAAAGAAGAAAAACGGATACCGGACTTTGAATTATCCGCAAAAGTGGCTCTCATGAGCCGGCTAGACGAACATGCTAGTGTAGTGTAATGAATTGTTTGTTGATATGGTATAATTCAGCCTGCCTTTATGCAAACAATGAACGATGCCAGCGCCCACGCCTATCAAGCTCTCACCCGACGAAGAAGCCATCCTGAAGAAAAGCCTTGCGAGTGGA
>JBGTLI010000018.1:0-9299 GCA_041744195.1 Wenzhouxiangella sp. | reverse complement strand
GCCCAGGCTGGCGTAGTCATCGAGCAGGTTGTCACGGTCGCCCGGCGGCTTGATGCTGATGCGTGGCTCGGCAATGGTGGTCCCGGCCAGTAGATCGCCCTGGCGTCGGGTCGCCAGCGCTTCCCAGCGCGCCCGGTTACGATGCCCGACCAGGCCTTTCAGCGCGCCGGCCTCGGCCAGTGCCCGAACCTGCCCCCGATCCAGCCCGGCCCGCTCGGTCAGGTCCTGCACATCTCGAAAATCCTGCTTCTCTCGCGCTGCCACCAGCCGCTCGGCCGATTCAATCTTCAGTCCCTTGACCAGGCGCAAACCCAGTCGAATTTCCGAGGCACAAGGCGCAAGGCTCAAGGCGCAAGGTTCAAGAGATTTTGTGTTCCTTGAGCCTTGTTCCTTGAGCCTTGAGCCTTCTTCTATCCCACAATCCCACCCACTCAACCGCACATCCACCGGCAACACCCTCACCCCATGCCGCCGCGCATCATTGATCAGTTGGGCCGGGGCGTAGAAACCCATCGGCTGGCTGTTGAGCAGGCCGCAGGTAAAGGCGGCCGGGTGATGGCATTTCAGCCAGGCGGAGAAATAAGTCAGCAGGGCGAAACTGGCGGCGTGCGACTCGGGGAAGCCGTATTCGCCAAAGCCCTGAATCTGGCCATAGATGCGCTCGGCAAATTCATGGGTATAGCCGCGCGCGAGCATGCCGTCAATGAGTTTCTTTTCAAACTGCCCCAGGCCGCCGCGCCGTTTCCACGCGGCCATGGCGCGTCGCAGTTGGTCGGCCTCGCCCGGCGTGAAGCCGGCGGCAGCGATCGCGATCTGCATCACCTGCTCCTGGAAGATCGGCACGCCCAGGGTGCGCTTGAGCACCTCTTCCAGCGCTGGCGAAGGGTAAGTCACCTTGTCCGGATTCTCCCGCCGCTCCAGGTAAGGGTGGACCATGTCGCCCTGGATCGGCCCCGGCCGGACAATGGCCACTTCCACCACCAGATCATAAAAACAGCGCGGCTTGAGCCGCGGCAACATCGCCATCTGGGCTCTTGATTCGACCTGAAACACCCCGATGGCGTCACCGGTGCAGAGCATGTCGTAGGTGGCCGGATCTTCGCGGGGAAGAGAGGAAAGGCTCAAGGCGCAAGGCTCAAGGTTCAAGGAATCAGGTTCAAGGTTCAAGGTACAAGGTTCAAGGTTCAAGGAACTGAAGCGTTTGACTGTGCTTTTCCTTGCGCCTTGCGCCTTGCGCCTTGAGCCTTCATTGACGTAGTCCATCGTCTTCCGGATCACCGTCAGCATACCGAGAGCCAGACAATCCACCTTCAGCAAGCCCAGCGTTTCCAGGTCGTCCTTGTCCCACTGGATGATGGTGCGGTCGGCCATGGCGGCGTTTTCGACCGGGACCAGGTGGTGCAGGGGCTGGTCGGAGATGACCATGCCGCCGACATGTTGTGACAGGTGGCGCGGGTGGCCGACCAGTTCGGCGGTCAGGGCCATCAGGTGCCGGGTGACGGGGGAGGTGGGATCGAAGCCGCAGGCGGTCAGGCGCTCAGGCCATGTTTCGGGGCGGTCCCACCAGGCCAGCGAGGCGGTCAGGCGATTCATGCGCAATGGGTCCAGTCCGAGCGCGCGGCCGACGTCCTTGAGTGCGCTTTTTGGCCGATAGCTGATCACCGTGGCGGCCAGGGCAGCCCGGTCGCGACCGTACTTGTGATAGATGTACTGCAGCACCTCCTCGCGCCGTTCGTGCTCGAAGTCGACATCGATATCGGGTGGCTCGTTGCGTTCCTTCGACAAAAAGCGCTCGAACAGCAGTTGCTGTTTCGACGGGTCGACTTCGGTCACGCCCAGGCAGTAGCACACGGCCGAATTGGCCGCTGAGCCGCGCCCTTGGCACAGGATGCCGCGCGAGCGGGCGAAGCGGACCACGTCGTGGACGGTGAGGAAAAACGCTTCCACCCCCATTTCCTCGATCAGCTTCAACTCGCGAGCGACCAGAGCCCGCACCGATTCGGGGATGGATTGACCATAGCGTTGCTGCATGCCGGTCAGGGTCAGGCGGCGCAAATGCTGTGCCGGAGTCAGTGGCGCCGGCGCCAGTTCGCGCGGATAGTGGTATTCCAGGCTGCCCATGGAGAACTCGCAGCGTTCGGCCAGGCGGACGGTTTCGGCCAGCCACGCCGGCGGATAGAGCTTTGTCAGGGTCTCAACGGGTCGCAGGTGCTTCTCGCCATTGGCGGCCAGGGCCAGGCCGCATTCTTCCAGGGGCTTGTTGATGTGCAGGGCGGTCAGCACATCGAGCAGGGCGCGGCGATCACGGGTCGGCATGCGGACATCGCCACAGGCAAGCCGGGGGATGCCGTGGCTTTTGCCAAGCGCTTCGAGTTCAAAAAACCAGGCCCGCTCGCCAGGCTGCAGCAGGCGGGTGGCGCCGAGCCACAGGCGGTTGCCAAATATTTGCTTGAGCTGCTGGGCGTTCTGTTGAGTGGAATCCGAGGTCGGTAGTCGGTGGTCAGTAGTCGGTGGTTTGCTGGTTTCGGACCACTGACCACTGACCACTGACCACCGGCCTGGCTTCCAGATCACCAGAACCTGATCCAGCCCTGTTTTCAGATCGTCGTAGAACAAGCGATAGCAACCTTTGTCGGCTCGCCGACGGGCCAGGGTGATCAGCTTGCAGATCTGGGTATAAGCCTGCTGGGAAGGGGCCAGCAGCACCAGATGCAGACCGCACTCGGTGAGGAACTCTGACCCGATGATTAATTTGAACTGCGGTTTGAAATCCGACTTGAATTCCGGACCCAGCGCCCGTGCTGCTTCAAAGGCCCGCACCGTTCCCGCCATGGAGCATTCGTCGGTGATCGCCAGCGCCCGGTAGCCCAACGCCGCCGCACGCTGGACCAGTTCGGCAGGTTGCGCCGCCGAGCGGCGAAAACTGAAACTGCTGAGGGCATGGAGTTCAGCATAGGAGGGCATATGCCAAGAATACTATATTAAAATATAGATACCAAGAGCGGCTGATCCAAATGTCGGATGGTGCTGGAAGACGCGAGGCATAGTTGCCCCTTTTGCGGTTTCAAATTCACATGTATGGCAAACTAGCTGCTGGCTATACCAACAACAATCTCTCGCCTTGGCCGAAGTAGAACAACCGCTTGCTGGCGATGTCACTCAACTCTTGGCTGAGTTGGGCGACTCTCCGGATTTGATGGACCACATCCTGCCGCTGATCTATGATGATCTGCGCCAGGTTGCCCGGTGTCAGCAGGCCCGCATGGGCTCCAGCCCGACTTTGCAGACGACCGAGCTGGTGCATGAGGCATTTATGAAGTTGCGCCAGGCCTCGGGACAGCCCATCCACAATCGCCTCCACTTGAAGCGACTTTCCTACCTTGCCATTCGCCAGCTGATCGTGGATCACGCTCGCGGCAAGATGGCAGTCAAACGCGGCTCCGGGCAGGTGGCCGAGAGCCTGGAAGATCACGCCGTCCCGGTGGCCGACATCCAGGCTGAGCAGTCGGTGCTGGCGGTCAATGAAGCGCTGGAGCGACTGGAACAGACCAGTCCGGAGCTGGCGGAAGTGGTGATCGCGCGATTTTTCGGTGGCTATACAGCCGAAGAGATCGGCGAAATGCTCGGGATTTCTGTCCGGACAGTTCAACGCCACTGGGAGCGAGCCCGCGCCTGGTTGCTGATGGACATGCAGGACAACGATGACCGGTTCTGATCCTGGCCGCAAGGTCAGGGGGGGGCGGTTGACACCAAATCGACGCAGGATTCTGGATCGCTTGCTGGACCAGGTGCTGGCGCAGGATGAAGGCATGCGTGGCGACTACGTGCGGCGATGTCGCGAGCGCGCGCCAAGGCTGGGTTTCTGGCTTGAGCGACTGGTGCTGGCCAGCGCCGAGCCCGAGACCTTCATCGACAATTCAGCCCGTCACCTTGCCGCCGACGCGCTCGCTGCCCGAACCGATCTTTTTCCCCGAACCCTGGTTCGAGGCACACGCTTCGGCCCCTGGCGGATCCTGTCACGGATCGGCGCTGGCGGCATGGGCGAGGTTTACCATGCCGAGCGTGCCGATGGTGCTTTTGAGATGGAGGTCGCGATCAAGCTGATCCGGTCGCGCAAGAAGGATCTGGCGCGCCTGCTTGAGGGCGAGCGTCAGTTGATGGCTCGTCTGAACCACCCATCGATTGCCCGCCTGATTGATGGCGGCCTGGCCGATGATGGGCGGCCGTACCTGGTGATGGAATGGGTCGACGGGCGAACGCTGGGTGAGTGGGCGCCACAGAGCGGAATTTCAACCGAACGCTTTCTGTCGGTATTTTCGGGCATTTGTGAAGCCGTGGCTTTCGCTCACCGCTCCCTGGTGATCCATGGCGATATCAAGCCGGCCAATCTGGCCATCAGTCGTGATGGCCAGGTCAAGTTGCTGGATTTCGGCGTGGCCCAGATACTGGATGCGGAAGGAGCAGGCCACTCACCCAGTGCGCTGACGCCCGGGTTTGCGGCACCGGAACAGCTTGACGGAAAGCAGGTGTCGACGGCCAGTGATATCTACAGTTTGGGCGCCCTGCTGCACTGGCTGGTGTTTGGAAGGGCGCCCGAAGGGACAGGGAGCCGGAGCGAGATGCGTCCGGTGTGGGCGGAATTCCGGCGAATGCCTGATCTGCTGGCCATTGCCAACAAGGCCACCGCCAATGACCCGGAGCACCGTTACGCCACGGTCAATGCGATGCTGCAGGACGTCAAGCGACTTCAAAGCGGATTTCCGGTCAGATCGCGTCACATCAGGCCCTGGGAGCATTTGGCGCTTTGGGCCAGACGAAGAAAGCTGGCGGCCGCACTCGGCGCCATTGCCACCCTGACTCTTGTTGCTGGCGTGAGCGCCATTGCCTGGCAGGCGCGTGTCGTTGCCCAGGAACGCGATGTGGCGCGGCACGAGGCTGCGCTCTCGCTTGCGGTCAAGGACCATCTGGTCCTGCTGTTTCGCGAGGTCAGCAGTCTGAGCGATGATGCCCGCCAACTTACAGCCCGCGAGCTGCTGGATGCCACTGCCGAGGCGGCGAGTGATTGGCTGAAAGATGATCCGGTGACCCAGGCCGAAATCCAGCTGGCCATCGCCGAGATTCTGATTTCCCTGGATGATTATGCTTCGGCCGCGCCCATGCTGGAACAAGTGCTGTCCCATCTGGACGAGCGCAGCTCGCCAGCGCTGGCGGCCAAGCTGTATCGGAATATGGGTCTTGTGCTGCACCGAAGGGGCGATATCAACGGCGGGTTCGAGATGGCGAACCGGGCCGTTGGCATGATTGAAGTGTTTTCCGGCGATCATCGTGAACGGTTGTCCGACGCCTTGCAGATCCGTGCGCGGCTGGCGAGGGAGCGCGGCGACTGGCAGGGATCTGTCGACGATTTGCATCGCGCGCGCAACCTCGCCAATTCCGCAGCCGAGGGGCCGCGACCGGTGCTGGCTCGCGCCGAAGCCAATCTTGCGGCCAATTATGTACGGGGCGGGGATTTTCACCGCGCAGTCGAGCACATGGAAGCGGCCGAAGCGCTGTGGTACGCACTGGGACGGGCTGAATCACCCGATGCTCTGGCCAACCTGCAAAATCTGGCTCTTGTTCTCGATCGGCTTGGCCGGACGGAGGAGGCTGAGCATCGCTTCCGTAGTGGCATCGCCATCCGGACCGAACGACTGGGTCACTCCGGGGCGCTGGCCGCGGCCAAGCTGCACTTCGGCCGCATGATGATTGTGAAGGGCCGATTCGACGAGGCCGAGGCATTGATCCGGCCGGCACGGGACATGATGGTCCGTTTTGTTGGCGAAACCACGCCGGATTTTGCCAGCACTGAAATCGGGTTGGGCGATCTGGCGCAGGCTCGCGGGCACAGTCCGCTCGCGGCAGAGCATTATGCTACGGCCGAGAAGGTGTTTCTCGATGCCCTGGGCGAAGCTCATCCTTATACCATGCTGGCTCGGGCCGTAAAGCTGGGCGCTGTTTATCGGGCCGATGGCTCCGACCCGGCGTCTTCTTTCGAAACCGTGGTTGACCAACTTGAGCTGGCGGGTCCGGGCGCGCGAGCTATTTTGGCCCAGGTTTATTGCGAGCGGGCGGTCTGGAATTTGATGGAAGGACATGCGGCGGCAGCAGAGCAGGACGCCAGCGAATGTCACAAAATCCGCGATGCCCTTTCTCTGGGGGGCTGGCGCCTGATCGAGGCCGAAGCGCTACTACACCTGGCCCAGGCGGAAAATGGTTCGGCAGACGCCAATGACCAGTTCGAGGCCGCTCTGGCGAGGCTTGGCAAACACATGAGCGCCGATCACGACCGCTGGCGCTGGTTTCGTCGGCACGGTGACACGCTCTGATGACCGACTGGTTCGAAGGCTCCGGCATCGTGCTGCGTTCGGGGGTCGTTGTGATAGTGGCTGTTGCGGCGCACATCGCCGTGCATCTGATCCGCCACTTCGGCACCAGCCTGACCCGCCGGGAGGCCACGGCGTCGGTCCGCAAGCTGCGCACGGTCATTACCCTCACGACCAGCGTGGCGGTGTTCATGGTCTATTTCGCTGTACTGGGTTTTATTCTCAACGAACTCGGAATTCCGCTGACCGCTTATCTGGCCAGCGCGTCGGTAATAGGCTTGGCGGTAGGTTTCGGCTCGCAAGGCGTGGTCCAGGATGTGGTAACCGGCCTGACCTTGATCTTTGCCGATCTGCTGGACGTCGGCGAGATGATCAATGTTGGCGGGCAGGTAGGATTGGTGCGCTCGATCGGCATGCGGTTCGTGACACTGGAAAACTCGTTCGGCGCCAGAGTCAGCGTACCGAACCGGACCATTGCCAACATCGTCAACTACCCTCGCGGCTATCTGCGATGCATGGTTGACGTTCGACTGAGCCGTGACCCTGACCAGGCCGCCCAAATGGAAGCCTCAATCGAGCGCCTGGTGCCGACTGTAGCCGAACGCTATCCTGGCATCATGCGCCACCCGGCCAGCGTTGAAGGTCGGCTGACGACCAGTACCGGACGCGAATTTGTGCGAATCAAGTTCAGAATCTGGCCCGACCGTATTGAGCCGATCGAAAAGAACTTTCGACCGGAACTGCTCGCGGCACTGAGGAAAATCGATCCGGACTTTGCCGACTGGCAGGTATCGATCCATTTCGAAGTCGAAAAGCGCGCCCAGATGCCTCGCCGCCGACTGATCCGGCGTTGAAACCGACCATTGCGGCCCCACAGATGTAAGTACCACCACTGAGCCACACTCATGCAATTCAAGGACTACTACAAAATCCTTGGCGTCGAAGCTGACGCCAGCCAGGACGAACTCAAGAAGGCCTACCGCAAGCTGGCGCGCAAGTATCACCCCGATGTCAGCAAGGAAGCCAATGCCGAAGAACGGTTCAAGGAAATCGGGGAGGCCTGGGAAGCGCTCAAGGATCCGAAGAAGCGCAAGGCCTACGATCAGCTCAAGAACCGGGGCTGGCGTCAGGGTGACGACTTCCAGCCGCCGCCCGACTGGGCCGGCGGGTTTGGCGATGGCGGCAGCTTCAGCGCCGACGACCTGTCTGGCTTCAGTGATTTTTTCGCCAGCCTGTTCGGTGCTGGCCGGGCCGGGGCCGGGCCACGTCGCCGCGGCCCGATGCGATCAGCCGGGCGCGACAGCCATGCCCGAATCGAGGTGGATCTCGAAACCGCCAGTCAGGGCGGTACGCGCCGCCTGAATCTGGCGCGTCAGGAAGTCGGCCCCGACGGCATGGTCCGTCAGCGCCCTCCGCAGATTGATGTTCGCATTCCGGCCGGTGTCCGCGATGGACAGCAGATCCGGCTGGCAGGGCAAGGCGAGAAGGGTCATGGTGGCGGCCCGGCCGGTGACCTGTACCTGGAAATCGCCCTCAAGCCTCATCATCTGTTTGAGGTCCATGACCGTGACTTGCATCTATCGTTGCCCATTGCGCCCTGGGAAGCAGCACTGGGGGCCCGGGTGGAAGTCCCTACTCTGGGCGGCAAGGTTGAAATGAATATCCCGGCCGGCTCTTCCAGCGGCAAGCGGCTCAGGCTCAAGGGCCGGGGGTTGCCAGGCAAACCCCCGGGCGATCAATACGTTATTTTGAAAGTGGTGGTCCCGCCGGCCACAAACGAACGGCAGCGCGAGTTGTACGAAGCCCTGCGGCGGGAGCAGGAATTCAAGCCGCGAGCAGGAATGGGGGTTAAAACTTGACGAAGATCACAGCATTTCGCTTGCATATCGCGGCATAATGGCAACATCAACAAAAACTAATCTACCAGTGACTGAAAAAACACCCCATTCCCATTACCCCCATATCTTTCAGCCGCTGGATCTTGGGTTCATAAGGCTGCCCAACCGCATTCTGATGGGCTCGATGCACACCGGTCTGGAAGACCGGGTCTGGAACTGGCCCAGGCTGCAGGCGTATTTCGTCGAGCGGGCTCGGGGCGGTGCGGGCCTGATGGTCACGGGTGGCATCGCGCCGAACCGCCGGGGATCATTGGCGCCGCTGGCTTCCAAGCTGACCAACCGCTGGGAAGTCCGCCGTCACCAAAGCATGACTGAAGCCGTGCACGAGGCCGACGGCAGGATCTGCATGCAGATTCTGCATGCCGGACGCTATGCCTATCATCCGTGCTCGGTGGCGCCGTCGGCCATCAAGTCACCGATCACCCCGTTCAAGCCGAAGGCGTTGTCCACTCGTGCGGTGGACTACCAAATTTCCGATTTCGTGCGTTGTGCGCAATTGGCCCAGAAGGCCGGTTATGACGGGGTCGAGGTGATGGGGTCAGAAGGTTATTTCATCAACCAGTTTTTAGTGCCACGCACCAACCACCGCACGGATCACTGGGGTGGCAGCTTTGACAAGCGAATGCGCGTACCCGTTGAAATCGTCCGCCGCACCCGGGAGGCCGTGGGCGAGAGCTTCATCATCATCTACCGACTGTCGATGCTGGACATGCTGGCCGATGGCAATACCTGGGAAGAAGTCGTCCAGCTTGGCCAGGCGATAGAAGTCGCAGGCGCCACCATCATCAATACCGGTATTGGCTGGCATGAGTCCAGAGTACCGACCATTGCCACCAGCGTACCGCGGGCCGCCTATGCCTGGGTCACCCGCAAACTGCGCGGCGCGGTCAGGCTGCCGCTGGTCACGACCAACCGGATCAACATGCCGCACACAGCCGAGGCTATCCTGGCCCGGGGGGATGCCGACATGATCTCGATGGCGCGGCCCTTCCTGGCCGACCCGGAATGGGTCAACAAGGCAGCCACCAGCCGGGCCGAT
>JBGTLI010000017.1:0-1671 GCA_041744195.1 Wenzhouxiangella sp. | reverse complement strand
TGCAGGCCCTATGCGCCGTCCAACGCAAACTGTTGACCGGGCTGTGGGCATGTATCCAGACTGGATCGACTTTCAATAGCGAAAAATTATTCGCTATTCGACCGCAGGAAACTTGACATGCAAGAGAGTATCTCAGACCTCAGATTTCCGTGCTCCAAACCACGTCGGGTCAGGCCTGGCGCAGGCGATGAAGAAAGGATTGAGGATCGATTCACGCGCGTTGTAGGTCAGCGCCTCGCCGGTTTCGGCGTTGACAACCTGGCCTCCGGCCTGCTCGACGATGACCTGGGCGGCGCAGGTGTCCCATTCGCTGGTGGGTCCCAGGCGAGGATAGACGTCGGCGCTGCCATCGGCGACCAGGCAGAGTTTGAGTGAGGAGCCCATCGCAACCATTTCCGCCTGTCCCAGGCGTTCGACGAAAGCATCGACCTCAGGCGTATTGTGTGAGCGGCTGCCGACCACTTTCCATGGCCGATCCGCCGGCTTGTCCGCCACCTGGATCGTCACCGGCACCTGCTGGCCTTTCTGGTACCACGCGCCCTCACCTTCGGCGGCCCAGTACCAGTGCTGCAAAGCCGGTGCGTAAACCACGCCGAGAATCGGCTTGTGATCACGCACCAGGGCAACATTGACGGTGAATTCGTCGTTGCGCTTGAGAAACTCGCGGGTTCCGTCGAGCGGATCAACGACCCAGCATTCCTGCCAGTGCCTGCGCTCGGTCCACGGGGCCTGCTTGGATTCCTCCGACAGAATGGGGATATGCGGGGTCAGTTCCTGCAGGCGCGCCACGATCAGCTTGTTGGCAGCCACATCAGCGGCGGTCAGGGGGCTGTCGTCCGACTTGTGCTCGGTCTCGAAGCGCTTCGGGTCAGCGTAAATCTGCAGGATTTCTGCTGCCGCATCGACTACGGCCTTGCGCACCTCAACGACCAGTTTGCCTAGATCCATTTTTTATTTGTCCCTATGAGTCAATAATGTAATAGGTTTAGTTTAGCTTCTCTAGTTTATCTGCTCATCGGCCAGCGTCTCGGCCAACCATGCTGAAAAGGCGCTACCAAGCCGGTTGTGCCGCTGGCCATAGATGACCGTCGCCTGAAGGAAGCCGAGCTTGGAACCGCAATCGAAGTGGCGACCCTCGAACTTGTAGGCGTCCACGGCCTGCTCGGTCAGAAGCTTTGCAATGGCGTCAGTCAACTGGATCTCGCCGCGGTGATCGGGTTCGGTATCCTCGAGAATCTGAAAAATGCGCGAATTCAGAATGTAGCGCCCAACAATCGCCAGGTTCGAGGGCGCCTCGGTCGGCTCCGGTTTTTCGACCACGCCTTGCATGCGCCCGTGACGGCCATCGAAATGATCGACATCAACCACGCCGTAGGATCCGGTTCGGTCCATCGGAACTTCTTCGACGCTGATTACCGACGCACCCGAGTTGCGATGATACCGTGCCAGTTGGGCCATCACCGGGTCAGTTTCATTATCGATCAGGTCGTCCGGCAGGATCACCCCGAAACTTTCGTCACTGACCAGGGGGCGTGCGCACAGAACAGCGTGGCCGAGGCCAAGGGCGGCACGCTGGCGGACATACAGGCATTCCACGCCCGGCGGAATGATGTCCTGGACCAGCGCCAGCAGATCCTGCTTGCCACGCTTTTCCAGCTCGGTCTCCAGTTC
>JBGTLI010000016.1:0-3941 GCA_041744195.1 Wenzhouxiangella sp. | reverse complement strand
ATAGAGCGCAGCCGCTGAACCGCCGACAAGTACCGCGTCCGGGACGGCCCGCTGCAGCTTGGCTGCTGAGGCCAGCACCCTTTCAAGGTGGGGTGATGGTTGGGGAAATGGCGGCTGGTTGGTCATGGCTATTCTACGGTCAGGTAATCTGCATATTATCATATCCGATAATGATGTATAATTGGGTCGGTTGGTCCGCTCCAGAGCTTCATGCGCTTGGCAGCGCAAACCGCCCTTGCGTTCCCGCCTGCGCTGGCGCTCAGACATCGAGGTCAAACCCCAACTCGCGGCGCAGCCAGGTATCTTCTGAATCGGCTTGTCCTCCTTTTCTCTGTGACCTCGGTGCCTCTCATGGAACAAAAAATAGGTTTACCACGGAGGCACAGAGCACACAGAGAAATGCATTTAAAAACAATACGTTATTATGCTTTCTCTGTGACCTCCGTGCCTCTGTGGTGAGCTTTTCGTGTTCCTTTAGCGACAGCGCGCCTGAAATCGGGCTCGTACACTCTGTGGTTAGTTTCTGTTTTTTCGCGACAGGGTGCCCGGAACCGGGCTCAACCGCCCTGTGGTTCATGTTTCGCACTATCGCTCCGAGGATGGGGACTTCGGGCGTATCGATCTCGTTCACGCTTTCCGTGGACCGCCGTTATCCATGCTCGAGCGGGCGGAGCGAATCGAGGTGGCCGGCGGAATCTCGCTACCGGTTGCGAGGACTGAGGATATTGTTGGCCTGAATGTTCAGTTGGCCGGGCTGACGCAGCCGGACTTGCGGCCCGATGAGCGATTTGTCGAGCAGACGACGGCAGGACGGCAGCGATACATCGAGTTTGCCACCGAAGCAGCTTGTTTCAAGGGGAAGAAGCCAGTGCGATTCGTGGGGGAAAACTGGCGGCTTTAGCGTGACCGCAGGCCCAAACAAATTCAAATCCAGTCGCGCAGAGACGCAGAGGAAAAAGCCAGGGATTTCTCATTCCTCTGCGCCTCCGCGTCTCTGCGCGAGCTTCTTGTTAGCTTTTTCTTTCTCGACAATGGACTCGGATCATCAACTGGCGTCTTTCCAGCGGCGGATGACGCCGAAGATGGCTTCGGGGCTTTCTTCGGTGCCGGGTTCATTTTGTCTGGCGGCCTGGATGATGGTGGGTTCCCGGGTGCGGAGGAAGGGGTTGGCGGCGCGTTCTTCGGCGAGGGTGGAGGGGATGGTGACGCGGTTTTCTTTTCGAAGTTGGTTGGCCTGGTGCTGGCGGGCTTTCAGAGCGGGGTTGTCGGGGTCGACCTGGCGGGCGAAGCGGCAGTTGTCTGCGGTGTATTCGTGGGCGCAGTAGACCAGCAGCGAATCGGGCAGGGGGCGGAGTTTGTCCAGCGAGTGCTGCATCTGGGCCGGGGTGCCTTCGAACAGGCGGCCGCAGCCGATAGAAAACAGGGTGTCGCCGGCCAGCAGGATGTCGTCGTTGAAATACATTATATGGGTGGTGGTGTGGCCCGGCGTTTCCAGCACGCTGAATTCGAGCCCGAGTTCGGGCACGAGGGCGTGGTCACCTTCGCCGACCGGGTGGGTGATTTGTGGAATCCGGACGTCCTTTGGTCCCCAGGTCGGCACCGGATGGTGGCGGAGGATGTCGTCAACGCCGCCAATGTGGTCGTAATGGTGGTGAGTGAGGATCAGGGCGCACAGTTGCAGGCCGCGCTGCTGCAGCCAGGCCAGCGGTTCGGGGCTGCTACCAGGGTCGACCAGGGCGCAGCGGGCACCGTCGTGCAGGGCCCAGATGTAATTGGTTTCAAACGCTGGAATCGGTTCAATGCTGAGCGGCATCCTGGCCTCCTTCTGGTATCCTTGAGCGGTGTTTTCCATTCTAACGCGGCCATGAGCATCGCCGGATTCACCAGCCTCCAATCTGCCGAAAACCGCCTGGTTCCGGCCGCCCTGGGGGACAGCCATCCTGAGTGGTTGCTGGAACTTTCGCCATTGATGGGAACCTCGCCCGGCCTGCCGGTCGAGCGAGTAAGGATGGTGTTCAACGGCGAGGGCATCTGTTTTCCGCTGCGGGCGCGGCTGGACGAATGGCCGCTGGATGATGAGTCGGTGCCGGCCATGCTGGTGCGTCATATCTGGCAGCCGGGGGTCAAGGTGGATCCGATGGACGAAATTCTGCGCGTACTCAAGCCTGGCGGCACCCTGATTTCGGTTTCGGCCAACCCATGGCATCACTTGGCGTGGCGCGAGCTGGGCCGTGGCTGTCTGCATTTGCCGAGCTGGCCACATTTGCAACTGCTTCACGCACGCTATTCATTGCAGCTTTCCGTTCCGACCGCCAGCCAATGGCGCGGATTGGTGCCCGGTCTGACGCCGGTGCTGGTGCTCGTGGCCCGCAAGCCCAGGCGGCCGGCCCGGATCCAACCGCTGCGTTTCAAACAACCCAAACTGGCCGGCGCGACGATGCCGGCCACCCAATGCAGGGCAGCATGAAAGAAATCATTCATATCTGGACCGACGGCGCCTGCCTCGGCAATCCCGGCCCGGGTGGCTGGGGCGCGCTGATGCGCTGGAAGGGCGAGGAGCGCGAGCTTTCCGGCGGCGAGCCGGCCACCACTAACAATCGGATGGAGCTGATGGCCGCGATCCAGGCGCTTGAAGCGCTGAAGCGGCCCGGCACTGTGGTACTGACGACCGACTCACAGTACGTGCGCAAGGGCATCACCGAATGGATGGTGAACTGGAAGAAGAATGGCTGGAAGACCTCGGCCAAGAAGCCGGTCAAGAACGCCGAGCTGTGGCGCCGCCTGGACAAGGCCGTGGCCGAGCACCAGATTCAGTGGGACTGGGTCAAGGGCCACAGCGGGCATCCGGAGAACGAACGGGCAGATGAGTTGGCCAGTACAGCGGCCAGAGAAGTTTTGTAACAAGAAAAACCAAAGACTATCTCGCGCAGAGGCGCAGAGACGCAGGGAAAAAAACAAAGAATTTCTAGGGTTAAAAGCGGGGGAATTTTCTTTGAGTTTAGAATTTTTTTATTTTAAAGGTTTTCCTCCGCGTCTCTGCGTCTCTGCGCGAGATAAAGGTTTTGATTTATTGAGGTAAATAAATGCGACAGGTTGTGTTGGATACGGAGACGACGGGGCTTGAGCATCGTGAAGGGCACCGGGTGATCGAAATTGGTTGCGTGGAGATGATCGAGCGTCGTCTGACCCGGCGCAATTTCCATATCTACATCAATCCCGAGCGCGAGGTGGATGCCGGGGCGATCCAGGTCCATGGCATCACCAATGAGTTTCTGGCCGACAAGCCGAAGTTTGCCGATGTGGCTCAGGATTTTCTAGAGTTCATCCGTGATGCCGAGTTGGTCATCCACAACGCTTCATTCGACGTCGGCTTTCTGAACGCCGAACTGGCGAGGCTGGACCCGGCCGTGCAGATCGAGGAGGTCGCCACCGTGCTGGATACGCTGGCCATGGCGCGCGATCTCCACCCCGGTCAGCGCGCCAGCCTGGACGCCCTGTGCAAGCGCTACGAAATCGACAATACCAGCCGCGATCTCCACGGCGCCCTGCTCGATGCCGAGTTGCTGGCCGACGTCTACCTGGCCATGACCGGTGGTCAGGTCGACCTGTGCCTTGACCTGGCCGGCGACACCGACGCCGACGGGCTCGAAATAATCACCGACATCGACTACTCGAAACTCATCATCCGCCGCGCCAATGAAACCGAACTGGCCGCCCACCATGGCCGCCTCAAGGCTATCGAGGACTCCTCGGGCAAGTGTTTGTGGTTGCAGTTGGAAATGGTGGGGATGGTTGAGGCGGAGGTCTGAGATACTCTCTTGCATGTCAAGTTTCCTGCGGTCGAATAGCGAATAATTTTTCGCTATTGAAAGTCGATCCAGTCTGGATACATGCCCACAGCCCGGTCAACAGTTTGCGTTGGACGGCGCATAGGGCCTGCA
>JBGTLI010000015.1:0-15196 GCA_041744195.1 Wenzhouxiangella sp. | reverse complement strand
CTTCGGTCTTGAACCAGGCGCGCGAAAATTCGTTGTTGTAAGCGCTGGCACGGACTGAGATGTTGTCGCCGAAGCGCCCTCGATACGTCAGCATCACCTGCTCATGGTCGGTATTGATCTGGTCGAGTTCGCTCAGACCATAGCGACGATTGCGATCGGTCCGGAAATCGGCATCCGTCAGGCCGAAATAGGTCTGGTTCGAGGTTTCTTCGGCCTGGCGCAGCTTGAGTTCCAGGCGGTGGTCGCCGCCGGCGCCCAGATCCGTGCGCAGGCGAACCATGTAATCACTTTTATTCAGCCCGGCATCGCGGCTGGATCGGTCGATATCCTGAAAACCGTCGGCGCGCCACTCATGCCCTTCGACGACAAAGCCGTAACGGTCATTACTGTTGCCATACCAGGCGTGACCGCGCAGATGACCATGGCTGCCAGCCTCGACCTGGGCCTGGCCACGGCTGCCTTCAGGAACGCGCGTGCTGAGAAAATTGACTGCGCCACCGGTGGTGTAGGGGCCTTCCAGAATGGCGGCCGGACCTTTGAGAACTTCTACGCCCTGGAGGCGCGCGGCGGTCGGAAAGTAGTAGGCAGCAGGAGCGGCGTAGGGTGCCGGCGCGATCAATACGCCATCTTCGAGCATCGTGATGCGGGACGACCGGTCGGAAGCGGTGCCGCGAATCGAAATATTGGGTCGCAAGCCGTAACCGTCCTCAAGTTGCAGCGAAACGCCCGGCACCTGACGCAGAATGCGTTGAATGTCGGTGTACTCGAACCGGTCCAAATCCTGTTCGGTCACCACGGTGGCGCCGCCGGTGGCCAGTTGAGCCTGCTCGGGGCTGCCAACGATGGTCATCGGCTCCAACTGAGTTGGTGAATCAGCAACTTCGGCATTGGTGCCTGCCATGAGCAGGGCCGGAGTACAACAAGCCAGAAAGAAGATCGGGCGGAGAAGAATCGTGTTCATGGAGGCAGTGGTGTCTTACGCGTGAAAGAAGTTGCAAATACTAATGCGAGTCATTCGCATTTACAATAGACGGCGTAGAAAAACCATGAATTTGGTTCCGGCCACCTGACCCGAGGGGTTTTCTGAATTTAAGAATGCGCACAAAAAAAAGCCGGCACTCCGGCCGGCTTTTTCCAAAATCGTCGTGGTCGGGGTGAGAGGATTCGAACCTCCGGCCCCTGCCTCCCGAAGGCAGTGCTCTACCAGGCTGAGCTACACCCCGACGAAGCCGATAATTATAGCTGAGCCCGACCTAACCGGCAATACCGAAGCTGTCGAGCATCTTCAGCGTCCTCTCAGCCCCGGGGCCTTTACGAACCTCCCCAAAACCCCCACAATGGGGATCATCCTCCTCTTGGGCTTTGTACCTTGTACCTTCTCCTGGTCCTTCTTCCCTTTCACCTTTCACCTCTAACCGCCCAACCTTGATGAACGACAACCCCACAACCTACCTCGGCACTTCCCCGGCAGCCCTCTGCACAGTCGAAAAAATATCGACCCGCGTTTACCCCTCCGGGGCGTTGACTATGCTTTCACGTGAGGAGGTGGCTCGGCTTTCCGACGCCTCTGAAGAAGTAGGTGAGGTGTTGCGGCAATGCGCGCTGGCGGTGCTGAATTCGGGTGAGCAGGGTGATGATGCCGAGGCGATGCTGAAGTTCTACGAGGATTTCCGCATCCAGGTCCACCAGGTTAACCGCGGCATGCGCATTGATCTGGAAAATGCGCCGGCCTGCGCTTTCGTGGACGGCAAGATGATTCGCGGTATCCGCGAGTTGCTGTCGGCCGTGGTCCGCGACATCGTTTACTTCCACACCGAAATTCAACCCAATCCGTATTTCGACCTGGAAAACTCCGAAGGTGTCACCAACGCGGTCTTTGAGATCGTGCGCAATGCGCAACTGATTGACGCCCAGCGTGAACCGTCTCTGGTCGTGTGCTGGGGTGGTCACTCAATCAGTTCTGAGGAGTACGAATACACCAAGGACGTGGGCTACCAGCTTGGGCTGCGCGGCATGGACATCTGTACCGGTTGCGGACCGGGCGCCATGAAGGGGCCGATGAAGGGAGCGACCATCGGACACGCCAAGCAGCGCACCCTGCCGGGCCATTACATCGGAGTTTCGGAGCCCGGCATCATTGCTGCTGAATCCCCGAACCCGATCGTCAACGAATTGGTTGTGTTGCCGGATATCGAAAAGCGCCTGGAGGCCTTCGTTCGCCTGGGGCACGGCATTGTCGTCTTCCCGGGCGGCGTCGGTACCGCCGAGGAGATTCTTTATATTCTTGGCGTGCTGCTCAATCCGGCCAATGCCGAGATGCCGTTTCCGTTGATCTTTACCGGGCCGGAGTCGGCGCGGGATTACTTCGAGGAGATCGATCACTTCATCGGCCTGACTCTGGGCAAGGCGGCGCAGGCGCGCTACAAGATCATCATTGCTGACCCGGTCTCGGTTGCCAGAGCCATGGCCGCCGGATTAGGGCGTGTCCGGGACTGGCGGGTGGAGGTCAACGATGCCTTCTATTTCAACTGGTTGCTCGCGATCGATCCAATTTTCCAGCAAACATTCAGCCCGACCCACGAGGCCATGGCCGGCCTCAGCATCGCCCGCGACCTGCCGACCCACGAACTGGCCGCCAACCTGCGCCGGGCTTTTTCAGGCATCGTCGCCGGCAACGTCAAGCCCCAGGGCGTGCGGGCCATCCGCGAAAAGGGGCCTTTCGAAATCCACGGCGAACCGGCGATCATGGCCGCCCTGGACAACCTCCTGACCCGCTTCGTCGCCCAGCACCGCATGAAATTGCCTGGGAATACCGCGTACGAGCCCTGTTACAGAATTGTTTAACGGCGGTTGGCTGGTTAGCTGGTTGGCTGGTTGGCTGGTTGGTTTTCGGGAAATCGGAAACTGGAAACCGTCTCCCATCTCCCCTCTCCCGTCTCCCCCTCTCCCCCTTTCACCTTTCACCTTTCACCTTTCACCTTTCACCTTTCCCCCTTTCCCCCTTTCCCCCGCTTTTTCCCCTGCAACTCTTTGAGAATTCTGGACTCTTCAATATCTCCGCTATCCCTTGACACTGGGGGCTTTCGGGTCTATCGTGGGGTGCAGTGGTAATTTGTGGGGATTAGTGGATTTACTGTGGGTCTCCAAGGGGATCTGAATGTAGCGGAGTAGTCAGCGGTGTTCTTCGGCGAGACAGCGATCAATCTGGATTCGAAAGGCCGTATGGCTGTGCCGACCAGGTACCGCGAGGATTTGGCGTCGGTTTGCGACAGCAAGCTGGTGCTCACCTATTCCGCATTTGATTCCGGCTGTCTGTGGTTGTACCCCCAGCCCGAATGGGATCGGGTGCGTGAACAGGTCACGGGGCTGTCTACTTTTCATGCCAGTCACCGAAGCCTGCAGCGTCGCCTGGTGGGGTCGGCCACTTTGCTGGAACCCGACAGCAATGGACGTGTGTTGTTGCCGCAGACATTGCGACAGGTTACCGGAATGGAAAAGCGCGTGGTCATGATGGGTATGGGCCAGCGCTTCGAGATTTGGAACGAGGACGTGCTCAACCAGCACCGCATCGAAGAAGAACAAGCGATGCAGGGGCAACCGTCGAGCGAAATGGCACAACTGGTCCTGTAGCGGCGATGGCTACGGCAGACAAACATGTGCCGGTGCTGCTGCATCCGGCGCTTGACGGCTTGGGCATTGCGGCATCGGATGTCGTCGTCGACGCAACTTATGGCCGTGGCGGGCACAGCCGTGAGATTCTTGAGCGGCTGGGGCAGGCGGGACGACTAATCGTGGTCGACCAGGATCCTGAAGCCATTGCCCACGCCCATGAACAATTTGCAGGAGAAGACCGGGTAACGATCTGGCACGGCAGCTTTGCCGAACTGGAGCGGATGGCCCGGGAGATCGGGATTCATGGACAAGTCAACGGTTTGCTGCTGGATCTGGGTGTGTCCTCTCCGCAGCTTGATACGCCCGAGCGGGGCTTCAGCTTTCGCGAGGACGGTCCGCTGGACATGCGCATGAACCCGCAGATGGGCGAATCGGCGGCGGCCTGGCTGGCGCGCGCAGACGAAGCCGAAATTGCCCGCGTGATCAAGGAATATGGGGAGGACCGATACGCGCGCCGGATTGCCAGGAGCATTGTCATGGCCAGAGCGGATGAGCCCATTGAGCGCACCGCCCAACTTGCCGCCATCGTTGCCCGGGCCGCGGGGCCTTCTCCCGCGGACCGTCATCCCGCTACACGCACGTTCCAGGCCATTCGAATTCACATCAATGATGAACTCGGCGCGCTCGATAAGGCGCTGGAGCAGGGCCTGGCCATCCTGGCGCCGGGCGGACGCATGGCGGTGATCAGTTTTCACTCCCTTGAGGATCGGCGCGTCAAGCAGGCCTTCAAGCGCTTGTCGATGCCACCACCAGCAAGCCGACGCATGCCTGTTGCCCCGGACTTCAGCCCCCGTATTCGCGTGATCGACAAGATGATTCGGCCTGACCGGGAAGAAGAACGGGCCAATCCGCGCTCTCGCAGTTCGCGCCTGCGTATTGCCGAAAAGCTGCCGGGAGACTCGTCATGATCCGTTGGCTGGCATTTGCCTTGCTGATGGGCGGCTTGTTGGCATCGGCGATTTCGGTTGTTGTCTTGCGGCATGAGTCGCGCCAGCTGTTCGGAGCGCTGCAAGCCGCCGAAACCGATCGCGACCAGGCCAATATGGAGTGGAGTCGACTCCAGCTCGAACAGGCCTGGCTGGCCGAAAGTGGTCGGATTGAGCGCGAATCACGCGCCAAGCTCGACATGGAACGACCCGGCCGGGTCGGCATTTTGGTGAAAGAGCGATGAGCAAGGCCCACCCCCAGGTTCAGAGTGCGGTTCGCCTCTGGCTGACCGCGGGCTTGATGTTGATCGCCGCCCTCGTGCTGCTCGGCCGGGCCGTCAATCTGCAGGTCATGGAAACCGAGTTTCTGCAGGGCCAGGGTGAGGCCCGTTTTCTGCGCGAAGTGGCCATCCCGACGGTACGTGGCAATATTCTCGATCGTCACGGTGAGCCGCTGGCGGTATCGACCCCGGTTGAATCGGTCTGGGCTCACCCGGGTGAACTGCTCCAGGTGGCCGATCGCATTCCGATGCTGGCCAGTGTTCTTGGAACCCCGGCCGATGATCTGGAAAGGCGACTGACCCAGCGTGCCGGACGTGAGTTTGTCTGGTTGCAGCGCCGGGTTCATCCGGATCTGGCCCAGCGGGTTCGCGAGTTGGAGGTGCCGGGGGTTTTCCTGCAGCGCGAATACCGCCGTTTTTATCCCACCGGAGAGGTCAACGCCCAGGTGCTGGGCTTTACCAATATCGATGATTTTGGCCAGGAAGGCCTGGAACTGGCCTACAACAGCTGGCTGCAGGGTGAGGCCGGCTCAAAGCGCGTAATCAAGGATCGCCTGGGTCGGGTCGTCCAGAATGTGGAATTGGTGCGCGAAGCGCGCCCCGGGCGGGACTTGCACCTGACCCTGGATGGCCGCTTGCAATATATGGCTTTTCGCGAGCTCAAGGCCACGGTGCTGGAATTCGGAGCGCGTTCCGGTTCGGTGGTGGTGATGGATGTGACCAACGGAGAACTGCTGGCCATGGTCAATTTCCCATCCTATAACCCCAATTCAAACAGCAGAGGATCGGCTGAAGGCTTGCGCAATCGGGCGTTGACCGACGTGCTCGAACCCGGTTCGGTGATCAAGCCTTTCGCCATAGCGGCAGCGATGGAAGCTGGCATCGCTCATCGCGAAATGATCGTTGATACATCACCTGGCACCATGGTCGTGGGCGGTCACACGATCCGCGACATCCGCAATTTTGGTGAATTGACCGTCGAGGGACTGCTGACCCGGTCTTCGAACGTCGGGGTTGTCGATCTGGCCCTGCAGATGGATGCCAGGCACCTTTGGGGCCTGTATTCGCGGTTTGGGTTCGGTACGGTCAGCGGCACCGGGTTCCCCGGCGAATCGGCTGGCGTGCTGCGGGATTTCGAGCGCTGGCGCAGGCTGGAACAAGCCACCCTGTCTTACGGATACGGCCTGTCCGTCACGCCGGTGCAGTTGGTTCGCGCCATCGGGGCGATCGCCGACGAAGGTCGCCTGCGTCAACCGACCTTTATCGCCAACTCCGACAACCCGCCGCACTCGGTGCTCGACCCGGTCCTGGCGCGCGAACTGGCGCTGATGCTTGAAACCGTCACCGGCCCTGACGGTACAGGCACCCGTGCCCGGGTCGCAGGCTACCGTCTGGCTGGAAAATCCGGTACTTCGCGCAAGGCCGATGTTGGTGGCTACAGCAACCGGTATGTTTCAAGCTTTGCCGGCTTCGCCCCGGTGTCCCAGCCCCGCCTGGCGGCCGTGGTGATCATTCATGATCCCAGCGGCGAAGCCTATTACGGTGGTCTGGTCGCCGCCCCGGTATTTGGTCGGGTGATGGCTGCCGCCTTGCGCCTGCTCAATGTGCCGCCCGATGATATCGGCACCCTGTTGACCCATGCAGAGGTGCGCGGTGACTAAGCGCACCCACAACCCGATGGAAAGAACAGCGAACCCGGTGGGGCTCGAAGCGCTGCTGGCGGGCTTGTATCCGCCGGGGGAGCATGCCGGCCTTCAAGTCGGCGGTCTGGCCCTGGACGGTCGCCAGATCAAGCCAGGAGATGCCTTTGTCGCCCTGGCGGGCAGCACCGGACATGGTCTGGATTATCTGGATTCGGCCATCAGGGCTGGCGCAATCGCGGTCATTCACGATGGTCGCCAGGCGCTGCCCTCTGAATGCCCCGTACCGGCTTTTGAAATCGACGCTCTAGCCGAGCGTCTGCCCGAACTGGCTCGGCGAATGTGGGGCGATCCGGCCGGGATGGACCTGATTGCCGTGACAGGCACAAATGGCAAGAGTTCGATTGCCTGGTTGCTGGCTCAGGCTCTGGACGGCGCCATGATCGGCACCCTTGGGTTCGGGCGGCCGGGCGACCATCAGCCACTGACGCACACCACGCCCGATGTCCTCAGCGTGTATCGCCTGCTTGCCCGACTGCGCAGGCAGGGCATGGCCACGGTTGTTCTGGAAGCCTCGTCGCACGCGCTTGACCAGGGCAGGCTGGCGGGCTTGCGATTTACCAGTGTGATCTTTACCAATCTCGGCCATGACCATCTCGACTATCACCAGGACATGGCCGCCTACGGTGAAGCCAAGGCACGGCTGTTCACCGACTTCGACTCACAGCGCCAGTTGATCAACCTTGATGATGACTTCGGCAGGAAGCTGGCCGAACGCCTGGCCACCTCGCCGGGTCTGATCGGCTATGGAATCGATATTCACGCCCCGGGATCAATCCAGGGCCGGCTGCTGGAAAGCAGTTCGGCTGGTCTGAGCGCCGAGATCGTGCTGAACAACACTTCAATGACGGTGCGTGCCGGATTGCTTGGCCGGGTCAATGTTTACAATCTCCTGATTGTGGCCGGGGAGATGGCGGCCCGCGGCATCGGATCGGCCGAAATCATTGCCCGGATTGCCAGGCTTCGGCCGGTCCCCGGACGGATGCAGCCGGTCTCAGGTCCCGGGGATCTGAGTGTCATCATTGATTACGCCCATACGCCTGATGCGCTGGAGAACGTCCTGGCCAGCCTGCGCGAAATGACGCAGGGCCATCTCTGGTGTGTCTTTGGTTGCGGCGGTGAGCGTGACCAGGCCAAGCGCCCGCGCATGGGCCGGATCGCCGAGGCTTTAGCCGACCGGGTGATCCTGACGGATGACAATCCGCGTCATGAATCACCGTTGAGCATCATTCGCGCCATCCAGGCCGGGATGCGCCATCCGCAACGTTGCCAGGTCATCCCGGATCGGGCTCAGGCGATTCATCGGGCTGTGTCCGAAGCGGCTGCTCTGGACACGGTGCTGATCGCAGGCAAGGGCCATGAAACCGATCAGATTGTCGGTGATGAGCGCCATCCGTTTTCTGACGAGGCCGTAGTGCGTCGATTTTTGGAGGAGGCGGCGTGATGCGCTTCCATCTCAATGAGGTCGCGTCTCTGGCCGGCGGGCTCCTGTCGGGCGCCAACGTCGAAATTCGCGGCATGAGCCACGATACCCGCGCACTGGAGTCAGGCAACCTCTTTGTCGCATTACCCGGGGAGCGGGTCGATGGCCATGATTTTCTCCAGGATGCAGCCGATGCCGGCGCTGTCGGCGCCCTGGTTTCGCGTCCGGTTGATCACCCGCTGCCCCAGGTCCAGGTTGCCGACACGCTGATCGCCATGGGTCTGGTTGCCGCTGGCTGGCGTCAGCGCCTGGAGGTTACCGTGATTGGCATCACCGGCTCCAACGGCAAGACTACGGTCAAGGAAATGATCACCGCCATCCTGTCGGCGCACGCGCCGACGCTATCCACCCAGGGTAACTACAACAACGAAATTGGCCTGCCCCTCACGCTGTCGCGACTGAATGCCTCGCACCGCTATGCGGTGCTGGAAATGGGTGCCAGCCGTTCAGGCGATATTCGATACCTTGCTGACCTCGCACGCCCGCACATTGGAGTTGTGACCAATGCTGCACCTGCGCACCTGGAAGGTTTCGGCAGTCTGGAGGGCGTGGCCAGGACCAAGGGTGAGATGTTTGCGGCGTTACCGGCCGACGGGATGGCGGTGATCAACTCTGATGATATGTTCTATGGGCTCTGGTGCGATATGGCCGCTCACTGCCGGTCTCTGAGCTTCGGCCTGGGTGAGTCGGCCGATGTTCGCGGCCGGGCGCTCAATGGCTCGGCCCGGATCGAAACCCCGGCCGGGGCAGTGGATCTGAATCTGAATCTGCCTGGTCAGCACAATCTGCTCAACGCCCTGGCGGCTACGGCCGTCGGCTGCCATCTCGGCTTGTCGATCGGCGATATTGCCAGTGCGCTGAACAATCTGAAAAGCCTGCCCGGCCGGTTCCAGGTCCATCGCGACCCTTCCGGCTGGTGTCTGATCGATGACAGCTATAACGCCAATCCGGCATCGGTGTATGCCGGCCTCCAGGTGGCGGCCAATATGTCCGGAGAATGCTGGCTGGTCATGGGCGATATGGCTGAACTGGGGCCGGACAGCGAGCAACTGCATGCCGAGATGGGTCGGAATGCTCGCGATCTTGGCGTCCGCCGCCTGTTCGCCGTTGGCCCCGGCAGCCACGCCACGGTGGGTGCATTTGGCCCGGACGGTGAACATTTCAGGTCCCATGAAGACCTGATCAAAGCCCTGGCCGACGCGCTGCATCCGGGTGTCAACTGCCTGGTCAAGGGTTCACGTTCGATGCGCATGGAGCGCATTGTCCAGGCACTGATTGGGGAGAAAGGCTGATGCTGGTCTGGCTGTTCGAACAATGGGTTGCCCGCGGCATGGCGCTGTTCGGGTTCATTACCTTTCGCACCATCATGGCGGCGATGACGGCGATGGCCATTTCGCTGCTGATTGGGCCGCTGTTCATCCGGCAGATGACCCAGCGCCAGTACGGTCAGCCGATTCGTGACCTGGGGCCTGAAAGCCATCAGGCCAAAGCCGGCACACCGACCATGGGTGGCGCGATGATCCTGGTCGCACTGGTTGCAAGCACCCTGTTGTGGAGCGACCTGACCAACCGTTACGTCTGGACCGTGTTGTTCGTCACCCTGGCGTTCGGCGGCATTGGCTTTCTCGATGATTTCCGCAAGCTCAAATATCGCAACAGTCGTGGCCTTTCGGCCGGCGCCAAGTACCTGATGCAGTCGGTCGCCGCGCTGGCCGTAGGCGTTTTTCTGTATTACAGCGCCGATGTGCCGGCCAATACCCAGTTGTTCGTGCCGTTTTTCAAGGATATCGCCATTCCACTGGGTCTGGGCTTTATCGTGCTGACCTATTTCGTGGTTGTTGGCGCGTCCAACGCGGTCAACCTGACCGATGGTCTGGACGGTCTGGCCATCATGCCGGCGGTTTTCGTCGCCGCCGGACTGGGCATTTTCGCCTATGCCACCGGCAACACCATCATCGCCAATTACCTCGGCATGCCTTACGTGCCCGGTGTGGGTGAGCTGGCCATTTTCTGCGCCGCGCTCGGCGGGGCCGGTCTGGGCTTTTTGTGGTTCAACACCTACCCGGCCCAGGTCTTCATGGGCGACATTGGCGCGCTGAGCGTTGGCGCGGCGCTGGGGCTGATCGCCGTGGCCGTGCGCCAGGAACTGGTGTTCGTGATCATGGCCGGCATTTTCGTAATAGAAACCCTGTCGGTCATTCTGCAGGTCGCCTCGTTCAAGCTGACGGGCAAGCGAATCTTCCGCATGGCTCCGATTCATCATCACTTTGAACTCAAGGGATGGCCGGAGCCAAAGGTGATCGTGCGCTTCTGGATCATTGCCGTCATGCTGGTTTTGGCCAGCCTTGCCACCATGAAGATTCGCTGACCACCATGCCCGCAGCCGCCCGCCATTCGAGAAAACAGGCCTATCGCTGGGGTGATGCCCCCCGCGCCGTGGGTCTGGATGCGACCATGGTGATCACTACCGTGACGCTGATTGCGGTGGGCATCATCATGGTCGCGTCCACGTCAATGGCCGTGGCCGAAGGCTATTCGGTATCCGGCTGGCATTATCTGATCCGCCACATGATCTTTCTTGGCATCGGTCTGGCGGCTGCACTGACTCTGCGTCTGATCGCGACCCAGCACATCGAGTTTATGTCCAAGCTATGCCTGCCGCTGGCCATGATCGTCCTGCTACTGCCGTTCGTTCCGGTGCTGGGCCATGAGGTCAACGGGTCGAGCCGCTGGGTCAACCTGGGCATCGTCAGGTTCCAGGTGGTTGAAGCGGCCAAGTTGCTGGCCATCGTTTTTGTCGCCGGCTACCTGGCGCGCCGGCCCGAACTGCACCGGGGACGCTTCTTCGACACACTCAAGCCACTGATTGCTGTCGCCCTGATGGCCGGTATCCTGCTGATGCAGCCCGACATGGGTTCGGCCGTAGTAATGGTGGCCATCGTCGGCGGCATGGTCTGGCTGGCAGGGGCGGCCTGGAAGCACTTGTTCGTGCTCGGCGCCTGCAGCTTGCCACTGTTCGGATTTGCCGCGCTCGAGCCCTATCGCCTGCAGCGGGTCATGACCTTCGTCGATCCCTGGGCAGACCCCTTCAATGCCGGTTTTCAGTTGACTCAGGCCCTGATCGCCGTGGGTCGTGGTCAGTTGACCGGGGTCGGGCTTGGCGCCAGTGTCCAAAAACTGTATTACCTGCCCGAGGCGCATACCGATTTTGTGTTTGCGGTCTTGGCCGAGGAATTCGGGCTGATCGGCATCCTTCTGGTGCTGGTGCTGTTTTCGCTGCTGGTCGGTCAAATCTTCCGCATCGGCCTGAAGGCCCTGAAGATGGAAAAACCGTTTTCCGCTTACCTGGCCTGGGGCATCGGATTGTGGATCGGCATCCAGGCCCTGGTGAGTATCGGGGTCAACCTGGGCATGTTGCCGACCAAGGGGCTGACTCTGCCACTGATTTCGGCCGGCGGCTCCAGCCTGATCATGACGCTCGTTGCCATTGCTGTTGTTTTGCGTATCGACTGGGAACTCAAGCACGATGAGCTGGAGCGTCCGCGCCGGCGCAAGGAGTGGTCGGTATGACCAGCCCTGCCATCCTGATCATGGCCGGCGGCACGGGTGGCCATATCTTCCCCGGACTGGCTGTGGCCCGCGTACTGCTTGAGCAGGGCGCTCGTGTCAGTTGGCTGGGTACGCCACACGGCCTGGAAAACCGGGTCGTGCCTGCATCCGGAATCGAGCTTGACCAGATCAGCATCGCCGGCTTGCGTGGCCGTGGACTGGCCGGCTGGCTGGCCGCACCCTGGCGGGTTGCCAGGGCGATGATCCAGGCCCGCCGGATTCTGCGCAAAAGGCAACCCGACTGTGTGCTCAGCATGGGCGGCTATGTGGCCGGCCCTGGTGGCGTAATGGCGCGCCTGATGGGTATTCCGCTGGTCATTCACGAACAGAATGCGATTGCAGGCATGACCAACCGGTGGTTGCGTCCGCTGGCCAGTCGGGTCATGACCGGATTTCCCAATGTATTGAAGAACGGCGAGCACTGCGGTAATCCAGTGCGCGCCGATATTGTCGCTCTGGCCGATCCGGACCAGCGCTATGGCGAACGAACCGGACCATTGAAGGTGCTGGTGATCGGCGGCAGCCTGGGTGCAGCCGCATTCAGCAAAGTGATGCCCCGGGCGCTGGCATTGCTGCCTGCCGAGGTGCGCCCAACCATTACGCACCAGGCCGGACGACAACTGACGTCAACGGCCGAAAGCTACCAGGCTGCGGGCATTGATGGCGAGGTGGTCGAGTTTATCGATGATATGGCAGCGGCCTGGTCAACGGCCGATCTGGCGATTTGTCGTGCTGGCGCGCTGACCGTGGCCGAGCTGGCGGCGGCCGGGGTGGCATCGCTGCTGGTGCCGTACCCGCACGCGGTCGATGACCATCAAACCGCCAACGCACGCTACCTCACCACGGCCCATGCGGCCTGGCTGGTCCAGGAGCGCGAATTGAGCGCCGAAGCGCTGGCTGCGCGCCTGAAAGGAACCACCCGCGAGCAACTGGCCGCCATGGCTGGGCGTGCCCGGGCGCTGGGGCGGAAGCGGGCCGCCGAGCAGGTCGCAGCTGCCTGTGTGGAGGTGTCGTCATGAACAAGAACCTGCGCCCGGCACCGAGCCTCATGCATCGGGTTCGACGCATTCACTTTGTCGGCATTGGTGGTGCTGGCATGAGCGGCATTGCCGAAGTGTTGATCAACCTCGGGTTTGAAGTATCCGGCAGCGATCTGGCCCATTCTGACAGCGTGCGCCGCCTGCGCACGCTGGGCGCTAAGGTGGCCATCGGTCACGCTGCCGGGCACATGGCTGGCGCTGACGTGCTGGTGGTCTCAGGCGCGGTTCCGGAGACGAATCCGGAAGTTGTCGCCGCCCGTGAGCAAAGAATTCCAGTGGTGGCGCGGGCGGTCATGCTCGGCGAATTGATGCGCTTTCGCCAGGGAATCGCTGTGGCCGGAACACACGGGAAGACCACCACCACCTCACTGGTGGCCAGCATCCTGGCCGAGGCCGGACTGGATCCGACCTATATCGTCGGCGGGCTGGTGAATTCGATTGGGTCGAATGCCCGCCTGGGCGAAGGGCGTTACCTGGTGGCCGAGGCCGACGAGAGCGACGGCTCCTTTCTCAATCTGCAGCCGGTGATCTCACTGGTCACCAACATTGACCGCGATCACCTGGATGCCTACCAGGGCAGCTTCGACAATCTGCAGCAGGCTTTCCTGGAATTCCTCCATCACCTGCCTTTCTTTGGTGTGGCCGTCTTGTGCCTTGATGATCCACACGTGGCCGAGCTGGTTCCCAGTGTCGGGCGCAACGTGGTGACCTACGGTTTCAGCGACCAGGCTGATGTGCGCGCCACCGACCTGACCCAGAGCGGCCAGCGCATGGACTTTCTGCTGTGGCTGCCCGAGGCGACGGAGGGAATGCCCGTCAGCCTCGTTCACCCTGGCCGTCACAATGTCCAAAACGCGCTCGGTGCTGCGGCCATCGCCTGGGAACTGGGGATCGGATTCAAGGCCATCGCCGAGGGTCTGGCAGCATTTGGCGGCATTGGTCGCCGTTTTGCCCGGATCGGCGAACTGGCTCTTGGTGAACGCCGCGTGCTCGCCTTCGAAGACTACGGCCATCACCCCACCGAGCTCGACGCCGTGCTGCGTGCCGCGCGTTCCGGTTGGCCGGGCCGGCGCCTGGTGCTGGTGTTCCAGCCGCATCGGTACACCCGTACTCGTGATCAGTTCGATGCCTTCGCCCGAGTGCTGTCCGAATGCGACGTGCTGATCCTGGCCGACCTGTATTCAGCCGGCGAGACACCGATTTCCGGTATCGATTCCGATGCGCTTGCCCGGGCTGTTGGCCAGCGCGGCGAAGCACCGGTTCACCGGGTCGGCTCGGTCGATGAAGTACCCGATCAGCTCGATGCAGTTGTTGAGGATGGCGATCTGTTGCTGGTGATGGGTGCCGGTGACGTTGGCCGTCTGGGCCAGCTCCTGCGCGAGCGCTTTCTGGAGAATGACCATGACCCGGCCTGAGGTGCTGCAAATGGGCCATGTTGCCCTGGTGATCGGCGGCGATAGCGCCGAGCGGGAGGTGTCGCTGCGCGGCGGCAAGGCCATCGCCGGGGCACTGGAGCGGCTGGGTGTGCAGTTCAGTGTGGTTGATGGCCCGCGTCGCCTGCTCGAGCAGGTCGCCGCCGGCCACTATGATCGCGTGTTCAACCTGTTGCATGGGCGAGGTGGGGAAGACGGCGCGTTGCAGGGGGCCTTGCGCATTTACGGCGTGCCGGTTACAGGATCAGGCGTGCTGGGCTCGGCATTGACCATGGACAAGCTGCAGACCAAGCGGATCTTCACCGCCTGCGAATTGCCCACCCCACCTTGGCAGGTTGCCGCCAGCCCGGCGCGCAGCGCCGACATCGTCGGCCAACTGGGCCTGCCCCTGTTCGTCAAGCCGGCCCGCGAAGGCTCCAGCATCGGAATGAGCCGGGTCGACCGGGCGGAGCAACTGGCCGCGGCCATCGCCAAGGCACTTGAACATGACGATCACGTACTCGTAGAGCGCCTGATCGACGGCCCGGAGTATACGGCCGCGATTCTGGACGGGCAGGTGCTGCCTTTGATTCGACTTCAGCCGGCACGCGAGTTCTATGACTACGCAGCCAAGTACGAATCGGGTGATACCGAATACATCTGCCCTTGTGGCCTGCCCGAGGCACGAGAGGCGGAATTGGCTGCTCTGTGCCTGAAAGCGTTTCAGGTGTCTGGCGCATCGGGCTGGGGCCGGGTGGATTTAATGATTGATCAGGACGACCGGCCCTGGCTGCTGGAAGTCAACACGACACCGGGGATGACCGAAACATCCCTGGTACCAAAGGCGGCACGAGCCGCCGGCATTGATTTTGAGGAACTGGTATGGCGGATTCTGAACACCAGCCGGACCGACTGATCGGGCCGGCAACACTGGCAAGCCTGGTACTGGTGGGGACACTGGTGCTGGGCGGCCTGTGGCTGCGCTCAGGCTTGATCGGCGCCGACCAGTGGCCGATACGCTGGCTCGATGTGGAAGGTGAGCTGCACCGCACCTCGGCCAGCCAGATCCGGGC
>JBGTLI010000014.1:0-5691 GCA_041744195.1 Wenzhouxiangella sp. | reverse complement strand
GATCTGCAGGTGAATCGGCTGGTCTTCGTCATGTTCTGTGGCCGCGAAGTACACCGAGGCCAGGCGATCCCTTGGCGGCAGGTCGCGATCGACCCAGTCGTACTTGAAACCGCCGTCGGCGATCAGTCGATACTGCGAATGGTCGGCATGATTTTTCATTGTCCGCGGCAGCTTGCCGGCGGTAATGGTTTCAATCACCGCTGTCTTCATCCCGCGCCACAGACCCTTGTTGAAGCCAGGGCGAATATTGCGCACTTTCCTGAGTTCGTCGACGATATCGGATGCGCGCAGGCGGGCATCAAAACCCGCGCTACTCAGTTTTTCGGCCAGGTGCTCGGCAGCCAGCATGCCCGACTTCATGGCCTGGTGAGTGCCCTTGATCTTCGGAACATTGAGCAAACCCGCCGAGTCACCAATCAATATGGCGCCCGGCATTTCCACCTTCGGCAAAGACTGGTAGCCGCCTTCCGACAAGGCGCGCGCGCCAGCCGACAGGATCTCGCCGCCGTGAAGAAATTCATGCATCACCGGGTGGTGCTTGAACTGCTGGAAGGCCTCGAAGGGTGAAAACCCGGGATCCTGGTAATCCAGAGCGCAGACAAAACCCACGGCGACCCGATTCCGGTCCAGATGATAAACAAAACTGCCACCATAAATCTCGTTGGGTAACGGCCACCCCACCGAGTGCTGAATCAGGCCCGGCTCAACCCGGCCCTCCGGCAGTTGCCAGAGCTCTTTCATGCCAATGCCGTAAGTCTGGGGATCCGAATTCTGAGAGAGTCCGTATTTCGCCACCGCCTGTTTGGTCAAGTGGCCGCGGCAGCCCTCACCCAGAACGGTGACCTGAGCCCGGATCTCGATGCCCTGCACGTAAGTGTCCTTGGGTTCACCGGCGCGATCGACACCCATGTCACCAATAATGACGCCCTGGACTGAACCATCTTCATCGTAGGAAAGGCCAGCCGCGGCAAAACCGGGAAAGATATCCACACCAAGCGCTTCGGCTTTTGGCGCCAGCCAGGCGCACATCGCCCCCAGCGAGACTATGAAATTGCCGTGGTTTTTCTGCTGCGGGGGCGTGGGCAGTTTGCGCTTGCCGGTTTTGGTCAGGAACAGGAACTCGTCCCGACCCGCCGGGACGCAAACCGGCGGCGGGTCGTCGCGCCAACCCGTGATCAGGGCGTCCAGTGGCCCGGGCTCGATGACCGCCCCGGAGAGCACATGGGCTCCAATCTCCGAAGCCTTTTCAATCACGCAGACATTGAGATCGCTCTTCAGCTGCTTCAGGCGAATGGCACAGGCCAGTCCGGCCGGGCCGGCGCCAACCACCACTACATCGTATTCCATGATTTCGCGTTCGGACATGGGTTCTTGCGCTTGTTATGGGTCAAGTTCAGCAAGGATACAGGGGTGGCAGTTCAGGAACCAGCGTTCAGCAGTCGTTCGATGTGCGGATAGAGCCGTTCCAGCATCTTCGTCTGTGCCTCGATGGTGGGGTGAATGCCGTCAGCCATCATCATCCCGGGTCGATCAAACAGCTCATCGAGAAAGAATGGCACCAGGGTAATGCCGTATTGCTCGGCCAGACGCGGGTAAATCTCTTCGAAACGCCGCACATAGGCCGGGCCCAGGTTGGGCGGCATGCGGATCTGCATCAGGGCCACCTCCGCCCCGACGCTCTTGCCCTTTTCGATGATTGCCGCCAGATTGGATTCAATCTGGCTTGGCGACAGCGCCCTCAGCCCGTCATTGCCACCGAGTATGACCAACAGCACTTGCGGCTGATGTCGTTGCAGAAGATCATTGATACGATGGGCGCCGCCGGCGGTCGTTTCGCCGGAAATACTGGCGTTGACCACCTGATAGTCCGGGCCGAGGCGTTCGGACAAAAGATGCGCCCAGCCGGCTTCACGCGGCATGTTATAGGCATCTGACAGACTGTCGCCAATGACCATGATCGTGGCTGCCGAAACCGGCAGCGTCAGGATCGCGCACAGCAGCAGCGCGGTCAGTGGCCGAATGAACTGGAATGGATTGAACATGACAAACCCCGGTCAAAAGATTCTGCGTTGCCAACATGTCGGCTTTTCCGTGCAGGCGCCAGGTGGCCGACTCGATATTCTCAACAATATCAGCCTGGACCTGAACGCAGGTGAAACGCTCGCAATTGTTGGGGCATCCGGCTCAGGCAAAACCACCCTGCTCGGCTTACTGGCCGGCCTGGAGCGACCGACCAGCGGTGATGTCTGGCTGCGTGACGAGCATCTCAACCGGCTCGATGAAAACGGACGGGCCCGGCTGCGGCGGCGCAATGTCGGCTTTGTGTTCCAGTCCTTTCACCTGCTGCCCAGCCTGACCGCACTGGAAAATGTGATGCTGGCGCTGGAAATCGCGGGCATTGACGAGCCCCGAAAACGGGCAGGCGCTGCGCTGGACCAGGTGGGTCTGAGCCAGCGGATCGCTCACTACCCGCGACAGTTGTCTGGCGGCGAGCAGCAGCGGGTGGCGATTGCCCGCGCCTTCGCTGGTGGCCCGACCATCCTGTTTGCGGACGAGCCCACCGGCAACCTGGACCGCGGTACCGGTGAATCCGTGGCTGAGTTACTGTTCGACCTGAACCGGGAACACGGCACCGCCCTGGTTCTGGTCACTCATGACCTCAATCTCGCCCGTCGCTGTGGTCGCATCGACGAAATCGAAGACGGTCGTCTGGTCGGCCCGGCTGGCGAGCAGGGCCGCGAACGGTTCCGCCTAGTGGACAAGCAATGACCCCGGTTGAACTGCAGCGTGTCCCAGCCCGCCCCCGAATCCGCTGTCGCGACAAGAAAATGAAAATCTCACCACAGAGGCACGGAGGTCACAGAGAACAGTACTGTTATGGTTTACCCCTCTGTGTCCTCTGTGCCTCCGTGGTAAACATTATTTTTTCGTTTCATGAGATGACCGCGGCATGAATACTCTTTCGCTGTCATGGCGCCTGCTGTTTCGCCAGGGGCGGTCCGGGGCGCTGGGCTTGTTAGTCGCCGGGCTGGTCGTTGCAACCGCCGCGCTGGTGGCGGTCAGTCTGTTTACCGATCGGGTTGGGCGCGCGCTTGAGCGCGAAGCCGGGGAAGCGCTGGCCGCCGACCTGATTGTGGCCGGACGCGATCGGCTGCCGCGCGAGTTTTTTCACCAGGCTGAGACCATGGGCCTGGCAACCGCCGAAGTGATCCTGATGAGCACCGCCGTCTTTGTCGGCGATGACAGCATGCTGATCGACGTCAAGGGCGTTTCCGGCGCATATCCACTCCGCGGCCAATTGCTGCTGGCTGACGAGCTTGACGGCGCCGAGGAAGCGGTAGTTGCCGTCCCGGAGCCCGGCACGGCCTGGCTCGAGCCGCGCGGCCTGAGGTATCTGGGCGCGGCAGTGGGTGAACCGACCGAACTCGGATACACCGAACTGGTGATCACCCGATCACTGGTTTTCGAGCCCGACCGTGGCGGCAGCCGATTCATACTGGCGCCCAGGTTGATGGTCAACCTGGCCGACCTCCTCGAAAGCGGTCTGCTCGGCCCCGGCGCCCGCGCCCGCTACCGACTCCTGGTGGCAGGCGCGGAAAGCGACGTCAACGCGTTTCGCAACTGGGTTGAACCCCGACTGGACGACAATCAAGGGCTGATAACCGTCACCGACGCTGAAGATCAGACCGGGCTGGCCCTGACCCAGGCGCGCCGCTTTCTCGGTATTGCCTCCCTTACCACCGTGATCCTCTCGGCCGTCGCCATCCTGCTTTCGGCGCTGCGATTTTCCAGCGCCCAGCGCGATTTGGTGGCTTTGCTCAAGTCTTTTGGGGCCACTGGCAATCAGGTGATGATGGCCTTGAGCCTGATGCTGCTCTGGCTGGTCCTGATTGCCGTCATCATCGGGGCGCTGGGCGGACTCGTAGCCCAGGCCTTGATTGCCGGAATCCTGGCCGATGGGCCGGCCGGCGCCCTGCCCCCGCCACGGCTATGGACGGCCCTGGGTGGCGGAATATTCACCTTTTTGCTGGCTACCGGATTCGCCTTGCCCCCATTGCTGAACCTGCGCCAGGTTCCGCCAATGCGGATACTGAATCGTTCCCTGGACACGCGACCGACGCTGGGTCGACTGTTGTGGATACTGCCGATCGCCGGTGCCCTGGCCATACCGGTGTTGCAGCTTGGACATGCCCGTCTGGCCCTGGTCGTCCTGGGCGGCAGCCTGGTGCTGGGCGTTGCGCTTGCAGTAGCCGGTTGGCTGGCCATGATTGCAACGCGAATCCTGTCACGCCACACGACAGCGGCCTGGCGGTTCGGGCTGGCAGGCCTTCATCGACGACGCGCGGCAGGCATTATCCAGGTTACCGCACTGGGCTTGGGCCTGATGGCCTTGCTGTTGTTGATGATTGTGCGGACCGAACTGCTCGATCAGTGGCGCGGCAGCCTGCCGGCTGATACCCCCGATCATTTTCTGGTCAATATTCAGCCAGACCAGGTCGCGGACATCAAGACCGAACTGACCGAGTCTGGCGCCCGGAATCTCCAGATCAGGCCCATGGCCAATGTCAATCTGGTGGAGGCCACGGGTGACGATCGGCGCGACGATCGGCGCGACGATCGGCGCGACAATCGGCGCGACGATCGCATGGCGGGCCAGGTCAACGTCTCATGGATTGATCACCTGCCACCGGCCAACCGGGTCGTGGCCGGCACTTTTTTTGACCCGGATGCCCGCAACGAGATCTCCCTGGCCGAAATGTGGGCCGAGCGCCTGGGGGTGGAACTTGGTGATGAACTCACCTTTGAGTCCGGGGCTCGTCGGTTCACCGGCACGGTGACCAGTATCAGGGAGGTCGACTGGAATTCCTTCAATGTCAACTTCTTCATCCTGCTGAGCCCCGAGGCAGCGGATTTCCTGCCGCACCAGTTCATCGCCAGCTTCTACCTGGCCGACGGTGACGGCAGTGTGCTGAGACCGATCAGTCGGGCCTGGCCCAACGTGTCGATCATTGATGTGGGCGCATTGATCCGGCGCATTGGAGAGATTATCGACCGGGTCAGTTCAGCCGCCCAGGTGGTGTTCTTCTTCACTCTGCTTGCCGGCGTGGTCGTGCTGCTTGCCGCACTTGAAGCAACCCGAGACGAACGTCGGCATGAGTCGGCCCTGATCCGCACGCTGGGCGCGGATAACGCCATGGTGCGTCGCGGTCTGCTGATCGAGTACGGCGTCATGGCCCTGATTGCCGCCCTGCTGGCCACGGTCGGTTCGGCAGTGACCGGGTGGCTGCTGGCGCGCGAGTTGTTCGAGTTCACCTATCAGCCCTCGCTGCAGCTCTTCGTCACCGGTTTTGTCGTCGCGGTCGTGCTCGTGGTTGGCAGTGGCTGGCTGGGCAACCGCTCGGTGCTGGCCACGCCCCCGGTGCGCATTTTGCGAACCGGCTCCTGACCGGGATTGCTTTGAGCACCGCTGCGCCCAATAGCGTTGACCCGCATGCCAGCCTGATCCTCAACGGCCATCCATGGCGAGTCATGTGGGCCATGAGCTGGCCGGCCATTGCGGTCATGATGCTGTTCGGCCTCAATGCTGTCATGGACGCAGTGTTTATTGGCCAGATGATTGGCGCCCAGGCACTGGCCGGCACTGTTCTTGCCTACCCCCTCACCCAACTGACCCTGGGCCTCGGTTCCCTG
>JBGTLI010000013.1:0-18957 GCA_041744195.1 Wenzhouxiangella sp. | reverse complement strand
GCCGCCAGCCACTACCTGCAGCAGGTCAAACAGCGTCCTGACCGCGCCGTCTTTGCCGTCGCCTGCCCGGTTCACGGCGATGAGATCCGCCTGACCAACCGGGCCTGGTCGTTCAACCGGGCCGATCTGGCCACAACACTGGATTTGCATCGACTGATCATCATCAATGATTTCGGCGCTGCAGCTCGCGCCCTGCCAGCGTTGAAGCCCTCCGAAATGCAAACCCTGTACGGACCAACTGATGAGCCGCTGGCCGCACCCGTCAGCGTGCTCGGCCCCGGCACCGGGTTCGGCGTCGCATTGCTCACCGACTGCCGCCAGGCCGGCTGGCAGGTGATCGAAACCGAAGGCGGCCACGTCACTTTCGCACCGCTTGGCCAGGAAGAAAGCCGAATTCACGAATGGCTGGGTGCGCGTCATGGCCGGGTGTCAGTGGAGCGGGTTCTGTCCGGCAGTGGCCTGGCTAAGATCGAGGCTGCCTTGAGCGGGCGCCCGGCATCCCGGACGGAAACACCCGATTCGGCGCTGACCAGCCCGGCCAGAATTGTCACCGACGCACTGGCAGGCGAAAAACGCGACGCTCGCGCCGCCCTGGCCAGATTTTGCGCCGTATTGGGTAGTGTCGCCGGTGATGCGGCATTGATGCACGGCGCCCGTACCGTTGCAATCGCCGGTGGCATCGTCCCGAGATTCGTTCCGTTCCTGCGCTCCAGCGCCTTTCGCGAACGTTTTCTCGACAAGGGTCGTTTCGCCGCCCACCTGGAAGCCGTGCGAATTGTCATTGTCACCCACCCCGAGCCGGGGCTGCTCGGCGCTGCCCTGACCCTACTGGACCAGCAGGATCCCAACACATGAGTCAACTTGACCACGCTGACAAGATTGATGCGCTGTTCGTCAAAACACGTATCGTGCCGGTGATACAGATTGACGATGCCGGTCTGGCCGTTGACCTGGCCCGCACACTGTTCACGGCAGGTCTGAACGTGCTTGAAATCACCCTGCGCAGTGCAGCTGCCGTGGATGCGATCAACCACATCGCGCGCGAAGTGCCCGAAACCGTTGTTGGCGCCGGCACCATTCGTAGCGCTGGCGACCTGGCCCGGGTCGCCGATGCCGGAGCGCGCTTCGCCATCGCACCGGGCAGCACCGAAGCGCTGTACCGGGCCAGCCTGGCACATCCCGATGTCCCCTTGATTCCAGGCGTTGCCACCGCCTCGGACATCATGCTCGGATTGGAGCACGGTTTCAAACGCTTCAAATTTTTCCCGGCCCGCGCAGCCGGCGGCATCGACATGCTCAAAAGCTGGGCCGGCCCGTTCCCCCAGGTTCGTTTCATGCCAACCGGGGGTATTGATCAGGAAAGTGCACCAGCCTACCTGGCGCTGGCCAATGTCATGGCCGTCGGCGGGTCCTGGATGGTGCCGAAAGCGGTGAAAAGCTAGAAAGGTGAAAGGGAAAAGATTGTCTTTCACCTTTCAACCTCTGGCCGACAGGCCAGATGCTACACTTGCCCGCGATGAAAAACGAAAAGTGCGGCCCGGGGAGTATAAGGAGCCGGCCCAATTCACTGGATATCGCGATGCGTGCGGGTGTTTCGCAGGCGACCGTCTCGCGCGCCCTGCGTGGCAGCCCACTGGTCAACCCGGTTACCCGCGAACGCATTGTCGCCATTGCCCGGGAACTCAATTACAAGGTCGACAAGAGCGCTTCAAACCTGCGCACACAGCGATCCAACACACTGGCCTTGCTGTTGTTTGAAGATGCGACCGGCGATCAATCGCTGATCAACCCGTTCTTTCTGTCCATACTCGCCTCCATCACCAGGGCCGCAGCGGCACTCAATCAGGATCTACTGGTCTCGTTCCAGCAATTGTCCGATGACTGGCAGGCCGACTACGAAAATACCCACAAGGCCGACGGCCTGATTCTGCTCGGATACGGCGACTACGTCGAGTATCGCAGCAAGCTCGAACGCTTGACAGCCGGCGGCGCCCACTTTGTCCGCTGGGGCGCGGCTCGTGCCGAGCAACCCGGGCTGGCAATCGGCTGCGACAATACTGGCGGCGGCGAGGCCGTGACCGGTCACCTGATCGCCCAGGGCCGTGAGCGAATTGCCTTTATCGGCGAAGCGTCCAGCCGCTACCCGGAATTCAATGATCGAAATCGCGGCTATCGCAAGGCCCTGGAGCAGGCCGGCCTGGAAGTCGACCCCAACCTGCAGGTCGATGCCATCACCACCGAGCGCTCGGGCTACCAGGCAACGGCTGAACTGCTGCGCCGCAGCACGTCATTCGATGCCATTTTCGCCGCCAGCGACCTCATCGCCATCGGCGCTATCCAGGCGCTGCTGGACCACGGTTACCGGGTGCCGGAACAGATGTCAGTAGCAGGGTTCGATGATATTCCCATGGCCCAATATTGTCGTCCGGCCTTGACCACCCTGCGCCAGGACACCGTACTGGCCGGCCAGGTGCTGGTTCACAGCCTGCTCGAACTGATTGCCGGACAAACGCTGCAAAGCCATACCATTCCCGGCACGCTGATCGTTCGCGATTCTTGCGGCGCGTCCTGTGGCGCAAGCCAGGCTGTTACCGTCCGCTGATTGCTGGACTGTCGAGCAAGCCTTGCAGAGTCGGCTCGTTGATCGGCTCATCAAGCAGCAGAACCTGGACGCCATTGGCACCCACTGTTTCTCTCAAACCCTGACCCGCCTCGACCAACCTGAATTGACCATCCAGGGGCGAATACCAGGTACCTGCCTGCACACCGTAAACAAGATCGAATCGAGTTGCCGCCGAGCCTTTGTTCAATAGCACCAGGGCGGTCTGACTGATGCCGCCATGCTGATAGACGCGATAGAACGCGGCCCGGTCACCAGCCAGTTCCAGCATCACCTGCCGCCCTTTCTGCAGGGCAATGGACTCCCTTCTGACTTGCGTGATGCGGCCAAGATGATCGCGAATGGGATGCTGGCGCGCCGCCTCGATGCCTTCCAGGCCAAAGTAATTGCGATTGCCCGCATGTTCCCGGCGACCGCGCATGAATCCCATTTCCGAGCCGTAATAGACCGCCGGAATACCGCGGGAGGTGAATAAAAAATTGTGGATATTGATGAATCCCTCGTCTTCTGCGCCCAATCGGTGCATATCGTGATTGTCGTAGAAAGTCACCAACTCGTAGGCATTGCGATAAGGCGATTCATCCAGGTAGAGACGTTCGGCCAGCCGTGCATAATCGCCGTCCGGACTCTCGAACACTTCACGCAGACGCGCCTGCAGTGGAAAATCGAGCACGCTGAAGCCGCCATTCTCGGCCAGCGTCCAGGGCGTCAAATCCGCCGGATCATCGCTGAACACTTCCCCGACCATGTAGAAGTATGGATAACGACTGCGAATTCGTTCTCCAATTTCGATCCAGAACTCGTGCGGCATGTAGGCCATGGTGTCGATCCGGAACGCATCGGCACCCTGCTCGATCCAGCGCAGATAAGCGCCGGCGAGATAGTCCACGACCTCAGGATTGTGCGGATCAAGACTGGCCAGTTCTGCCAGGCTGGGTTCGGTGCGAAAGAAGTGGTGCAGCGGATTGTCTTTCGGGTCGAGTGCTCTCGGCGGCAGATTGCTGTGGTCGGCCAGCAGCTCACCATTGCCATCGACGATCCAGCCGAAGCCAGCCTGTGGCTCGGGCATGGTCCAGCCCGGAGATCCGTGATTGGCGACGATGTCCAGCATGGTCTTGAGGCCCTGCTTACCCAGGGCGACCGTCAGCTCCGAAAAATCCAGACCATCACTGACCAGGTGTTCGTCGGTGCGGTAGAAATTGACCGCCCAATAACCATGGTAGCCAGCCTTGCCATGATCGGTCAGTATGCTGTCGCAGGTTATTGGCTCACCACCGGTAAAGGCCTGGTCGGGGTTGTCTGCGATTGGCGTGATCCAGACGGTGGTAAAGCCCATCTCAGCGATGTATTCAGCCTGCTCGACCAGGCCGCGAAAATCACCGCCGAGGTAGCCGACGTTGCCGGCCACGCCATCGCATTCCGGCAACGGTCGGTCAAAGGTTGGATTGCGTCCGCCCTGGTCGCGGTGATCGTTGCTCGGGTCGCCGTTGACGAAGCGATCGGTAAGGACAAAGTAGATCGCCTCGGCGGCGAACGGCTCCAGGGTGCCGTAATAATCCGGCCGCTGCGGCGAGGCCACCTCACGCTGCTCCACAGGGCTGTTGCAGCCAAATGTCAGCAATATCAGTAATGACAGCAATATCGGCCCGGCCACTGCAACAAGGGATCTCATGCCGGCACCGCCACCTCGTCGCCGATTGGAATCTCCCTGACTCGAAGCACGAAAAGGGCCGCGACCAACATCGAAAGGCCGCCGCCAATGATGACATGCAGGGACGTGGCCAGTGGAATCAACGCCAGCACCTGGCCCAGCCCGACTGCAATCACGATTTGCGGCAGAACGATAAAGAAGTTGAACACGCCCATGTAGAAGCCCATTTTCTCCGCCGGCAGGCAATTCGACAACATGGCGTAAGGCATGGACAGGATCGAACCCCAGGCGATTCCGACACCCACCATGGCCAGCAGCAGCATTGACTGGCTTGCAATCAGGCTGATTGACATCAGGCTCAGGCCACCGATGATCAGGCAGACCAGGTGGATCATTCGCGCCGAATAGTGTTGGGCCAGCCTGAGCAGCAGAAATGCGAAGATAAAACAAACCAGATTGTAGACGGCGAAGCTGACCCCGGTCCACTGCCCTGCCTGGGCGACCAGGCCGGCGTATTCGGGCGTATCGGGTACCGCCCCGAAAACCGTTCGGGCGATGGCTGGTGTGTAGTAGATCCACATGCAAAACAGCGCCATCCAGGTAAAGAACTGGACAAGGGCCAACTGGCGCATGGTCGATGGCATGTTGCGGATGCCGGCAACCAGTTCGCGCAAAAAACCACCCGCCCCTCGATTGACTTCCTTCATACGGCGGAATTCTTCCATGTCCTCCGGTGGATACTCGGGCGTCGACATTACTGTCCAGACAACGGCCAGCATGAAGACAGCCGCGCCGGTATAAAAAGCGTAATGCACCGCCGGCGGAATCTGCCCGGCCGGTGCGGTGCCGGCCACGCCAAACCAGTTGGTCAGTACCCACGGCAGCGCCGAGGCCAGTACGGCGCCGGCACCGATGAACAGGCTCTGGACGGCATAGCCCTGGCTACGCTGGCGACGCGGCAGCTTGTCGGCCACGAAGGCGCGAAACGGCTCCATGCTGACATTGACCGAAGCATCGAGCACCCACAGCAGGCCGGCGGCAACCCAGAGGCTGGGCGAATTGGGCATGAAGATCAGGGCTATCGATGCGCAGATGGCGCCAGCCAGGAAGTACGGACGACGCCGTCCAAAACGGTTCCAGGTGCGATCACTCATGTAGCCGACGATGGGCTGGACCACCAGCCCGGTGACTGGCGCGGCCAGCCACAGGATCGGCAGCAGGGACTCATCGGCGCCAAGCATCTGGTAGATGGCCGACATGTTGGCCATTTGCAGCCCCCAGCCGAATTGGATACCCAGGAAACCGAACGACATGTTCCAGATCTGCCAGAACGACAGGTTTGGCTTGTTTCTCATCTTTGACCCCGGAACGAAATTATTGGCTGTCGCATATGGCGCTTCGCGCCTGCTCACATCATAAGAGGCTGGCGATACTCAGGAAAGACGATGAAAACGTATTCAGTCCGTGTTCTGATCGGCTGCGTAGTAGACAGCGTAGCCCCAGGGCACGAGGGATCGGAACTCGCGGGCATGCAGTTCAACCGACTCGTCAGCAAACAAGTCGGCGTAGCCGCCGGCCAGGTGATCGAATGACACCTCGAACGACGCTGGCTGGTCGGCAAGATTGAGCAGAACGATCACCCGGTCGCCTTCCTTTTCGCGATAGAAGGCGAAGACCTGATTATCGGCTGTTGTTTCCAGGCGTAGCAGCTCACCGCCATCAAGGCCGTTGAACAAGGCCTGATTGCTGCGGTTGAGTTGCAGCAGACTCGTGTAGAAATCCTGCAACGGAAAATCGCGCCAGCCGATCGGGTCTTTATCGAAGAATTCCAACCGCCGGTCGAGTGCCGCTTCCTGGCCGTTGTAGACCAGTGGCATGCCGGGAATGGTTGCGGCCAGCACGGCGAAAGTGAGTGCACCATCGCCAAAGCGCTCGAACACCGTGCCATTCCAGGAGTTCTCGTCGTGGTTGGAGGTAAACTGCATGCGATAGGCATGGGCCGGGAAGCGCGCGGCATTGTCTTGCAGATGCTCAACGAACTCGGCAATGGTGATTCCACCGGCCGCGAGGCGATTCATGTAGTGGTGCGTTTGCCAGCCATATGACATATCGAATGCGTAATCGTGATGCTCGGGCACCTCGGCTTCGGCCAGCATGAACACCGGCTTGATGTCTTCGAGGCGCCGACGCGCTTCGTTCCAGAACGCCGTAGGGACAAGTTCGGCCACATCGCAGCGATAGCCGTCGATATCAAATTCGCGCACCCAGTAGGCCATGGCATCGTGCATCAAACGATGCGTTTCCAGGTTGTCGAAGTCGAGCTGAATCACGTCGGACCAGTCGGTATCCGGCGGAATGATGAACCTGCCATCTTCGTCGGTGACGTAGACGTCTGGGTTGGTGCGAGTCCACCCGGCGTCCCAGGCGGTGTGATTGGCCACCCAGTCGAGGATCACGTACATGTCATGCTGGTGAATCTGTCGGACCAGATCGCGAAAGTCGTCTTCGGTACCAAATTCTGGATTGATGGCCTTGTAGTCCTGCACTGCGTAGTAGCTGCCCAGGCTTCCCTTGCGGTTTTCCTCGCCAATCGGATGGATCGGCATCAGCCATACGATATCCACGCCCATCTCACGCAAGCGAGGCAGGTGCTCGGCGACCGCGGCGAAGGTGCCTTGTTCGGAAAACTGGCGAATGTTGACTTCATAGATCGTGGCGTTGATCGCCCAGTCCGGTGTGGGTGGTTGCGACGGATAGGCCACTGGGTCCGACTCGGTCGCGCAGGCGGTCAGAGCCAGCAGCAAAAAGACGACCAGTTTAAAAGCCTTTGGCATTCTTGGGTACAGGGGCATATTCAATGTCTCACAAAGGGTTTGAGGCAGCAAGAGCCTTGAATACCGACCAGGATATTGGCGGCTGGCTCAGCTCGAGATATTGGTCGACGGCTTCGAGCCGCTCAGGTCCTGATCCAATCAGGCGTTGCCAGTGCGTCGACAAGCCCCCGGCCGCCAGCTCTCCTGAACGCGCTTCATCAGCGGTGTTGAGGACGACCAGGTACTCAGCGTCAGCGTACGCCCGGGTGAAAGCAAACAGTCCGGGCTGATCCTCGGCCAGCACCACCCGTTGTGCGCCACGGCGCAGACCTGGCTCGGCATGGTAGACCGCATTCATTTCGGCAATGGCCTGATAGATCGGATGCTCTTGATCGAAGTTGTCATCGGCATGGCTCGCGGACGTGCCGATCAGGCGAGCCAGCATGAACATCCCGGAAACCCTGCAATACAAGATTGACCACTTTCGTGCCGCTGGCCGCCTGGTCGCCGAGCCGCTGGAATTGTTCCAGAACAACAACTGGCTGGCCGTCCTGATCGGCCAAGGCATCGAACCCGAATGCCTGGATGCGTTGATCCATTTCCGAGGCAAGGCCGAAAGCACCCGCTACCTGGCCAGCCTGAAACAGGCAATCAACGAATCCGCCGAAGCTATGCCCGAACACCAGCATTCGCTGTAACTGCGACAAAGCAGGTCACGAGTCCTCGCTGGTCGTAGTATCCAATAGCGAAAAATAAAAGCGTTCACTACAGAATGATGTTTAGCTCTGAATTGCGCCAATCGATTCGCAGGTGCAGGTTTCCGGTCGGGTCGTACCAGGCTTGGGGGTCTCGGGTGGTGTTGGCAGTGTGCTGGAGGGTAATGCGTTGGCCGTCAATGGTGATGGCTTCAAGATCGCGAGGGGCCTGGTGAATGATCAGTTCCAGCTGGCGCGTTTCGGGCATGCCCAGGTAGTGGCCCTGGCGCGAAAAGGTGTAGTGGACCCGGTCATTGACGTGCTCGGCCACAAAATCCAACTGCTCAAATTGTTCGTTGCCGGGCTGGAAGCGGGTGCGGCCGTCGTCTTCGAACATTGATCCTTCGGAGCGGGGGATGCTGGCATCAAAATAATGGTGCAGTTCCAGTCTCTCGCTACTATACCGGTCGCTGCTTTGCACAACATCGACCAACGGGACGAACGATCCGGCCCGGACCATCACTGGAATAGTTTCTATAGTCACCGGCATCTCGATCGTCCGGCCGCCCTCATGACGCTGCCCGGTCCAGAAATCAAACCACACCCCGCTCGGCAGGCGTACTGGCCAGCTTTGCACATCGGGCTCAACCACGGGCGCGACCAGGAAGGCGTCGCCCCACAGGTAACTGTTGCGCTCGTCCATCGACTGCGGGTCGTCATCCAGATAGAACAACGGGCGCATCAGCGGTAGCCCGGTCTTGCTGTGTTGGTATGCCAGGGTGTAGTTGTAAGCCATCAGCCGGTAGCGCAAACGGACAAACTCACGCACGATATCCCGGGTGGCCTGATCGTGAAACACCGGCTCAGATGGGATGTGATCCTGGGCATGCGGACGGTAAACCGGCTGGAAAACCCCGTACTGCATCCAGCGGATGTAGAGCTGAGAATCGAACGCCACGCCGCCGGCGAAACCGCCCAGATCGGAATGAATGTAACCAAAGCCAAACAGTCCCATCTGCAGGGCCAACTCCACTTGCGGCTTCAAGCCATCCCAGCTGCGGTCGACATCACCGGTCCACGGGATCATCCCGTAGCGCTGCGAGCCGGCAGCACCGGCGCGCATCATGATGAAGGGACGGCGGTTGGGAAAATCGCGGACGTGGCGTTCGAAAATCGACTCGGCCCAATGATGGCCGTAGGCATTGTGAACCTCGTTGGCCATGCCGGCGACATGGCGGGTGCCGGAGGGATGAACTTCCGGTTCACCCAGGTCCCCCCACCAACCGGACACGCCTTGCTCCATCAGCTCTCTGAGGATCATCCAGAACCACTCGCCGGCCTCGGGCTTGAAGAAGTCCAGCAACCCCGAGTTGCCAAAATAAAAATCGAAGGTCTTTGCCTGCCCTGCCATGTTGAGCGCCAGCACTTGTTCGTCGATTGCTTCCTGCCAGTGCTCGGATGTGGTGAGAATGAACGGCTCGACGACCAGGATGGTTTTCACGCCAACGGCGGCAAAGTCGGCCATCATGCCGGCCGGGTTGGGCCAGGCTTTCCGGTCCCAGGCCAGGTTGCCCATGTGGCCCTGGATGTCCGGCCCGAACCAGTACAGGTCGATGACAATGGCATCGAGTGGAAAGCCCTGCTCGATGTGCATCTGCACGACTTCGCGGGCTTCCGACTCGGTGCGATAGCCGAAGCGTGAGGCGTAATTGCCTAGCGCCCAGCGCGGTGGCAATAGCGGCTTGCCGCTGGCGACGAGATACTGACTCAGGGTGTCCGGAAAGCTGTCGCCGGCGACGAACAGGTAACCGAGTCGACCGCCGACGGCCTCAAACTGCAGAACATCGGACTCTGTCGCACCCAGGTCGATATGACCGCGGGCGGCATTGTCAAACACCAGCATGTAGTTGTTGCTCGACAGTACGCCGGGCAGGCTGAAGTACATCTGATGCGATTCCGTGCCATAGCCGTAGTGCGGCTTGTTTTCCAGCGCCAGTCGTTGGCCGCGCCGGTCCATACCCAGCACCCGCTGACCGGCGCCGAGCAGTTTCTCCTCATCGCTCAGGGAGAAGCGGAAACCGCGCAGGGTGCGCTGGAGAAATGGCCCGCTTTCTTCTGAAAGCAAGGTCTCGCCGTCGCGCACAAACGATACCCGCATTGGCTTTTTGTCGATGACGACTTCGAGTCGGTCGGTGGCAAAGATCAACTGCGTATCGGTCGTGGTCAGTTCGGCCGGCTGTGGCGTCTGGCCCGGCGCCAGGGTGCGCGATGGGTGGGCAGCGCTGTTGTCGATGTCGTGGAAGACTTCGACCGCCGCCGGGGCGTAGAAAGTCAGGTGCAGATGGCCTTCACTGCTGTCAACGATCAACACATCATTGATCAATTGATGACCGCGGTATTCCAGCTCGGCATCGAAAGCCAAAGCGCTGGCAGCCAATGATCCGGCCAGCAATAAGGCAAGCAATTTGATTGGACGCACTGTGTACATCATCGCCTCGATTGTGGTGATCGGCAGCCCGATTTGCCGCGTCGGGATTGTCATTGGGCGGCCCCTCAACCGGCCGCTTGCTGTTGGCGGCCACCCATTTGGGCGTTGACATAGGCGGCATGCTGGGGCATGGCCTCGACCACCCGCTGGACCGAACTTCGCAGCACCGCCAACACCTCAGCTACCTGCCTCGGATCCAGTGCGCCGGCCAGTGGATGGACACGCTTCGGGCGACCACACTGACCCAGCAACACCTGCAACCAGCTGCCTTCGGTGAACAGTTCATCGGCATCGCGAGAAATCACGCCGCTATGGGCAAACAAGCGCATGCGCTCACTGAGGCGTTCGGGGATGGCCGCTTGACGACGCTCATCCCAGAACGGCTCACCCACGCGGCCGTTGGCGCGGTAGTGAAGGATAAGAAAATCGCGGATGCGCTCATACTCGACACCGGTCTGGCGGTTGTACTCATCACTCAGTGCCGGGTCGAATGTGAGGTCGGGAAACAGGCTCAGTAAACGGCTGATGCCAGACTGGATCAGATGAATGCTGGTCGACTCCAGCGGCTCCATGAATCCACTGGCCAGACCCAGTGCAACGCAGTTGCGATGCCAGAACTGCTTGCGCCGGCCGGTGACAAATCGCAATTGGCGCGGCTCGTCCATGGCCTTGCCGTCAAGGTTGCCCAGCAATATCGACGCTGCTTCATCGTCACTGACAAAGCGGCTGCAATACACGTGGCCATTGCCGACCCGCTGCTGCAACGGAATGCGCCACTGCCAGCCGGCCCGTGTAGCGTTGGATTCGGTAAACGGCCGCATAACTTGACCCGTCTCGCTGGGCACGGCCAGGGCGCTGTCGCAGGGCAGCAGTTCAGACCAGTCTTCATAACCTGATTTCAGCGCCTGCTCGATCAGCAAACCTCGAAAACCCGAACAATCGATGTACAAGTCGGCCTGCAGGGTGCGGTCGTCATCGAGCAGGATCTGGCCGATATGCCCGGTCTCGCCATCGAGCCGCACATCGATCACACGCCCCTCCACTCTCCTGACACCCTGCCGCTCGCTCAAGCGGCGTAGATAAGCGGCGTACAACGATGCGTCGAAATGAAAGGCGTAATGGATGGGAGCCAGCGGTTCGGTCTGCGTCGGGCTCAAGCGGGCAAAGCGATGCTGGCTGGCCGCGGTGCTGTTGAGTGAGTAATCCCATAACGGGCCGGCCTGGCCCTCGGAAATGCCACGCCGCCAGATGTGATAAAAGGGCACGTTGCCCAGTCCGCGACCGATATCGCCGAAGGCATGCATGTAGCTGGCGTCCGGGCGATGCCAGCCATTGAACTGGATGCCGAGCTTGAAGCTGGCTTGCGTCTGTTCGAGAAATTCATTCTCGTCGATGCCAAGATACTGATTCAGCAGGCGGATCTGCGGAATAGTCGCTTCGCCGACGCCAACGATGCCGATCTGCTCGGATTCAACCAACTCAATATCCAGGGTCGGACCGAAGGCCCGGCTTAACACCGCGGCGGCCATCCAGCCGGCCGTACCACCACCGACGATCAGGACTTTGCGGATCGGCTGGCTATCCATGCTGGTTCAGCCCCGAAGTTGTTCGGTCGAAAAATTTGCAAAAAAACCCGCCTCGCCGCCGATCAGGCATTGAGGCGGGCACGGGAGAGTCTGTCAGAAGCGATAAGATGCACCCAGCAGGAAGTTGCGACCAAAGCGCTGACGGTCGATGACCAGGCGGCCGTCATTGGCTTCATGTGTGGTGAACGGCTCGTTGGTCAGGTTATTGGCCTGGAGAAAGACGTTCAGACCCGCCATGGCGCCATCGCGGAATTCGTAACCAATCTGGGCATCGAAGATGCTTTCGGACTTGGCAGATCGGGTCACCCTGGTGCCGCTGAGTCCGAATACCTCGGACAGGAATTCATCGCGGTAACGGTGGGACAGACGCGCCTGGAAGCCATGCTTTTCGTAAAACAGCGTGCTGTTAACAACCCAGGTCGAAAGACCCGGGATAGTGATCGATTCGCTGTCGTCGCCCAACTTCACACTGCTGTCGGTATACGAAACACTAAACAGGAAGCCAAGTCCATCGAGTACCGGAGTAAAGGTTGAAGCCTGAAGCGCGGTGGTAAACTCGATACCCCGGATCCAGCCACTGCCGCGGTTGGACGGACCAGACACCGTCCCTTGGGTTGTTCCCAGTTGAGCCGCCTGCGCGGGCGTCAGGAAATCATCGACAAAGGCCGAAAAATCGGCAATGAAATCATCATTCGGGTTGACGAAATCGTCAAGATCCTTGTAGTAGCCGGCCAGCGCGATATAACCGGCATTGTCACCAAAGTACTTTTCGTAAGCCAGATCGATGGTGTTTGCCATCACTGGCTTTAGGCCGGGATTGCCGCCCCCCGCACTGAAGAACGACTGATTCGGGTCAGTCGACGTCAACAAAGGAAAGTTGGTGTTGAGCGCCAATGAAGCGTTAAGTTGGTCCATCCGGGGACGCGCCATGACACGGGAGGCGCCGAAACGCACCAGTTGATCCTGACCAAGGTCAAAGACCAAATTCAAACTCGGCAGATAACGCCAGTAAGATGAACCGTCCGTAACGGGTATGAATGTACCCTCGGCGGTGCCAGCACCAACCTCGGCGCCAGCAACACGAAAACCACTGGAGGTCTGGTCGGTATGAACGGCCTGCACGCCGATATTGCCGGCGACCGGAACAGCGCCAACCTGGGTATCGATATCGAGACGGATATAGCCGGTGGTCACATCCTCGCGTACACCCCAGTCCTGCGGCACGTTGAACGAAGACAGCGCAATGGGCACCTGGTCATAAAAGTTGTCGAGCAGGAAACGCGGATCCCAGGCAATCATTTCGGGAATCCCAATGAAGCTCAGCGGCACGGTGCCAATCAGGGCCTGATCGGGAATCGCACCGAAGGTGGCGCCGCCAGGGGGAATCAGGAAAACCTGCTGGATCGAACGCTCCTTGTCGCGCCGACCAAAATCCACACCGACCAGACCCCGACTGAAGGGGCCGCTGGTGAATGTCCTGTCTGCCTGGACTCGGAACCGGGCCAGCCAATCATCGGTCTCCGGATTATTGATAAAGCCGGCCTGGGTAAGAGGGTCAGGTTGCGCGCCCGCCCCCCAACCCTGTGGATCGGTAAGGAAAAACAGGTTGGGGTTGGCGTAGTCAATAGACGGCATGAACCTGAATACACCATCGGAGCCGATCCTGAAACCCAGGGAGTCTGGGGTGCCACTTTGCGCCGGGCCTGTTCCGGCATATGACTCGAGCAGCATATCCTCGCGCTTGGCGCGCGAGTAGCTCACGTCGGTCTCCATTCCCCACAACGTTGAAACTTCAAGTCTCGTATTCCAGCCAAATGCGAACAATTCGGCCGAACGTTCATTGCGATCGCTGCGCATCACGCCGTGTACGTTGTCGAAAACGCCCTCGACAATCAGGCTATCATCAACAACAAACCCGTCCTGTAACTGAGCCGAAGACCAAAACAGGGGAAATTCGATACCGCGCAGGATCTGGGTTTCCTCAAAGTCGGAATAAGAAAAATCCAGCGTGGTACTGAATGTTGAGTTGGGCGCGTACTCGACCGTGCCCAGCAAGCCGACGCGCTGCAGTTCGTTTGACTGAACAAACGGCTTGGCGCCACCCGGCACCAGGGTCTGGCCATCACCAATGTCAGGATAGCCCCAGGCATTAAAACGCTCAATCTGGTTTGGTGTCGACTGTAAGGTGGCCCCAAGTGTCACGCCCAGCGTGCGATCATTGTTCTGACCCACGTAAATGGCGCTGCCCCGATATCCGTCATTGGTTCCATCCGGATTCAAGGCACTGTCACCGTTGCGCTCATAACGGGCGCTGACCGAGAAAATGCGCTCGGTGGCCTGCAGTGGCCGAATGGTCCGCATATCAACTGTACCGGCCAGACCCTGACCAATGATACTGGCGTCCGGCGTCTTGTAGACCACCACCGAACCAAGCAACTCCGACGGGTACTGATCGAACTCCACACCGCGATTGTCACCAGTGGTCACCTGTTCGCGCCCGTTAAGCAAAGCCGTACTGAAATCGGGACCCAGACCGCGGATGCTGATCGTCTGAGACCGTCCATCGGTACGCTGCGAGGTCAGGCCGGGAAGTCGGGCCAGGGCTTCAGCGATGCTGACGTCCGGCAACTTGCCGATATCCTCGGCATAAACCGATTCCACCACGGATCGGCTGTCGCGCTTGGTTGCCACCGATTGCTCTACGCTTTGACGAAAACCGGTTACCCGGAATACGTCGATATTGGCCGCGTCGTCTTCTTTGTCGACTGATTCCGAGGCTTCATCACCCGTACCCGCACCCTGACGCTGTTCTGCCTGGGCAATGGCCATGGAAGAAACTCCCAGACCAGCAGCCAGGGCGATATAAAGGGCGCTGCGTCGCAGACCGTGCGGCCGAACACCAGTCGGCGTGCCGTCGTTCAATCGATCAAATGGCTGCTGAAGACTGGTAGAGCGCCTGAGCTTTCTGGTCTTTTTCATCATTTGTTCCCCGAAACTTACTCTTATGGCCCAATTTGGAATGCGATGGCGTCAGCCGTCACCCTGGTCGGCAAAATACTAGTCATTGTCTGCCGCCATGAACAATCCATTGCATACGTATACATTGCTGCATACGTTTGCATTGACAGGGCTTGCCTGCGTGGCTGGTCCTTTCAACGCTCACCTTTCGCCTTTATTTTTTGAATACGTATGCATGGTCTCAACAACGCAGGCTCGTGCCGTTAAGCTTTCGAGTCAATCGACTGCAGGCCGGCTTGGCTCAGACAACCAACAACATTGATGACATGAGCGATTCAGACAACGACTGGTGGCGTGGCGGTGTGTTCTACCAGGTCTATCCACGCAGTTTTCAGGACAGCAACGGCGACGGCATCGGCGACCTGCCAGGTATTGTCAGCCGGCTTGACTACCTCGCCGCACTGGGTGTCGACGCCATTTGGGTCGCGCCCTTTTTCAAGTCGCCGATGGTCGACTTCGGATATGACGTGGCTGACCCGCGCGACGTCGACCCGATGTTTGGGTGTCTGGCCGATTTCGATCATCTGCTTGCCGAAGCACACAAGCGCGGCCTGCGCGTCATCATCGACCAGGTGCCAAGCCATACGTCGGTCGAGCATCCCTGGTTCCAGGAAAGCCGGCAAAGCCGCGACAACCCCAAGGCTGACTGGTACGTCTGGGCCGACGCCCGCGAAGATGGCACGCCACCCAACAATTGGCTGGCGCTGTTTGGCGGTGGCGCCTGGCAGTGGGAACCGCGCCGCGGCCAGTACTACCTGCACAATTTCCTGGTTTCGCAGCCCGACCTGAATTTTCACAACCCCAACGTCGCCGACGCGGTGCTCGAAGATCTGCGCTTCTGGCTCGATCGTGGCGTCGACGGCTTTCGGCTTGACGCCATCAACTTCTGTTATCAGGATGCAAGGCTGCGCGACAACCCACCCAAACCGGAACACGTGCGCACCGGTCGTGGCTTTTCGGCCGACAATCCGTATGCATTCCAGTACCACCATCACAACAATACCCAGCCGGAAAACCTGGCTTTCGTCGAACGCATTCGCGCACTGCTCAACGAGTACCCCGGCACCACCTCCCTGGGCGAAGTCTCCTCGGAAGATTCGGTCGCCAGCATGGCCGAATACGTCGGCCCTGAACGACTCCACATGAGCTACAGCTTCGAGTTATTGACCGATGACTTCAACGCCACCTACATCCGCTCGACAGTGGAAAACCTCGAAAACCAACTGGGTGATGGCTGGGCCTGCTGGGCGATCTCCAACCATGATGTCGAACGGGTCGTCAGTCGCTGGGGCCGCGACTGCTACACCCATGACCTGGCCACCCTGCTGACCACCCTGCTGTGCTCCCTGCGTGGATCGGTCTGCATTTATCAGGGAGAGGAATTGGGGCTGCCAGAAGCCGAAGTCCCGTTCGAACAACTGCAGGACCCATACGGCATCAACTTCTGGCCCAGCTTCAAGGGCCGCGATGGCTGCCGCACACCAATGCCATGGGACGCGACCGAATTCGCCGGCTTCTCGACCGTCAAGCCCTGGCTGCCAATCCCGAACTCGCATCGCCGTCTGGCCGTCAGTCGCCAGCAAGACGATCCAAATTCAACCCTCAACAAGTTCCGCACCCTGTTGACGTGGCGCAAAGACCAACCAGCCCTGCGCCAGGGCGACATCCATTTCATCGACTCGCCGGAACCGCTGCTGGCCATCACCCGCCACTGTCAGGAACAGCACCTGCTCGCCTGCTTCAATCTGTCCAACCAGCCAGTCAGCTTTCAGCCTCCGGCAAAACTGCAGATCGACACCCCCTTGCCCTGCCCTGGCCCGGCGACCGGCCAAATAACCTCCAACGGACGCATTGAACTGCCACCGCACGGCGTGCTGTTTGCAAGCCTGGTAGGGTAAGACCGGGTGAGCTGCTGATCTGAAGAATGTGGAATCAGGGTTGAAGCAGCTGGCGTCTGAGCTGAAGGGATGACATAAGAACGCTACGCCGTCGCCACCGGCGTCAGCGAGCCGCCACTCGCGAATATGCGAGGCTCATTCTGCAGGAATCGCTAATTATTCATGGGCCTTGGTGAATGCGGCCTTGGGTACCTTTTATTGGAAATAGTTAAATTTTTGTTGCACGAGGATTAGAGTTCGGGTAGGTTTCCATCAAACAACTAACTATGTCTCATTTTCCAGTTCCTTTGCAAGACCAACCACTGACTTCAACACATAGGGAGAAGTGTTCATGTCTCGTCATCCATTGACTAGAAACCCATTGGTCCTGGCCATTTCGGCGGGCCTCCTCGCGATCGGGCTTGCCACCGCCCCGGTTTATGCACAAACCACCGCCGTGACGGCGTCACAGGATGAGGTATCCGATGCTCCGCGTTCGGAAGATCAGGAGCAGGTTCAGGATCGGATCGTAGTGACCGGTTCCCGGATCGCAACCGATAGCAACCTGACCACCCCCAATCCCGTCAACATGGTCGACGGCGAGGAGATTTCACTTTCAGGTCAGACCGACATCGCCAACTTCCTACGCGATATGCCGGCCCTGTTTTCAACCCTGCCTGCCAACCAGTCAGCCCGCAACAACGCGCCGCTCGGGACCAGCCAGCTTAACCTGCGCGGGCTTGGCACCAACCGTACCCTGGTGCTAGTCAATGGCCGCCGTTACGTATCCGGCGATGCCGGAACCGCGGCAGTGGATATCTCCTCGATTCCGGCATCGCTGATCGAACGGATCGATATCGTTACCGGCGGGGCCTCGGCCGTTTACGGCGCCGACGGCGTTTCAGGCGTGGTCAACTTCATTCTCAAAGAAGATTTTGACGGTCTGGAGCTGCGCGGTACCGCCACCGGCACCGAAGCCGGCGGGGGCGCCGAATTTCAGCTCGGCACCGTCGGCGGAACCAGTTTTGCCGATGGCCGCGGCAATGCCGTGGTCGCAGCCGAGTGGACCCGGGTCAATTCAATTGATGCCTCCCAACGCGCCGGGTTCGCCGGACGCAACCTGGCCGCCTTCACGCCGAACTCACCCGAACTGGCAGCGTTTCTGGGCATCAACCCCAACGCGGCCAATACCTTTGCTACCAACCGCACCTTGCCGGTTTCGAGCCCGTTCGGCATCATCTTTTTAGAAGACGCCGATGACCGGATCGCGCCCGGATTTTCCGCGATCAACATCCTGTTTCCAGACCGAACCGTGGGTTCCGGCAATTTCCCCGTGGCCCAGGTCGTCGATGAAAATGGAGTGTTGCGCCCCTTCAACCGCGGCGACTTCTTCCTCAACCTGTTTGAGGCCGTCGGTGGTGACGGCATCGCCGCAACGCCGAACATCATCGAACTGCAGCCACAAACCACGCGGCTCAATTTCACCGGCAACATGAACTACGAGATTCATCCAAGAGCCCGGTTTTTCGCCGAGACCAGCTTTGCCTATATGGAAACCGAGTCCCGCAACCAGGTCAATGGCTTCAATGACGACATTCCGATTTCGCTCGACAACCCATTTATTCCCCCGGCATTGCGCAGCCAGATCAACAGCCTGATCGACGAGGGCATCGAGCCAAGCCTGGTCGTCTCCCGCGACAATCTGGACGTGCCTGCGCTGACAACTGCCGATCAATACACCTTCAGGATCGCGACCGGCTTCGAGGGTGATCTGGGGGCTGGCTGGGATTATTCGGTGGCCTACAACTTCGGTCGTACCGACCGGACCGCCAGCAACGCGACTGCCCGTGTCGAGGATCGCTTCTTCGCCGCCGTCGACGCCGTACTGGACCCGGAAACAGGGGAGATCGTCTGCCGTTCCGATCTCGATCCCTCGGCCGTGCCGCCCGTCGCCCCCTTCCCGAACGTGCGCACTGGCTTTCTCACCTTCACTCCGGGAGACGGCCAGTGCGCACCGATCAACATTTTCGGACGTGGCACGACCAGCGCCGAAGCTGCGGCGTTCATATTCCAGCCCGACCGGTCGAAGTCGCAGATGACCCAGGAAGTGGTCTCGGCGATCTTTACCGGTGATAGCAGTGCCCTGTTCAGCCTGCCTGCCGGGCCAATCGGCATCGCCACAGGCCTGGAATACCGCGACGAAAAAAGC
>JBGTLI010000012.1:0-8062 GCA_041744195.1 Wenzhouxiangella sp. | reverse complement strand
CTGACCGCCACCCGGGCGGGCTGGGCCAATCCGTCCGGGCTGGATAGAGGCAACCTGCAGCGCTTTTCCTGGCAGCTGACCAACAACGAACTGGTCCGGGTGAGCTGGCCGGTGACCGATACCGTACCGGGCTCGCAGGCGATCATCGACCCGGTGTTCTCACCGCTGGAAGAACTCGAACTGCGCTACCGCGATGGGGCAGGGCGATGGCATGAACAATGGCCGGCCGGGGCCGGGGCGGTCGAAACCCTGCCGACCGCCGTTGAAGTCAGGCTGGCCGGGCCGGGCATTGGCACCATACGCCGTCTGCTGGTACTTGAGCCATGATGAACCGTCGTGCCGAACGCTTGCTGATTAGCGCTGGCCCTGGACGCCAGAAGGGCGCGGCCCTGCTGATCGCACTGATGGCCGCTGCCCTGGCGATGGTGATCGCCGTGGCCATGATGGAGCGTGGCCAGGGCAACCAGGCTCGAACCCAGGCCCTTCTGGCCAGTGAGCGATCCTATCAGTTTGCCCATGGCATGGAGTTGCTGGCAGCGAGCTTGATCGAACGGGCCGAGCGCGAAGGAGCCTCGTCAGCCTACCTCGACGGTCGCTGGACCCCGCCTTTCGATGTGCCTGGCGGCATGATCCAGGGGCGCCTGCTGGATCAGAATGCCCGCTTCAACCTCAATGCCCTGGCCCATCCAGACCCGGAACTGGCCGCGCTGGCCCTGGAGCGGCTGGAGCGCCTGCTGGTTCACCTTGGCCTCAATCCCCTGATCGCGATTGAATTGGCAGACTGGATCGAGGGCGCAAGCCGACCGCGACCGGGCAGCGCTGGCGACAGTTGGTATGGCGCCCAACAACCCCCGTATCGAATGGCGGGCACGCGCCTGGCCCATGTCAGTGAACTGCGCTGGCTGCGGAGTGTTGATGGTGAGGCCTACGTGGGCCTGGCTGAATTCGTCACCGCGCTGCCGGAACCCGATTTGCTGATCAATATCAACACGACCTCTCCGGTCGTGCTGGCCAGCCTGGTTGATGGCCTTGACCTGGACCAGGCCCGGAGCGTGCTGGCCGACGGACCGTTTGTCAGCCCGGCGGCGCTGGTTGCCCATCCGGTCATCGCGGCTCTCGCCAGACCAGGCCTGGAGCGCCATTTCAGCGTCACCAGTCCGTGGTACCTGGCCCAGGCACGGGTGGTGCTTGACGGGGTCGAACGTGAGTATTTCCGCCTGATGCGCCGCGGTGCTTCGGGTTATGATTTCCGCCTGTACAGCCAGGGTACTTATTAATCCAATGCCTTCAGCCGGCAAGGAAAAACTGCTCGTCCACGCCACTGGCCCGACCTGGGCCTGGCAGTTGGTCGATCGCACGGGCGCCGTGCGCCGCCAGGGACGCTGCGAGCCGGACCGGCCCGACTGGCCGGCAGATCGCGCGCTGACGGTGCTGGTCGACGCCTCGGCCTGTGTCGGACTGAAACTGGATTTGCCCGAAATGCCGGCAGGGCGCCTGCAGCAGGCCTTGCGCTGGGCGGCCGAGGAACATCTGGCCAGCAGCGCCGAAGATGAGCATGTCGCCGCCGGCCCACGTGATTCGGCCGGCTTATTGTGCTGCGTGGTGATCAACCGGGACACCATGGCCGGGCTGCGGGACCGATTTGGCAACGCGCCGGTCGAGGTCATGCTGCCCGATGCCCTGTGCCTGCCCTGGCAGCCGGGGCAGGTCAGCCTGGCCGCTGTCAACAATGTCGTTCTGGCGCGCTGGGGCGACTGGGATTTCGGCAGCTTCGAGCCCGATCTGCTGATCGACATGCTGGCCCCCGTGGTTGATGAGAGTGCCGAATGGGTCTGGCACGGCGGTCCCGTTCCACCTGCCTTGAGCGAGCATCGTTTTCGCCAGGGTGCAGGCGATGGGTTCACTGCGCTTGCGGCCGGGGCGATCGATCCTCCGGTGAATCTGTTGTCCGGATCATTCGAACCCAGCTCGGCTCGCGCGGCCCAGTCCCTCTGGCGCTGGGCGGCCGGACTGGCGGGCCTGGCGGTCGCGCTGGTTCTGGCTGCTGCCGCGGTCGAGAATCATCAGCTCAAGCGCCAGTCAGAATCCCTTCAGGCCGCGATCGACGCCCAGTTCTACCAGGCCTTTCCCGATGTCGGCCGGGTGGTGCGCCATCGCGAACAGGCAGAGCGCGAAATGGCGCGCCTGCGTTTCGGCCGGTCAGCCGGTTTACTGGACCTGATGAATCGGACAGCCCCGATCATTGATGCCCAGGGCGGCATCGAGCTGGACGGCCTGAATTACCGTGATGGCCAGCTTGAACTGACCTTGCGAGCACCGGATGTGGCCGCGCTGGACCAGTTCGAGCAACGCCTGCGCGCGCAGGAACTCAACGCCGTGGTGCAATCGGCCAGCATGGGCAGTGACGGCGCCAGCGGCCGGCTGCGGATCAGCGAGGGGCGGCGATGAGCGCGTACTGGAACAATTTGAATGTACGGCAGCAGCGCCTGTTGCTGGTTGCCGCGCTGATCATGGTTGTTCTGGCGCTGTATGTCTGGGCCTGGGAGCCGATGGCCGAAACCCGTGTTACCCAGCGCGAGCAGGTGGCCCAGCAACAGGCCCTGCTCGACTGGCTGACGGCGCTCACCCCGGTGGCCACTCAGATGCGACGCGAGACTGCACGCAATGCCGACCTGGCCGGTCGTTCCCTGCTCGGCCTGGCCGACGAAACAGCGCGGGCGGCCGGGCTGGCCGGCTCGCTGAGCCGGATCGAGCCGGATGGCAACGCTCAGGTGCGGGTCTGGCTCGAGGACGCTAATTTTGTTGCCACCATGGGGTGGCTGCAGCAGTTGTCCATTCAGCATCCCATCGAGGTCAGTCAGCTCAGTGTCGACCGTGCGCGTCAGGCCGGCCAGGTCAACGTGCGTGTCACCCTGAGTACCGATGCGTAAGATCATCATCCTGGCACTGGTGGCCATCCCCATCATCGTTATCCTGACTTTCCCGGTCAGCGTCGCGCTGCCGTGGCTGGGCGCGCCGGATGCCCTGGGTCAGGTGCATGGCAACGTCTGGTCGGGCAGTGCCCGCTGGAGCCAGCCGGGGCATGCGCCCATGAATCTGACCTGGCGCTGGGGTGGTGCTCGACATTGGGATTGGCGCGCTGGCGACGGAACGACAGAACTGACCGGCCGCTTGCAGGCCGGCAACGACATGATCTTGCAAGACCTGTCCGGTCGGCTCGACCTGGCCCGGGTGGATATTGCTTACTGGTTGATGGGATCACGCCCGACCGGCTACCTGGAACTGGATATCCCCTCGGCACGCCTGGTCGCTGGTGAGGTACCGCAACTGACCGGGCAGGTTATCTGGGAGGAGGCGCGCCTGGAAGGCGCCATCCATGAGTCATTGGGGCGGATATTAATCGAGCTTGAGCCCGGCGCGACCCATCAACTGGCCCGGGTATCGTCGATGGAGCCGGGTGCGGTCGAGGTACAGGGCCGAATCGATGCCGACGACGAACGCTACCACGCCGACATTTTCCTGCGCGCCAGCCCCAACCGTCCCGACGTGGACCGACAACTGGACAGCCTGGGCGAACGCCAGCCGGACGGACAAGTCCGCCTACGCCTGAGCGGCGCGCTGGGCTGGTAGGGAAAAAATCAAAAGCGGACTAACCGCAAAGACACGCCCTTCACGGCACTACGTCCGCTATTGATTTTGCTTTGCTCATTTCAGCCTTAACGTCTTTGCGGTTAGTAGGTTGTTGTGGTTCGATTGGGCAGGTGAATCTGGTAGAGTCAGGGGCTTTCCGTTGGCAACCGTGATCGTATGCAAAGCACCATCAGTTCGATGACCAGCCAGGAGCTGCAGCAGGCCCTGTCCGTGGCTCGGAAGGCCGCTGCCGAAGCGGACCGGATTGCCTTGCGTTACTTCCGCAGTGAGTTGGCGGTGGAGCAGAAGGCCGATGCCAGTCCGGTGACTGAGGCGGATCGGGAGTGTGAGCGGGCGATTCGGCGGTGCATTCTTGATTCGTTCCCGGACCATGCTATCTATGGTGAGGAATATGGTCATGATGGCGACAGCCGGTTTCTTTGGCTGGTTGATCCGATCGATGGCACGCGCAGTTTTATCCGGGGTCTGCCGTTCTGGTCGGTACAGATCGGTTTGATGGTTGACGGCGAACTGGTGCTTGGCGTTTCCTCGGCGCCGGCTTTCCGGGAGACCGCCTGGGCGGTGCGCGGTGGCGGGGCATTTATTGATGATCGAAGGGTGCGAGCTGGGTCGATCGCCCGGCTGGAGGAAGCCGATGTGTCCTTCGGCAACCTGCGGTCGCTGGCCACGGGGCCGGCGTGGTCCTGGGCCGGAGGGATCGTGGCGCGGGCGGCGCGCTGTCGCGGCTACGGTGATTTCTATTCCTACCACCGGCTGGCCGATGGCAGCCAGGACGTGGTGATCGAAAGTGATGTCAATATTCTCGATATCGCGGCGTTGACCGTGATTGTCGAAGAAGCCGGGGCGCGTATCACCGATCTGGCGGGCAAGCCAATCGGGCTTGAAACGACCAGCGTTATCGCCGCGTCGTCCCAATTGCATCAACAATTGTTATCCTCGCTCAATGAATGAGAAAAACCTCCGGCCACTGCCAATCATCCACGGGCGGCGCGAACGACGCCCGGCCGACCTGTTCAAGGTCGAACAATTGGATCTGGAGTTCTCCAACGGCGAAAAGCGCACCTACGAGCGCCTGATCAGTCGCGGTCTGGGCGCCGTCATCATCGTGGCCATGCCCGATGACGATCACGTTCTCCTGATCCGCGAATACGCCTGTGGCGTCCATCGTTACGAACTGGGCCTGCCCAAGGGTCGGCTGGAGGCGGGTGAAACTCTGCTCGAAGGCGCCAACCGGGAACTGCAGGAAGAATGTGGATTCGGCGCGCACCGGCTTGAGGAACTGGGCCATTTGACGTTGGCCCCGGGCTACATGACCCACGTCACCCACGTCATCCTGGCGCGCGATCTTTACCCTTCACGGCTCCCTGGCGACGAACCTGAAGAACTGGAAGTGTTCACCTGGTCCATGGACAACCTGGCCGAACTGGTCCGGCGCCCCGACTGCACCGAAGGCCGCAGCATCGCGGCGCTTTACATGGCGCGTGATCTGATAAGGAACTAAGAAAGAATTCAGGTTTACCACAGAGACACAGAGGACACAGAGGAAAAATAGTAGGAACTAATTGAATTATAAGAAAAAATAATTCTTTTGACCTCTGTGGCCTCTGTGCCTCTGTGGTGAGCTTGTCTTTGTTCCTTGCGCAACAGCGGGCCCGGTTACGGAGTTGGAGACTCTTTGGTGAGATTTTTGTTCCTTATCAACAGCGTTGGGGCGTCAGACCCGCCGGACCGTAAAAACGATCAGCCCCAGGGCCAAAGCCAGCAGCAGCATGGCCCACAGCTGCAGCGTCGGTACCGGTATCGCCGGCTGGGCGTCGGGGGTGCCTGAGACCACCACTTGGGCCAATGCGCTGTCGACTTCGATTTCGATCGGGCCACCTGCTGGGGTGGTGGTCCAGCCCTTGGTGACCACGGTGTCGCGCCAGGCGCGCCGGTAGAGCAGGCGGGCATTGATTTCTACCACACTGTCTTCCGGCAGGCCGGTCAGGTCGAATCGATAGCTGGATACATCCGTGTCACCAGAGGCGATGGTCGTGTCCGACCAGACATTCTCTGCATCAATGAACAGCACCGGCCGGACGATCGGTCCCTGGCCATTGATGCGACCTTCGAGGACGCGGGCAAAGCCCTTGCCTGGATGGCCGGCCAGATCATCATCGGTGTCGCCGCCCTGCGCGCTGCCGTAAAACGGGATCACATCGCCGCTGCTTTGCTGCAATACCTGGCCATTAACCGTTGCTTCTATGACCAGCAGGGCATTGCGCAGGGAAATCCCGGTCGGGAAGCGATGCCCCGCCCCGGCATTGGTGACCAGCGCGGTGACTTCCAGTTCAGTACCGACCTGGCCGGCATCGATGGCCAGGTCAATGGCGCCGGCCAGCGTGGTTGGTGTCGCGCCGGTGAACCGGTGGCTCCGGCGTTGTTCGGACGGACGTATCGGCTGGCTGCCAAACGATGATATTGGCCCCGGTTCCGTGGCTGCTGGCATATGACAATCCTGACAGGCCCGAAAGCTTTCGCCGGGCTGAGAGAAGGGCGAGGCCAGCCATTCGGAATAGGTATTCTGACCCGGCGCACCCGTGTCGGGGTTGTTGTATTCATGACAGGAAGCGCAAAAGCGCGAATCCGATAAGCCCGGCTGATGCGACGCGCGCATCGTGCTGAAGCTGACATCATCCAGCGGACCCCAGACCCAAAGATCCGTGGAAAGCGCATCCGGAAACCGGTACTGGGCGTTGCCCCGATGGTGCAGGGCCGTAACGTTCTCGTTGACATGGGCGATCTGGTGGCAGGCCAGACAGGTCACGCCGTCAAGCCCGGCCATCATTGTCACCTCGTCCAGAAAGACCCCGCCGGGAGTCTGAACATCCTCGATCGGTGCATGACACGTGGCGCAGGTGCCGTTATCGTCGGCATCATGGGTCTGTCTGAACACGTAACCTTCGCCACCACCTGGCGTCCCAGTGCCGGAGTACAGGTCCAGGACCCATTCATTGAGGCCGGCATTGGAATGATTGCTGTCCTGCCACTCGGTATGCTGGGCCAGGTGGCAGGACGCGCAATTGAACGATGTGCCGGGGTCGTAAGGAAAGGCAGCATCCTCGGCTGGCAAGCGCGGCAAGGCGATGACGATCGCATCATTGTCCTCGGCCTGGGCGAACGAGGTGATGTAGTTGATGGCCCGGTCAGGGTCGAAGCTGACAACGGCGGTGACGATGAATGGCCCGGCCGGCACGGTCGTGATCGTAAACTGACCGTCAGCATCGGTCAGGATCGGATCTCCGCCTGTTGCCTGAATCCGTACCCTGGCATCAGCCACTGGCGTGTTGTCGACAGCGTCCACAACCTGGCAGGTGACAGCGGCCCATGCCGAGCCGGAGGCCAGGAGCAGTGCGAACAGCGTCAGGAATGCAATCTGCTTCAAAACGGCTTCACCACGACGAGGATGACGATCAGGATCAGGAACACCGCCGGCACCTCGTTGAACCAGCGGTACCAGCGTGAACTGCGAGTGTTGGCGCCTCGGGCGAAGATACCCACGATACGGGTGCACCAAAGGTGATAGCCGATCAGGCCCAATACCAGGGTGAGCTTGGCATGCATCCAACCCATGGTCAGGTAATACGGTTCAGCGATCAGCAGCGAAATACCCAGGGCGATTGCGACGGCCGCACCAATATGGGTGATACCCAACAGCCGTGGCTGCATGGTCTTGAGCAATTCAAAGCGCGGGCCATCGGGATTTTCCGCCGCGTAAACGAACAGGCGTGGCAGGTAGAAAAGGCCCGCAAACCAGGTCACGACGAAGATAATGTGAAATGCTTCAAGCCATTGCATCAGCCCGACTCCCTCAAGAATAATTCACCATTCTGAACCAGATTGTTTCGCAGCTCAACTTGACGTACGGGGCGCTGGCGGGTTATAAACGGCTCGCACTTTACAAAAAAATCATGAAATAAAAGCAATAAATAAACCGCATGATTTAAAAATAACAGGTGCGTTTGACCTATCCGGTTTGGGGCAATCGATTGAAGCGGTCTTTTCCATAGGCCGCTTTTTTTTCGCCCAAGTTCCTGCCCACCAGCCGGGACGCATTGACTTGGCCGTCGTTAGACGCCATATTCGATATTCTTGACCCAGGCTAAATTTCGGAGTTGAATCGATGTCCGCCAGCGAGCTTATGAACTTCACGCCAGCGGCTGCCGGCAAAGTGCGCGAACTCATCCTTGAGGAGGCCAACCCGTCTCTCAAATTGCGTGTCTATATCACTGGCGGCGGCTGCTCCGGATTTCAGTACGGGTTCACCTTTGATGAAAAAGTCGATGACGGTGACGTGACGGTCGTTCGCGACGACGTCACCCTGGTGGTTGATCCCTTGAGCTTTCAGTACCTGGAGGGCGCTGAAGTCGAC
>JBGTLI010000011.1:0-3381 GCA_041744195.1 Wenzhouxiangella sp. | reverse complement strand
CGATAAGAGCCTGGCGGAACTGCTGGTCGAGGAACTCGAATCCGAGGGCCATCATGCTCGTAGCTGGCCCAGTGCCGAGCAGGCGCTGGCCGCGATGGACGAATTTGAACCCGACGTGGTCGTGAGCGACCTTAAATTGCCGGGTGTGGATGGCCTCGCCCTGCTTGAGCAGATTCGTGCGCGCCATGCGCCGCCGTCGGTACTGATGATCAGCGCTTTCGGTACCGTCGACCGCGCCGTGGCCGCGTTGAAGGCCGGCGCCGATAACTTTCTGACCAAGCCGCTAGATATGGACCACTTCACCCTGAGTGTTGAGCGCTTGCTGGCCAATCGCCAGTTGCAGAACCAGGTCCAGCGGTTCAAACAGGTGCTCGACCGGGATGCCTTCCATGAAATCGAAGGCAGCAGCCGTCCAATGCGGGTGCTTTTTGACCGCATTGGCCAGATTGCCCGCGCCGACGGGCCGGTTCTGGTATCTGGGGAATCAGGCACTGGCAAAGACCTCGTTGCCCGGGCCATCCATGCCGAGAGCGCTCGAGCTGAGAAGCCTTTTCTAGCGGTCAATTGTGCCGGCGTGCCCACCGACCTTCTGGAAAGCGAGTTTTTCGGTCATGCCGAAGGCGCCTTTTCGGGGGCTGATCGCGCCCGTCCGGGTCTGTTTCAGGAAGCCAGTGGCGGCACCCTGTTCCTGGACGAGATCGGTGAAATGCCAACCGCCCTTCAGGCCAAGCTGCTGCGGGCCTTGCAGGATGGTCAGATTCGCCCGGTCGGCGCGGACCGGGAGCACAGCGTTAATGTGCGCGTAGTAGCCGCAACCAATGTCGATCTGATGGAAAAGGTCGAATCGGGGCAATTCCGCAGCGACCTGTATTACAGGCTGGAAGCCTTTTTGCTGGAGGTGCCTCCTTTGCGCCAGAGAGGCGAAGACCTGGACTTGCTGGCGATGAGCTTTCTGGCCCGGTTCGCTGCTGCCCGCAGCCGACCGGCACGCCGCCTGAGTGACCAGGCCCAGGCGGCGATGCACGCCTATCCCTGGCCGGGCAACGTGCGCGAGCTTAAAAACGCCATGGAACGCGCCGTGACGTTCTGCGAAGGCGAAGAAATCGGCCGGGAGCATTTGCCTGAGCGGGTCAGGGCGGGCGGGCGCCGTCCTGAGGCAACGGCGGCGATTCCCGAGCAGTTGCTGGTAGGCGACATGCTTCCCAGTCTGGAAGAAATCAAAAGCCGCTACGTGCGGTATGTCCTTGAACGCGTCGAGGGCAACAAGCGCCGTGCCGCCGCGTTGCTGGGTGTTGGCCGTCGAACTTTGTATCGCTGGCTCGATGAGGCTTGAGCGACTGTGGCATGGATACAGTTCAGGGGCTGTTCACCAGCCATCTGTGAAAGTAAACGCAATATTGCAAACCCATTAAGTATGGAGACTCAAAAATCATGAAGAAGTCGACAACCCAAAAATACCTGCTGACCGCCATTGTCAGTGTTGGCCTGATGACGGCCTGCACCACCGATCCATTTACCGGCGAGGAACGGCCGTCGCGCACCGGGCAGGGTGCAGCCATCGGGGCGGGAATTGGCGCGGTGATAGGTGCGGTATCCGGGGGCGACCGGCTCAAGCGCGCCGCGATTGGCGCTGGTGTCGGTGCCTTGAGTGGCGCCGCCGTAGGCCATTACATGGACCGTCAGGAAGAGGAGTTGCGGCGCCAGCTGCGTGGCTCCGGTGTGAGCGTGACCCGCCGAGGCGACGATATCATTCTGAACATGCCCGGCAATGTCACTTTCGATTTCGACAGCGCGGCCCTGCGTCCGAACTTCACCAACGTGCTCGATTCGGTCGTGTTGGTTCTCGACGAGTACGACCAAACGGTACTGGTGATCGATGGTCACACCGACTCAACCGGGCCGCGAAGCTACAACCTTGAGCTGTCCAAGCGAAGGGCCGATGCCGTTGGCGGCTATCTGGTCAATAACGGGGTCAAACCTGTTCGGATCGCTACTTACGGTTACGGTCCGGAATTCCCCGTCGCAACCAACGACACCGATGCTGGCCGACAGGCCAACCGCCGCGTCGAGTTGACTTTGATGCCGGTCACCAGCTAGCTAGGAACCCTCAGAATAACGTATATAACCGTGGCCACCGGCCACGGTTATTGGCTGGAATTATCGACTTGACTTATCGACTTGACTTCGGGCCTCGGCGAGCCTGCTGCCTGACTTCGCGCAGTTCCAGTTGGGTGCTTCGGGCTGGCAGTCCCACATCCTCGCGCAAAATTCGATGGTCCTTTGGGGTCAGCTCCTCATGACGACCGGTGCGCACCTTCGCCGGCAGAAAGACCGGGCCGAAACGAACCCGTTTAAGACGTGCCACCTGCGCGCCAACCGCTTCCCACAAGCGCCTTACCTCGCGGTTGCGGCCTTCCAGGATTGTTACCGTGTACCAGGCATGCCCGGCAGTCACTTCACCGGCCACAACGTCGGAGAAATTGGCCATGCCGTCTTCGAGCTTGACGCCTCGCAGTAATTTCTGAATTTGTTCATCGCTGACTTCGCCGCGAATACGACACAGGTATTCCCGATCCACCTGGCTGGATGGGTGCATCATCTGGTTGGCCAGTTCCCCATCAGTGGTTAGCAGCAGCAGGCCGGCGGTATTGAGGTCAAGCCGACCGATCGCGATCCAGCGGCTGTCTTTCAGTGGTGGCAGGCGGTCGAATACCGTGCGCCGTCCTTCCGGGTCGCTGCGCGTAGTGACTTCACCTTCAGGCTTGTGGTAAATGATGGTTCGATGATCGGGCCGAGATGCTTCAACCTTGAAGGTGCGGCCTTCAAAATCGACCCGATCACCCATCTTGACGGTGGCGCCCAAAGTCGCCGTCTCGAAGTTGATTTGAATGTGCCCGGCCTCGATGCGTTTTTCCAGCCCACGGCGAGAGCCAAGTCCCGCTGCGGCCAGCACTTTCTGCAGGCGCTCGGTGCCTTCGAAGGTGGCCTCAGTGGCGGCTGGAGTCTTCCTCCTCGTCGCTGAGTGCTGACTCGTCGACTCGCTCTCGTTCGTCGAGCCGGTCGTCGAGCTCCTCGTCGAGCCCCTCGTCCCACTCATCCGTCGTCTCGTCTCCGGATTCGCTGACCGCCGCGGTTTCCTCGGCTGCTTTTCGGTCGGGGTCTTGCTGCTGGTCTTTTTCCGGGTCGTCTTGTGCTTCGTCGTGTGCTTCGTCGTGTGCTTCGGCGCCGTCTTCTTGCTGATCTTGCTGTTCATCAGATTCATCCTTGGATGATTCGTCCCCGGAGTCGAGACCAACACGGTCAGTCGGAGTCAGCGGGTGATGCAACTCCAGTTCCGGCTCGAGGTTGTCGAAATCCTTGATCTCGGCCAGGGTCGGCAGT
>JBGTLI010000010.1:0-15017 GCA_041744195.1 Wenzhouxiangella sp. | reverse complement strand
GATGGGAATGGTATCAATCGGCTTCTTGCTGTTTACCCTGCTGACCTCCAATCCGTTTGACCGCATCCTCCCCGGCCCGATCGATGGACGCGATCTCAATCCTCTGCTGCAGGATCCGGGCATGATCTTCCACCCGCCCCTCCTCTATATGGGCTATGTCGGCTTTGCCGTGGCGTTCGGCTTCGCCATCGCCGGGCTGATCGGCGGCAAGGTCGAGCGCGACTGGGTGCGCTGGTCGCGTCCCTGGACCCTGATCGCCTGGTCGTTCCTGACTTTCGGCATCACCCTTGGCTCCTGGTGGGCGTATTACGAGCTTGGCTGGGGCGGCTGGTGGTTCTGGGACCCGGTGGAAAACGCCTCGTTTATTCCCTGGCTGATTGGCACCGCGCTGATCCATTCTCAGGCGGTCACGGAAAAACGCGGATCGTTCCCGGCCTGGACCATATTGCTCGCCATTGCCGCGTTTTCCATGTCGCTGCTGGGCACGTTCCTGGTCCGCTCCGGGGTACTGACCTCGGTTCACGCCTTTGCCCACGACCCGGAACGCGGGCTGTTCATTCTGGTGTTCATGGCGGTCATCACGGGTGGCTCGCTGCTGCTCTATGCCCTGCGCGCGCCCCGCATCATGACCGGCGAGGCGTTCGGCGGAATGAGTCGCGAATCGCTGCTGCTGCTCAACAATGTTTTCTTCATCGTCTCTGCCGCAATGGTGCTGCTGGGCACCCTGTATCCACTGATTGTCGATTTCATGGGCTGGGGCCAGATCTCGGTCGGACCACCGTATTTCGGCGCCATGTTTGTCCTGCTCATGACACCGGTCGTGATGCTGGTGCCCCTGGGTCCATTCACCCGCTGGAAGAGCGACGATGCCATGCGGGTGCTGAAGCCCCTGATGTACAGCGCCATTGCCGCCATCATTGGCGGCCTGATCATCGCCGGCTTGCTCGGCGCCTGGAACCTGCGCGCCATCAGCGGCTGGATCGGAGGCCTGTGGCTGATTCTTGGCTCGGCCAGTTACTGGCGTCGGCACCGCCAGACCAGCCGCTTCGGCCTGCCGCGCCACCAACTGGGCATGATCCTGGCCCACGGCGGCGTTGGTGTTTTCCTGATCGGGGTTGCCATGGTGGAATCAACGACCTTTGAACGCGATGTCCGCGTTTCCCCGGGTCAAACCGTGGAAGCGGCCGGCTACCGCTTTGAACTGCACGAAATCGTATCAGTCAAGGGTCCGAACTGGATCGCCGAGGAGGCGCGCTTTACCGTCTGGCGGGGGAATCGCGAGATCGCACAGATGAACCCGCAGAAGCGGCGCTATCACCGTGGTGGTCAGGTCATGACCCAGGTCGCTTTGCGTCCGGGCGTCACGCGCGATCTCTATGTCGCTATGGGCGAGCCATTGGGTGATACCGGCGCCTGGAGCATGCGAATCCACATCAAGCCGTTTGTTCGGTGGATCTGGGGTGGCGCCCTGTTGCTGACGCTTGGCGGCCTGGTCAGTGCCAGCGACCGACGCTACTGGAAGTCCCGCCGCGCCGACCAAACCGCGCCCGCTACGGGAGCGGAGGTGCCGGCATGATCCGCATGCTGCTGCCGCTGATCATTTTCGGTGGACTGCTGGTGCTGCTGATCGCCGGCCTGCAAACCGCCGAAGACCGCAAACTGGTAGCCTCGCCATTGATCGGCAAGCCGGTTCCCGCCATGACCCTGCCGGGCCTGAACGACCCGGAGACGCTGTACAGCAGCGCCGACCTAAAGGGGCAGCCCTGGATACTCAATGTCTGGGGTAGCTGGTGCTGGGCGTGCCGGGTTGAGCATCCGTATATCGAACGCCTCGGGCGTGAGGCCGGCATACCATTGGTCGGTTTCAACTGGAAAGACGAACGCAACGATGCACTGACCTGGCTGGGCCGTTACGGCGATGCCTGGAGTTTCCACATGGTGGACTTTGAAGGACGGGCAGCCATCGACCTGGGTGTCTACGGCGCGCCAGAAACATTCCTGATCGATCATCACGGCATCATCCGTCACAAGCATATCGGGCCGATCGATGCCAACAGTTTCGAGGATTTGATGCGCAGAATCATGATCCTGCGCTCGGAGGCACAATCATGATTAAACCCAGGGGTCAGGGTTCAGGGTTCAGGGTTCAGGTCGGGGCTCCGGCCTGGCTGATTTTGCTGGTTCTCGTGCCGGGTCTGCTGCTGGCCTCGGCGATAGAGCCGTTGCCGTTCGCCAACGAACTGGAAGAGCGCCGATTTCGTCACCTGGCCGAGGAACTGCGCTGCACCGTATGCCAGAACCAGTCTCTGGCCGATTCCGACGCGCCACTGGCCCGCGATCTGCGACGCGAACTGTTCACCCTGATTCGTGACGGTCAGTCAGACATGGAAATCCGTGAATTCATGGTCTCACGCTACGGTGACTTCGTTCTTTACCGTCCGCCACTGGCCACCCACACGATTCTGCTCTGGGCCGGTCCGATTGTGCTGCTGCTGGGCAGTCTGATCGGGGTCAGTCTGGTCATTCGACGGAGAAGCCAAGCCCTGTGACTACATTCCTCATCGTCACCGTACTGGCGGTAATCGTCGCCCTCGCCTTCGTGGTGGCGCCATTGTTGCAGGCCAACCCGGATATCCGCAGCTTGAAGCGACGACGACGCGCCCTGGACGCGCTGGCTGCGGACCTGGAACCCTCGGACTACCGGCAACGCAGGGACAACCTGGATGCCGCCCTGGCCCGGAGCGGGGACGGTCCACGTGGATTGGGCCTGATCATCGGCCTGGCTCTGGCGTTGCCGCTGGCCACCTGGCTTTTGTATCAATCCATTGGCGAGCCCGAGGGTATTGTCCGCGGCCAGACCGACATCGAGCAAATCCGCGACAGCCTGAGCGAAATCGCCCGCAATCTGGAGCGCAATCCAGACATCACCGAAAACTGGATTCGCCTGGGCATGGCGTACAAGGAGCTGCGCGAGTATTCCTCCGCCGAGCACGCGTACCGCCGCGCCCTGTACCAGGACGGCGACAATGTGTTTGTCCAGGTGGAATTGGCCGAGACTCTGCTGTTCGCATCTGGAAGCGCGCGCTTGCCTGAGGCTTCGCGCGAACTGCTGCTTCGCGCCGTGGACACCGATCCTGAAAATCAGAAAGGTCTATGGCTGCTCGGAATCGGGGCATTCCAGAACGGCGAGTATGAACAGGCCCTGGCCTGGTGGCGGCAGCTCGACGATTTGCTGCCCGCGGGTTCCGTTCAGGCTTCCGTGCGCGAGCAGATGGACCGGGCCCGGGCCCGGCTCTCCCAAGTACCGGAGACGACGCCCGAGCTGCCATCCGGGCACCCGCCCATTGCCGGGGTCAACATGGACAATCCTGCCGGCGCCGCCGATAACGGCGACCTGCCCAGCTTTCGGGTGGAGCTCAGCCTGGATTCAGCGCTGAACGAGGCCCTGAGCGGCGACGAGACGGTTTTTCTCGTTGCCCGTGCCGCTGGCGGCCCCTCGGCCCCGCTGGCAGTGCTGCGGTTAACCACTGCCGATCTGCCGGCAACGCTGTTCCTGAGTGACAGCGACGCCATGGTCGAAGGCCTGAGCCTGTCAAATTTCCCCGACATCACATTGACCGCCCGGGTCTCGTTCAGTGGCACTGCGGAACCGCAACCGGGTGACCTGGAAGGCCGCACCGGTCCAGTTTCCATTCTCGAAGCCACCTATGCAGAACTGGTGATTGCCAACCGGCGCGAGGAGTAAACCCTCTGCACTGCCCGTGAATTGTTACAATTGCCTGACAGTCCTGTGACGGCATAATGACAAATTCATGAATTCCACCGGCTACATTTCCAGAATTTTCGGCGCCTCACCGGTCAGGCCGCTGCAAAAGCATTTTGACAAGTCTGCCAAATGCGCCCACAAGCTGCCCAAGTTCATCAAGGCGACCTTTCGCCAGGATTGGGCCAAGGCCGAAGCCAGCCGGGAAAAGATCATCCTGCTGGAGCATGCCGCCGATGATATGAAGCGCGAATTGCGCCTGAATCTGCCCAAGAGCCTGTTCATGCCGGTCAGCCGCTCGGATGTGCTGGAAATGCTCTCCCGCCAGGATCGAATCGCCAACAAGGCCAAGGATATATCCGGGCTCATCATTGGTCGGAAGATGGTGCTGCCGGAAGCAGTCCAGGACAGCTACCTGGCTTTGCTTGAACGCAGCCTGGATGCCGTGACCCAGGCACGCAAGTCGGTTCACGAACTCGACCAACTGTTCGAAACCGGCTTTCGCGGCGCCGAAGTCGATCTGGTGATGGAAATGACCGAGGAACTGGGCCGAATCGAAGACCACAGCGACGAACTGCAAATTGAGTTGCGGGCCAAGCTGTTCAGGATCGAGCATGATCTGCCCCCCGTCGATGTCATGTTCATGTACAAAATCATTGATTGGACCGGAGATCTGGGTGATATCGCCCAACGCGTGGGCAGCCGCCTGCACATGATGATCGCGCGCTGACGCCAGGACTTTTCTAGATTATGGAACTGGCGATTTTCTATATCATCCTTGCGGCCGCGTTCGGCCTTTTCATGGCCTGGGGCATTGGCGCCAACGATGTTGCCAATGCGATGGCGCCCTCGGTGGGCTCCAAAGCCATCACGATCAAGCAGGCGATCATCATCGCCGGTGTGTTTGAATTTGCTGGCGCCGTGCTCGCTGGCGGTGGAGTCACCAGCACCATCCGCCGCGGTATCGTTGACTCCTCGTTGCTCAGCGGCCAGCCTGAATTGCTGGTCTTTGGCATGCTCGCATCCTTGCTTGCCGCCGGCGTCTGGTTACTGATTGCCTCGCGTTTTGGCTGGCCCGTGTCGACCACCCACACCATCATTGGGGCAGTGGTGGGCTTTGCCGCCATCGGCATTGGCGTTTCAGCAGTCCAGTGGCCTCAGGTGGGGCGGATTGCCATGAGCTGGGTTGTCAGTCCGCTTCTTGCAGGCGCGGTTGCCTGGCTGCTCTTTGTCAGCGTGCAGAGGCTGATCCTGGAGCGCGACGATCCACTCAAATATGCCCGCCGTTATGTGCCCGTCTATATCTTCCTGGCCGGGTTTTTCATGACCCTGGTGACGGTTTTCAAGGGCATCGCTCATATCGGCGTCGAGGTCACGACCCTGCAGGCTTATGTGCTCGCGGTCGGGATCGGCCTGGTGATTACCGCTGTGGGTACACTGTTCATCCTGCGGATTCCGTACCAGGAGCCAACAAAACGGGAATTCCACTTCGTCACCGTTGAGCGGATTTTCGGCGTGCTGATGGTGGTTACCGCCTGTTGCATGGCCTTTGCCCATGGCTCGAACGATGTGGCCAACGCGGTTGGCCCGGTGGCCGCCGTCGTCAGCGTGGCCATGAGCGGCGATGTGATACAGGAAGCGATTGTGCCAATCTGGATATTGATCCTCGGGGGAGTCGGTATCGTCATCGGCCTGGCAACATACGGTCACCGGGTGATCGCCACGGTTGGTCAGAACATTACGGCCCTGACACCCAGTCGTGGTTTCGCTGCCGGGCTGGCCGCTGCCGCTACCATCGTCATGGCATCTGGAACCGGCCTCCCCATTTCAACCACGCATACGGTCGTTGGCGCCATCCTCGGTGTCGGCCTGGCTCGCGGCATCGCTGCAATCAACCTGCGGGTTGTCGGCTCGATCTTCATGTCCTGGATTATTACCGTGCCAGCCGGCGCGGCCCTGTCGGTTGTCTTTTTCCTGATTCTCCGGGCGACCCTCGGGCAGTTCTAAAAAACAGCAGTTCTAGACAACGGCAGTTCTAGACAGCTGCCTCTGACCGCGAACCGGCGCTCAGCCCAAGCTCACCGTCCTACACCGGTGTAGGACCAACGCCCTTTTTCCGATGAGATCCGCTGACAGCCGAATCAGGCTGTCGCCTATAGTGCCGGATGCCCCGCAAACTCAGACTATCTCCTGTCAAGACCGAATGCGTCAAACCTGGCGATTCGGAGGATCCATTCTTTAAGGGGAACCATCATGCACCGCATCCTTACCGTCCTTTTTGCCGCCCTCATTGCACCGATGACTGCCACAGCAGCCTGGAGCGCGGACATCATTGCCGCCTCCGACGCCATCCCGGATCAATACATCGTCATCCTCAAGCACGAGCAGTTCAGTCAGAAAACACTGACGCGCAGTATTGACCGTCGGCAACAGGTTCGGGACATCGCCTGGTCGGTGGCCAGCCAGCAACGCCGTCAGCCGGGACGGATCTACACCGATTCCCTTTACGGCTTCAGCGTCACCATGAGCAATCGTGAAGCCCGCAAACTGGCGCGCGATCCGCGCGTTGCGTATATTGCCGAGGATTCCTGGGCTCAGGCCAGCGCCACCAATATACAGTTTGATCCGCCCTCCTGGGGTCTGGATCGCATCGACCAGCGCGAATCGGAGCTCGATGGCCGCTACGAATACAACACTGTGGAAAGCGCCGTTCGGGTTTACGTAATTGACTCCGGGATCCGTAGCACCCACCAGGATTTTGGCGCTCGGATCGATACCTTCAACGCGTTCACCGCCTATACGGATGGACATGGCACCGAAGACTGCCATGGTCATGGCACCCACGTCGCCGGTGTCATTGGCGGCGATCTGCACGGTGTCGCCAAGAACGTCTCCCTGCATCCGGTACGAGTACTCAATTGCTGGGCCGGCGGACCCATCTCAGCGGTCATCGCCGGTGTCGACTGGGTGACCGCCCAGGTCAATGACAACCCGCATGCCGCCGTCGCCAATATGAGTTTGATTGCATCCCCCTCACAGGCCCTTGATGATGCCGTACGAGCTTCCATAGCAGCCGGCGTCACCTACGTGGTGGCCGCAGGCAATAACGGCGCCAGTGCCTGCGATTACTCGCCAGCCCGGGTTGCCGAAGCCATCACGATTGGCGCAACCACCCCGGATGACCTCCGGGTGCTCAGTTCCAATTATGGAGAATGCGTTGACCTGTATGCTCCTGGCGCCGGCATTCGATCGACTTTCAACCGCAGCGATACCGATACCACCACCATGACCGGCACCTCGGCGGCCGCACCCCATGTGGCTGGCATCGCCGCCCAACTTCTGGGCCAGGCGCCTTCGACCTTACCGTCGGACATCGCCGACATCATCATTGCCAATGCAACCCAGACCGGCAACAGCTTTCTGCCCGATGCCAGCGACCTGCTGGCATTCGGGTTGATTGAGCTGGGATCCGGGGACGGCGAACTGGAGCCAGCGCCAGAGCCAGCGCCGGAACCTGTACCGGAACCCGTACCGGAACCTGCGCACCAAATTGAGTTTACCGACAATTGCCAGCCTGCCAAGCAGCGGTGTGCGTTCAGGGCCATCGTCACAGGCAACAAAACCGCGGTTCAGGGCTACCACTGGGATTTTGGCGACGGCAACGCGAGTAGCGCCATCGGGCCCATGGCCCGCCACTACTACGCTACCGGTGGAACGGTAACCGTGATCCTGGCCGTGGAACTGGCCACTGGTGACATTGTCGTGGTTGATCGTGAGATCCATCTTTCCTTCAAGGGGGCCAGAAGGAACTGACCAGCCCGGGGCCGACCCCGGCTTGCCGGGCGGGCTGCCACCTGCCCTTTTATTTTCGACCCGGACAAGGCTCCGTACCCTACGGAATCTGCGGAAACCCCGGTCTTGACAACCGCCTTGTCCGGGTCTTCTTCTCAAACCCGGCAGTTGGGTTAACATGGTTGATCTGAGGAGGGCCAACCATGAACCGGGTCATCGAGAGTCGCAATTGCGGTAGCCAGGCCAGTCGCGACCAGGACAGTGCGCTGTACCGACTGCTCACCGACAACGCCCGCGAAATGATCTCGCGCCACGCCTTTGACCTGACCTTTCTTTACGCCTCGCCCGCCGCTTCCCGGGTGTTGGGTTATACCGCCCATCGTCTGGTAGGTCAGCGCCTTGATGACCTCGTGCATCCAGATGACCTGGCCGGGCTGGTCTCGTCATTTGCCCTGGCCCGCGACGGCGGCGAACCGACTTCGATCACCCTGCGCATCCAGGCCGCGGACGAGTCATGGCGCTGGTGTGAAGCCTTCTGTCGCGGCGTCATCAATCCTGACAATGGTGAGCGGGAAATCCAGGCCGCGATCCACGATGTCTCAAAATACAAGCAAATCGAAAAAGCCATCGAGCGGGTCGCCAGGGAATGGCGCAGCACGTTTGACGCCGCCCGTGACGCCATCCTGATGCTGGACCGGCAGGCCGGGGTGATTCGTGTCAATCTGGCCACCACTCGCCTGCTGGACTGCCCGTTTGCCGAGTTGCTCGGTCAGCCATTGAAGGACATTGTCCAGCAGCGGCTGGGTCTGGACGATCCATTCGGCATTGAGCAAGCGTGGACCACCTGCAGCCAGGTTCGGAGCGATGTTTGCATTGAGGAAAACAAGCGCTGGTTGCGCTCCACGGTCGATCCTATCATCGACGCTGACGGCAAACCGACCGGCGCCATCCTGTTTCTCGCCGACATCACTTCCGAAAAGCAGGGCGAATCAAGGCTTGAGGAAACCCTGACCCAGGTCCGCCAATTGTCGTCACATCTGCAGATTGCGCGCGAGGAAGAGCGCAAGAGCATCGCTCGCGAAGTCCATGATGAGCTTGGTCATGCCCTGACCGCGCTGAAGATGGAGGCCTCATGGTTGAGCCGTCAGCTCGATTCCCAGGATGAGCCCAACCTGGGTGACCGCGCCCGGAGCATGGCCAGCCTGATCGACCAGACCATCGCTACTGTTCGTCGGATCAGCACCGAATTGCGACCGCCGGTGCTGGATGATCTGGGCCTGGACGCGGCCCTGGAATGGCTGGCCGACGACTATCAGGCTCGAACCGGCATCCGGACCTGCGTTGTTTTGCCCGATCAGCCCGACCGTGTTGGCGGCAGCCAGGCCAGCTCCGTTTTCAGAATTGTCCAGGAAGCGCTGACCAACGTTGCCCGCCATGCTAATGCATCCAGGGTCGACATCACCTGGCAGCAGGAAACCGACGAGATTATTCTGCTCATCGTCGATGACGGACGAGGTTTCGACCCCTTGACCTCCAGACCTGATCGCAGTTTCGGCCTGCTCGGCATGTCGGAGCGGGCACGTGATCTGAGCGGCAAGCTCAACATCAGCAGCCAGCCACATGAGGGCACGAGGATCCTGCTGCGCTTTCCGAGAGTGACCGAATCATGATTCGAGTTCTGATCGTCGATGACCACGCCATTTTGCGCGAAGGCCTGAAACGAATTATCGAAGAAGATGGCCAAATGGCGCTGGTGGCCGAGGCCAGTTCAGGCCATCAGGCGGTCAGTCTGACCCGAAGCCAAAAACCTGATGTGGTTTTACTGGACATCTCCATGCCCGACCGCAGCGGCCTGGATGCCCTGGCCGACATCAGAAACGCCCATCCCGGCTGCCGCGTCCTGATCCTCAGCATGCATCCTGAAGAGCAGTATGCCATCCGCTGCCTGCGCCAGGGCGCGGACGGCTATCTCACCAAGGAAAGCGCCCCGGAACTGTTATTGGGTGCAATACGCAAGTTGCACGGCGGCGGCAAGTACGTCAGTCCGGAATTGGCCGAGAAACTGGCCACCAACCTCAGCAACAATGAAGATCAGGCCCGTCACGAATGTCTGTCGGAGCGCGAACTGCAGGTATTGACCCTGATTGGCAATGGTCAGACTGTGTCCGAGATTGCCAGTACGCTCTGCGTCAGCGTCAAAACCGTCAGCACCTATCGCACTCGTATTCTTGAGAAAATGAGCATGGACAACAACGCCCAGTTGATGCGCTATGCCATCGAATCAAAACTCTCCTGACCGACCAGGTCGGACGATCTGGTTGCTGTCAGCCTACCGTGCCGACAGCCATGCCGCATGGGTCGATTGGCTTCAAACCCGCCTGACCAGCATCAACTGGGAGATCCTGGAACTGCCTGGACGGCATTTCGCCTGGCGCATTCGCGGCAACCCACTGAGCTGGCTTGACCGGCTGCCCGCAGGCAGACCCGAATTGATCCTAGCCACCTCGATGGTGGACCTGGCAACTCTGAAAGGTTTACACCCACGGCTGGCCGGTGTGCCGTGCTGGTATTACTTCCACGAAAACCAGTTCGCCTATCCGCGCAGTGACCGACAGACCAGCACGATCGAGGCGCAAATGGTTCAGCTGTACGGCGCACTGTCCGCCGACCGTCTGCTGTTCAACTCCGGCTGGAATCGCAGCAGTTTCATCCAGGGGGTCCAGGAACTCCTGGACCGCATGCCCGACCAGGTACCAGACAGGGTCATTGAACGTCTGGCTGCAAAAAGTGGCGTGTTGCCCGTCCCGGTCGAAGCGGTCCGGTCAACTGCAGAACGCGATCCGCGGCTGATCCTATGGAACCATCGCTGGGAATACGACAAGGCCCCGGAATTGTTTTGCCGTGCCTTGCAGCAACTTGCCGCTCAAGGCCACGAGTTCCGGCTTGCGCTGCTGGGCAAGCGCTCACGCCGGATATCTCCGGCGCTGGCGAAGATTCGGCAAGCCCTGGCCAGTCGCATCCTGGTTGACGACTGGGTCCAGCCCGAGCCCTACCGACATCTACTGGCCAAGGCTAGCATCGCGGTGAGCACCGCCATCCACGAGTTTCAGGGCCTCGGCATGCTGGAGGCGACCAGCGCCGGTGCCCGACCATTAGTCCCGGATCATCTGTGCTACCCCGAGCAATTCGCCGAGCGCTACCGTTACCCGGCCGGCGATGTCAACGCCTTGACTCAGCGCCTTGCCGACTGGCTTGAGGGCGACTTGCCGGGCCGGGCAAATGTCGATTGCTGGCTGGCCGGGCAGGTCGGAAATAGCTGGCGCCAGGCGTTGGTCTCGATCTGAATCAGTCGGGTTCTTCGATCATTTCGTGATGGACGCGAGCCGCCGTATTCCGGGTCCGAATACGTCGTCCGGCCGCCTCTACGTGTGCGCGGGTAAACGCTGCCCCATACAACAGGATCAACGACGAGTAATTCACCCACAACAGCAACAGGACCAGTGAACCAGCAGCGCCATAGGCCGAAGCTGGCGCGGCATTGGCCAGGTAGATCGCAATCAGCATGCGACCCAGGGTAAACAACAAGGCTGTAATGAAGGCGCCCAGCAGAACGTCACGCCAACTGAGAATGACATCCGGCAGAATTTTGAAAATTGCTGCAAACAGCAGGGTGACGACAGTGAGCGAAACAAGCAGCTCAACCGCCATCATGGTGCCGGGCGGCAGCACCAACCACTGGCTTGCAAAGTTCATGATCGCCTGCATCGCGACGCTCAACATCAACGAAACCAGCAAGATGAACCCGACCGCCAGCACAACCGTCAATGACAGCATCCTGGCCTTGATGAATATCCAGATACCACTCCGTGACGGGCGCGGAATCACATCCCAGATCCGGTTCAACGACTGCTGCATCTGGGCGAAAACGGTCGTCGCACCAACGATCGTTGCCGCCAGCCCAATTACGGTAGGCCACAGCCCGCCGGCTTGAACCTGCGCATTTTCCACGGCGGTCTGTACAATTTCAGCAGCCTCCGGGCCCATAGCATCCTGCAGCATGCCCATCAATTCCTCCCGGGCGGCACGCTCGCCCAGGATCAATCCGACCACGGTGATTACAACAATCACCATCGGCGCGATCGAGAACACGGTGTAAAACGCCAGCGCAGCCGAGTAAATGAAGGCCTGACTTTCCGACCAGTTCTTGCCTGCTGCGACCAGAATTCCGCCCCATTTGCGAAAAAAATCAGAGAACATAATGCATTTCAATTCCTGCCAAGCCCGGGTCAAGTCTACCGAACCTCAATCTCTCGGGCAAAGTACGATCTCTGCAAGAACCGCAGACGAAGCACTTGCTCTGTGCACTCTATGCCTCTCATGGAACAAAAAATCAGGTTCACCACGGAGGCAGTAGAGTAGGCGAGGAACTCGGCAAAGGAAAGCCGAGCCCTCGCCCCTCGTCGCACCGGACGTGCGGATTTCCCGCATCCGGCGCTCCCGGTGGATTGGTCACAGGCATGCACAGAGCAAGCAGCGCCACGCTACAAATACACGAGGCCGATGTCGGCCAAGTGTCGGTAAAGCGTGACCCCGTCGGGAGGACGAAAGGGCCGCTGGCTGCGACGTCGGAGGTGGCAAGTCAGACGGCGGCGCACATGATGGTTCAGGTGACGGTAACTGCGACGGGGATAGCCCACGCGGAAGTACTCCTGCCAGCCCACCAGATAGCGATTGACGCGTGCAATCAGGTGGGGCAATGGCAGAAAACAGTACCGCGAGGCGGTCAGCTCCCGAACGCGAGCCCGCGCCTGAGCCAGTGCCTTGGCCGACGGACCCACATGCAAGTAGCGGTGGTTGCCACCACGGAGGTCCCGGTCATAGCGGAATGTGTAACCCAGAAAGTCCAGCGAACTGCCAGGCTGGCGCAGGTCCACAATCTGCGTCTTACTTCGGTTCAGCGTCAGACCCAATCGGATCTCGATGATTCGTTCTATCCACTCCACCAGCTCAGGGCCAGCGTAGCGGGCCAGCACAACAAGGTCATCGGCATAACGCACCAGCTTCGCCCGAGCCCAGCAGGCCGGGCCAGTCACCGCGTGAAAAGCCCGGTCAAACCAGTGCAGGAACGCATTGGCCAGCAAAGGCGAAAGCACACCGCCCTGTGGCGTCCCAGCGCGGGGCCGATGGCGTCGAGGACGACCCGAGTCGTCTTCTTCGACAACCTCGGCGCGTAACCACAGTCGGATCAGTTTCAGGGCCGATCCATCCGTGATCCGCACCCGCAAGGCCGCCATCAGCTTATCGTGCGGTATCGAATCAAAGTAACCCTGCAGGTCAGCGTCGTAGACCGTGCGGTAGCCAGCCTTGAGGTGATTGCTGATCGCCGCCACGGCATCGTGGGCCGAACGACCCGGCCGAAAACCGTGGGAGCAGTCCTCAAAGTCCGCCTCAAAGATCGGCTCCAGCACCAGAAAGGCCGCCATCTGGGCCACTCGGTCAACCACATTGGGTATTCCAAGAGGCCGTTGGCGCCCATCCGGCTTCGGAATCCACACGCGGCGGATCGCACCAGGGCGGTAACGGCGGGTTCGGAGCGCCTCATGCAGGCCCTCCACCAGCCGCTGGGGACCGTCCTCCAGGGCAACAATCTGGTCAATCGTCACCCCATCCGGCCCAGCTGCACCACCGTTGGCGCGGACCTGCGCCCACGCCGACCACAGCACATCCTTGCGGTAGATCCGGTCATACAACGCATAGAACCGGAAGGTCGGTTCCTGCTTGGCCTTGTGATATAGCTTCTGTCTCAGAGTCGTGAGTTTCTCCGGCAGCACCCGCCGTTTGCGCCTCAGCCAGTCCGGCATCAGCTCCCGCGGTACTGCCAGGTCTTCCGTAGTGGGATGATTATCCAAGCGGCTCTCTCCTCCATATTGACGAAAAGCATTCCACCGGTAGGGCTCCTTCGCTCCACAGGCATTACCCCGCTTCCTCACTACTATGAGCCCCGCCGACTCCCGGCCATCCCGTCATTCGGTTATGTCTTCCCCGAACAACGTTGGGTGCCACCCAGATAGCCGGGCCTCCCAGGTTCCTCGATCCACCCATCCCCGCGCGCCGTCTCCAATCACCCCGGCAGGCCCAGTGGCTGCTCGCATCCGTTACTTCACCACCGGTCACAGGCTTCACCATCTCCGGAAGGCTGGCCACCTGCATATGTGTAACGAGGCCGAATCGAGTTCACTGACGTTACGGCTCACAGGTTCGCCTCAGGAGGCTTCGACAGCCGGGTTACCCCAGACCGCCGCTCCTTCAGCTACCATGTCGAACGGATAACTACATGGACGATCTCCTTTCAGATCGCAGGGTGAACCAGGCTTTGCCTGGCGCACCGGAGGCCACAGAGAGAAAAGCAAGTTACATTATTGTTTTTATTAGCTCATCCCCTCTGTGCTCTCTGTGCCTCCGTGGTAAACCTGGGTTATTTTTTCCATGAGAGGTACTGCCGGCGACGATAATTCAACTACCGAAGCCCGAGCCCGTCGCGGTCGAGGGGTTGGCCGCGTGGGGCGGGAGTGGTTTCAATGGCGCGGTCCGGGCCCAGTTCGGTTTCGCCATCCAATACCGCGCGGATGTGATCCAAGCCGTGCCAGCCATAGGGCAGAATCGGCACCAGGCGCTCGCCTAAGCCGGGTGCGGCCAGCAGGGCGTCGAAATGCTGGGCGTTGGCGACTTCCCAATAGGCAATCGTGGCACCGTTATCGCGCGCCTGTTCGGTGTATGGACGGGACGAGAAGGCGGCGGGTATCAGGCCATCGTGGCGACCATGAACGACCAGTACGGGGATTGACGGCAACTGCGCGCTGGCGCGGGTCGCCTCCACCGATTGCCGCAATGCCTGGGCTGTCTCGTTGTCGGCCTCATACAGTGCGCGCAGGCAATGAAGACCGGGCAAGGCGTTATCCCGGCCGGTGGCCAGGTTGTCGATGATCTCGATGCCGCCGCCGGGAGCGATGCCCGAATGGGTGGCCCACCAGGCCTGACGCTGAGCCCGGGACGCGTCCGGTGCGGTAATGGCAAATTCACACGGCATGTCGAACGGCCCACGGCGCAGGTAGGCCGAAGCATAGGTCACAGTCACCGCTCGCCACAGGTCCAGGGCAACGTTGACCGGCGCGAGGTCAAGAGCAAAATCATCGAATCCGATTTCCGCCAGGTGTTGACGAGCCAGCGCCGGGTCAGGTGCTTCCAGCAGACCGGCAGCAGTCAGGGCAGCGCAGCGCTGCGCGCCGACGGCGGCAAGCATCGGGTTGCCCAGCGGCATGGCCATGGTGGTTTCAAGATCGGCCAGCATGCAGGGCTGATACAGCGCAGCGACCGTGGCATAGTCGTAGGCATGCCTGACGCCCGCCGGGCTGATATTGGGCATCAGGGCCACAACTGCATCCAGCAGACCGTCTGCATCCTG
>JBGTLI010000009.1:0-3048 GCA_041744195.1 Wenzhouxiangella sp. | reverse complement strand
CCGAAACCTCGGGTATCCAGAAAGCGCACCACCGGCACTTCCTGCGGAAAGTCATAAATGCTGGCCGTGCGGGTACAGGGGCGGAAGCCGTCGCCGATCTCGGCGCGTGAACTGCCGGTCAGTGCCTTAACAATGGATGTCTTGCCGGACTGGGCCAGCCCCAGCAACCAGATCACCGGCGCGGACTCCCGTTCGGCCGCCTTGTTCAGCGCCTGCGCCAATTGCCCGGCATCGACATCCGGTTGACTCAGTGCCTCGTGCAGCCGATGCCGCAGCCCGGTCCAGAAACCGCGCTCGTCATCTTGATCGTCATCTCGAACGTCGCTCATGTGCCGTCCGCTGAAAAAACCTTGAACGCTCATCGTAGCGCAAGCGGGGGACGGAGGTCGGTGCGTCGGAGGTCGGTGCGTCGGAGGTCGGTGCGTCGGTGCGTCGGTGCGTCGGTGCGTCGTTGGTCGTTGGTCGTTGGTCGTTGGTCGTTGGTCGGTGGTCGGTGGCCAGTGCGTCTGTGCGTCTGTGCGTCTGTGCGGCCGCAGGCATTGCAATCGGGGTGGGGAAGCATCATATGATGGTCTGCCCTAAGCTATTGTCCTCATGTCTGCCATTCTCGAAATCATCGGTCTGTCGAAAAAGTATGCTTCCGGGCCGATTGCTCTCAAGCCGACCGATCTGGAGATCCAGAAAGGCGAGATCTTTGCCCTGCTGGGTCCCAATGGCGCCGGCAAGACCACCCTGATCAGTATCATCTGCGGCATCGTCACCCCGTCGTCGGGCACGGTCCGGATCGACGGGCACGACATCATCAGCGACTATCGTGGCGCCCGGGCACAAGTCGGGCTGGTGCCCCAGGAGTTGCATACCGACATGTTCGAGACCGTGTTCGACACGGTCAGCTTCAGTCGCGGTCTGTTTGGCCTGGCGCGAAATGATGAGCATGTCCGATCTGTGCTGACCGATCTGTCGCTGTGGGACAAGCGCGACAGCAAGATCATGACCCTGTCAGGCGGCATGAAGCGTCGCGTTCTGATTGCCAAAGCCCTGGCTCACGAACCCAAGGTGCTGTTTCTGGATGAACCCACCGCCGGCGTGGATGTCGAGTTGCGGCGCGATATGTGGGCGCTGGTGCGACGCTTGCGCGATACCGGCGTGACGATCATCCTGACCACCCATTACATCGAAGAAGCCGAGGAAATGGCCGATCGTATCGGGGTCATCCACAAGGGCGGGTTGATCCTGGTTGATGACAAGGCTGATTTGATGAAAAAGCTGGGGCGCAAGCAACTGACCCTGCACTTGTCGCAGCCACTTAAGGTCGTTCCCGAATGCCTGTCCGGCTGGACGTTGTCCCTGAACAAGGACGGCACCGAACTGGAGTTCAGTTTCGCTTCGGGTGACGAGGCCGACTGCGTGCCTCAGCTGCTGCGCGAGATCAGCCGGATCGGCCTGGAGTTTACCGACCTCAACACCCGGCAGAGTTCGCTGGAGGATATCTTCGTCAACCTGGTCCGGGAGAGCGCATGAGTTCAGGATCCTTTCCCCGCTTCAATGGTCGGGGCGTCATGGCGCTCTACCTGTTCGAGATGGGTCGGTTCAAGCGCACCCTGTGGCAGAGCCTGGCGACCCCGGTCATTACCACCGCGCTGTATTTCGTCGTCTTCGGCTCTGCCATCGGGTCGCGCATTGGCGAGGTCGATGGCGTCAGTTACGGCGCCTTCATCGTGCCCGGACTGATCATGCTGACCGTGTTTACCCAGAGCCTGAGCAACGCCTCGTTCGGTATCCACATGCCGCGCTTTTCCGGCACCATCTACGAAATCCTTTCGGCGCCGATTTCGGCGTTCGAAATGGTTTTGGCCTATGTGGGGGCCGCGGCGACCAAATCGGTGGTACTGGGCCTGATCATCCTTTTGACCGCCAGCCTGTTTACCAGCATTGAGGTGGCTTACCCGGCGTTGATGTTCTTCTACCTGGTGCTGGTCGCGTTCGCCTTCAGCCTGGCCGGATTCATTATCGGCATTTGGGCCGAAGGCTTCGAGGAGCTTCAATTCATCCCAATGCTGATCGTTACGCCATTGACCTTCCTCGGCGGGGTGTTCTATTCGATCGACATGCTGCCTGATACCTGGCGCACGATTAGCCTGTTCAATCCGGTCGTCTATATCGTCTCCGGCTTCCGTTGGTGCTTCTACGGCACCGGCGATGTCACGATCTGGATCAGCCTGACCGCCTTAATTGGCTTCGTCGCGGTCTGCCTGGCCCTGGCCTGGTGGATTTTTCGGACTGGTTATAAGCTGAAGGCCTGAGCGGGTTCAGGCTCAAGGCTCAAGAAACTGGATCCCGGATCAAGTCCGGGATGACAGGCACAGACGCACCGACCACCGTCTCCCGACCACTGACCGCCGACCACCGACCACCGACCGCCAATCGGGCTACACTGGTCCCGCGTTGAAGAGCAGCGGCAGTGATGTCTGTAAGACACCTTGAATACCTGTTTCAGCCCGGCTCCGTCGCCGTCGTCGGCGCCTCGGATCGAGCCGGCAGTGTCGGGCGCGCGGTCATAATCAACCTGCTGAGTGGGAAGTTCGACGGTCCTGTTTATCCGGTCAATGCGCGCCATGAGACCGTGCATGAGCACCCGGCCTGGAAACGCCTGCGGGATTTGCCGGGCGTGCCTGATCTGGTCATCATCTGCACGCCACCGGCGAGCGTGCCAGGCATCATCCGCGAGGCCGGTGCGCTTGGCGTGCGGGCCGCGGTCGTGATGACGGCTGGCTTCGAACAAACGGCTGACCAATTGGAGGCCAGGATGCTGGCTGCCGCTGGCGAGCATGGTCTGCGCTTGCTGGGTCCCAACAGTGTTGGCATGATCATCCCCCGCCTGCAACTCAATGCCAGCTTCGCGCCCTCGGGCGCCCAGCCCGGCAATGTGGCGTTCGTGACTCAATCGGGCGCGTTGGCGACCGCAGTGCTGGAATGGGCCGCTGAGCGCGAGATTGGCTTTTCCTGTTTCCTGTCGCTGGGCAACTGTCTTGATATCGATATTGCCGA
>JBGTLI010000008.1:0-1527 GCA_041744195.1 Wenzhouxiangella sp. | reverse complement strand
TCCGTGCTGAAATCAGAGTTTGACCGGGGTGGCCCCTTGAGTGAGCTTCTGCTGAAGTCCTCGGCGTCCGTGATCACTCAAATGGCCGAGGCTGCGGCCTTGAGTCAATGTGTGTCGTCAGCTTTCGCCAGCTCTGGCTCGTTCAGCGACGCCGCCTCAACATATGCCGGAATCCCGAACGTTACCTCTCATTAAATTTCTTGTGGATATGCCCCCTACCGAGTCAGACACAATCGCTGGCCCGAACCGGTCCACTGGCAATATGGCGTTCCTGGTGGCAGAATAGCTCTGTCGATTCCGGCGTTACCTGGCAGTTACGCATCTTGAAGCAGTAATGGCCCCGGTTTTACCGGTCCCGAGCCCGTCGAACTGGCTTTTGTCATGCCGTTGGATCCTGATGACCATGGATCGCCTGCCGACCGACAGAATCGTCATGACCAAAAAGCTGGATTGATACATGCTGGGCATCAAGCCCGACGAGGCGGAAAGCGCTACCCCCTGTGTGTCAACCTCTTTTGCGGTTAGTCTGACAGGTGGTAATTGGTTACTCGGTCGACTTCGGTTTTTGAGCCCAGGAAAACCGGGATGCGCTGGTGGAGTTTGTGTGGGACGACTTCCATGATGCGTTCGCGGCCGGTTGTGGCGGCGCCGCCGGCTTGTTCGATGATGAATGCCATCGGACTGGCTTCGTACATCAGGCGCAGCTTGCCCTCTTTTCCGGCGTGTTTGAGCTTGGCGTCCATCGGGTACATGAAGATGCCGCCTCGGGTCAGAATGCGGTGGACCTCGGCCACCATGGAGGCGATCCAGCGCATGTTGAAGTCCTTGCCCAACGGACCAGCGGTGCCCTGCTGGCACTCGGCGACGTAGCGCTGAACCGGCGCTTCCCAGAAGCGCTGGTTCGAGGCGTTGATCGCGAACTCGCTGGTATCGGCGGCCAGGGTGACGTTTTCCTTGGTCAGCAGGAACTCACCAAAATCCCGGTTGAGGGTAAACATGCTCACCCCCTCTCCGGTCGTCAACACCAGCATGGTCGACGGCCCATACAAACAGTAACCGGCGGCGACCTGCTCAGTACCGGGCTTGAGAAAATCCGTCTCCGTTGGATTGACGATGCCTTCCGGAGCCCTGAGGATGGAAAAAATCGTCCCGACCGAGACATTGACATCGATATTCGACGATCCATCCAGCGGATCGCACAGCAGCAGGTACTTGCCGCGCCGGTTGCCAGCGGGCAATTGGTAGATCGAATCCATCTCTTCCGACGCCAGCGCGGCGATGTGACCGTTGTGCTGCAAGGCCTCGATCATTAGATCGTTGGTGATCACATCGAGCTTTTTCTGCTGCTCGCCCTGGACATTCTCCGAGCCCGCACTGCCAAGCACGTTGACCAGGTCGCCCTTGTTGACAATATCGGCGATTTTCTTGCAGGCCACCGCGATATCGTTGAGCAGGCCGGTGAAGGTGCCACTGGCGCCCTCGATATCACGTTGCTTGCTGATGATGAAATTGGTCAGTGTGGTACCG
>JBGTLI010000007.1:0-3624 GCA_041744195.1 Wenzhouxiangella sp. | reverse complement strand
TCGCCGCCATGCTCGTCGGACTCGGTCAGAACTTCCAGATTGTCGGTGAGCGCGCCCATCCATGGGGTCATCTTCTCTTCCTCGGTCCCGGGCAGAAAACCGATGTCCTCGCCAACCGAGACCGTGGCTCGCGTCATCACGATTTCCCGGTAGATCTTGTCGTCAAGGGTCTGGGCCAGGCCGGCGGCCAGCGCCAGCAAAGTCTTACCCGTTCCGGCAGTGCCGAGCAGGGTGACGAAGTCGATCTGCGGGTCCATCAGCAGGTTCAGGGCAAAGTTCTGCTCGGGGTTGCGGGCCTGGATGCCCCAGACTCCATGCTGGGATCGCTTGTAATCTTGGGCCACTTCAATAACGATGCTGTCCTTTTCGACCTTGCGCACCAGTGCCTCCATGCCATTGGCGCCAGTCAGGCGCAGGCACTGGTTGGGGTACCAGTCGTCATTGTCCTGGCGCCCCATCCGGTAAAAGGTGCGACCATTTTCGGTCCAGGAGTCTTCGGTGCTGTAGGTCTCCCAGAAGCCGGTGTCCAGCTCGCGAATGCCGGTGTACAGCAGGCTCAGGTCATCCAGCGCCCGATCGTTGTGATAGTCCTCGGCCAACACGCCGTGTATGGCTGCCTTGATGCGCAGGTTGATGTCTTTCGAGACCAGGACGACCTGCTTGTCCGGGTTTTTCCTGGTCAGGTTGAGTGCGGCCAGGAGTATTTCGTTATCGGCCAGACCGCGGTCGCCGACCAGGTCGGCACCATTTTCGAACCGGCCTGTCTGGAAGTACAGTTTGCCCGTTCCAACATCGAGGTTCAGTCCGTCCGGTTCCTGCAGTACCAGGCCGTCGTCCAGATTGGCGTCCGGGTGCACCATCTGGCCGAGGAACCGGCTGACCTGGCGCACGTTGCGCGCCACTTCCGAAACACCTTTCTTGGCCCGGTCCAGTTCTTCAAGCACCATCATGGGCAGGAAGATGTCGTGTTCGGCGAACCGGAACAGGGCCGTCGGGTCGTGCATCAGCACGTTGGTATCAAGCAGGTAGAGACGCGGGCGCTCAGCCATGGGGCAATGGGCTCCTATTTGAGGGCATTAAAAAGGGCAACCGGTCGGGGCGACCAGTCAGGCAACATGAGACAATCAATTTGAAATCAACCCAGTTCCCGCACGGCCTGCAGGACTTCTTCCACATGGCCGGGCACGCGCACCTTGCGCCAATCCCGAGCCAGCTTGCCGTTGGCGTCGAACAGGAACGTACTGCGTTCGATGCCCATTACTTTCTTGCCGTACATGTTCTTTTCCTTGATGACATCGAACTCATTGCATAATTTTTCTTCGGTGTCGGCCAGCAGCGGAAAAGGGAAGCCATGCTTTTCGGCGAATTTGTCATGGGTTGCGGCCTTGTCGCGGGAAATACCAACAATCTCGCAGTTCAGCGCCTTGAATTCAGGGTACAGGTCACGAAAACCCTGACCCTGGGTGGTGCAGCCGGGCGTATTGTCGCGCGGGTAGAAGTACACCACGACCGGGTTACCGGCAAAATCCTGGAGTTTCAGCTCCCGGCTGCCGGTGGCAGCAACGGCAGTGTTGGAAAGTTTTGGTGTTTTATTCGTCATAGGGAAATAAAATATTCGTTAATTCAGGAACTTGTCTCGAGAAAGCTTCGTCGAAGCAATGACTGATCGGTTAAACTAGCAGCATACGTGCGCGCCGACCGGCTCGCAAGCCAATTTGCGGAGTATCAATGTTCACAGGATCCATCGTGGCCCTGGTCACACCGATGACCACGGATAACGAGATTGATGATCAGGCTTGGCAGGCGTTGCTGGACTGGCATATTGCGTCTGGCACCAATGGCATCGTCGTTGCCGGCACCACTGGCGAGTCAGCCACGCTGAGCGTTGACGAATTCAGCCACCTGCTGAGATCGGCGGTAGAAAGAATTCGCGGACAAATCCCGGTGCTGGCTGGCACCGGTTTTCCATCGACGGCCCAGACCATTGAACGGACGCGCCTGGCTTCGCGCCTTGGCGCGGATGCTGCTCTGGTCGTCACCCCCGCCTACATTCGGCCACCCCAGCGTGGCCTTGAGGCTCACTTTCGTGCCGTGGCCGATGCCGCCCCGGTGCCGGTCGTGCTCTATAACGTACCGTCTCGGACGGCAGTGGACATGGTCCCCGAGACCAGCCTGCGCCTGGCTGAGCACGACAATATCGTTGCGATAAAGGAAGCAGTTGGCAATGCCGAACGAGTTGAGGCATTGATTTCAGGCGGCCTGGCGGTCCTGAGCGGAGACGACCCGAGCTGTTGCGAGCGCATGCTGGCCGGCGCGCAGGGTGTCATTTCGGTGGCCGCGAACGTTGTTCCGCGCGCGATGGCCCGGTTGAGCGAACTTTCGCTGTCTGGTCAACTCGAAGCTGCGCGGGCGGAGAATTCGCGCCTTGAGGCGCTTTACGGCTTCCTCGGTATTGAATCGAATCCGGTCCCGGCCAAATGGATGTTGCAGCGAATGGGCCGGATCAGCCCCGCTATCCGGCTGCCGCTGGTCGGCCTTGATGAGCGTTTTTACGCTCAGGGCGAATCGGTGATGCGTGCACTCGAACTGGACGCAGTTGCCGATGTTGCCTAAACTTGGCGGTCGCTTCGCGTTCGACACTCTCATTCAAACAGGCTCAAACGGTTTATGAAATTGGGGTTCAGGAAATTGACTTTGGTAACGACCAGATTCTGCTTGCTTTTGCTAGCGGCCATTGTAATCACTGGCTGCTTCAATCGCGATCGGCAGCCGATTTACGTGCAAAGTGACGAAGTGGGCGCCATCAAGGTTCCGGATGGCCTGAGTGAACCACGAATTCGCGGCACCTACCAGGTACCTGGCACTTTTCTGCCGCAGCTGGCGGCTTCCGGGGGCGAGGCGCGTCCGCTGCGTGTGTTGACCAGTGCGGAGGCGGAGGCCTCGCGCTCTCACATTCGCTTCGGGCCGACCGGGTTGTACCTGGAGGTAGACGATGAGGCGGAAAGCGTTTGGCGTCGTTTGGGCTTTTCCCTCAATCGAGCCGGAATGAGCGTCCGTGAGGCGGATGAATCCAGCCGGTATTTCGAGTTCCGCTTCGACCACGATCCAATTTATGTCGAGCGCGGCTGGTTGACGCGCCTTGCTTTCTGGCGCAGCGGCGAGGTGCTGGATTACAGCGGCAACTACCGGGTTGAAGTCCATCCGGACGGCGATGCCACGCGTCTGGCCCTGCTGGATTCCAATGGCGATGTCGTGGACATGAATCGCGCCGAATATGTGTTGGCCATTCTGCGCGAGCGGCTTGGGTGAGAGTGGTTGGCTCGTTAGCTGGCCGGTTGACAGGCTGACTGGTTAGCGTTCCAGGTGCTTGAGCTTGTCGGGCACGTCTTCCCATTCCTTGGCGTCGGCCGGGGCCGGCTTCATTTCCGATATTACCGGCCATTCGCGGGACAGCTCGGCATTGAGTTCCAGGAATTTCTCCTGGTCTGCCGGCAGGTCATCTTCCGGATAAATGGCCTCGATCGGGCACTCGGGCTCGCACAGGGTGCAGTCAATACATTCTTCCGGATCGATCACCAGGAAGTTGGGGCCTTCGTGAAAGCAGTCGACCGGGCAGACTTCCAC
>JBGTLI010000006.1:0-9229 GCA_041744195.1 Wenzhouxiangella sp. | reverse complement strand
GCGCAACGCAGCCCACGGCGTTTGTGCGGCGGCCCTTTGGGAGCCACTGTGCTGGCGCGACTCAGCGTTGCGTTTCTTGGCAAGGACGCTGCCATTCCCTGCGAAACGCGTCTTGATTCGCGTCAGCACAGTGGCTCTGAGTGTTACCTAATTTGCCGCATGGCCCACGAACCATGGCATCGCTGCAAGCAGCGATGCCATGGTGACATAACGGGTGATTACTGGTAGCGCGTCCCTTCGTGGACAATCCACCCACCGCCGCCGGGCTGGGCCTGGTCGGCGTGAGTGAAAAGAATTTCGCCGCCACCGCCGTGGAACTCGTAGCGACCCTGGAACTGGATCAAGTCACCGCGCTCAGCAGGCACCGGACCAGCACTTCCGATGCTATGGCGCAAGACCACGGTCAGCTCATCGGCAACCCGCACCAGGAAGCGCTGGCTGGTGGCATCTGAACCCAGCGGCCTGACTACGGTGCCATGACCACTGACCCAGATGCCGGTTCGCCCATCGGCGAAAGCATCCAGCAGTCGAGAATTATCCGGCAAATCTTCCCCACCACAGCCAGCCACCCCTGCCGTGATGAGAAAAATGATAAAGACTACCCCGAAGTGTCTCATCATATTGGTTTCCTCCTTGAAATCCGAGCATAACAGATTTTGGTTCTGCCCAATTCGACAGCGGACTTACAATTCGGTGCAACATCCGTTTCAAGGCAGGCGCAGTCGCCGGATTGAACCTCCATGTTCTGAAGTTGCAGCCCTGAACTTGCAGTCTTATCCGGCGCAAAAAAACCCGGCCTTGGCCGGGTTTTTTAGTTGCGTCTACGCCACGGCTTCAGCGCTTGAGTTGCTTACGGAAACGTTCCAGAGCGGCCAACTGGGCCATGGCCTGCGCGAGTTGCGCCTGGGCCTGGGCAACTTCCATGCCTGCGCCACGGTCGGCAATGGCGCGTTCGGCTTCTTCCTTGGCCCTGATAGCCGCCGCCTCATCAAGGTCGCCGGCACGCTGGGCGGTATCGGATAGAACCGTGACCACGTGCGGCTGGACCTCGAGCAGGCCGCCGGAGATATAGAAAAAATCCTCCTCGCCGGACGGCAACATGACCCGAACCTGGCCAGCCTTGAGGCGTGTCAGCAAGGGCGCATGGCGCGGTGCAATACCCAGCTCGCCTTCCTCGCCGGTAACCACCACCATGCTGACCTCGCCGGAAAAGATCTCCGCCTCGGCACTGACAATGTCGCAATGAATCGTTGAAGCCATGTCTCAATTCGCTCTGGTTGGTGCGTCAGGTAGCGGGTTCGAGGCGCACATACGACGCCTCGATCGACCTATCACGCGGCTTTCTCAAGCATCTTCTGACCCTTCTCTACTGCCTGGTCGATGGTACCGACCATGTAGAAGGCCTGCTCAGGCAGGTGATCGTACTCGCCATCGACAATACCTTTGAAACCGCGAATGGTTTCCTTCAATGGCACGTAGACACCAGGTGAGCCGGTGAAGACTTCGGCGACAAAGAACGGCTGCGAGAAGAAGCGCTCGACCTTGCGCGCACGCGAGACGGTCATCTTGTCCTCTTCGGACAATTCGTCCATGCCGAGAATGGCAATGATGTCCTTGAGCTCCTTGTAGCGCTGCAGCGTGCCCTGAACCTTGCGGGCCACGTCGTAATGCTCCTGGCCGACAACCAGCGGATCGAGCTGGCGCGAAGTGGAGTCCAGCGGATCGACGGCCGGGTAAATGCCAAGCTCGGCAATCTGGCGTGACAGTACGACCGTGGCGTCGAGGTGGGCAAAGGTGGTTGCCGGCGACGGGTCGGTCAGGTCATCGGCAGGCACGTAGACCGCCTGGATAGAGGTGATCGAGCCGGTCTTGGTCGAGGTGATGCGTTCCTGCAGCGCGCCCATCTCGGCCGCCAGGGTCGGCTGGTAGCCCACGGCCGAAGGCATACGGCCAAGCAGCGCCGAGACTTCGGTTCCGGCCAGGGTGTAGCGGTAGATGTTGTCGATGAACATCAGGACGTCACGGCCTTCATCGCGGAATTCCTCGGCGATGGTCAGGCCGGACAGGGCGACGCGCAAGCGGTTGCCCGGCGGCTCGTTCATCTGGCCGAACACCAGCGAGACCTTGTCGAGGACGTTGGAGTCCTTCATCTCGTGGTAGAAATCGTTTCCTTCGCGGGTACGCTCACCGACACCGGCGAATACCGAGTAGCCCGAGTGCTCGATGGCGATGTTGCGGATCAGCTCCAGCATGTTGACGGTCTTGCCGACGCCGGCGCCGCCGAACAGGCCGACTTTGCCGCCCTTGGCGAACGGGCAGACCAGGTCGATGACCTTGATGCCGGTTTCAAGCAATTCGTTGCTGACAGCCTGATCTTCAAAGCTCGGCGCCTTGCGGTGGATCGGCATGCGTTTCTTCTCACCAATTTCGCCAGCCTCGTCGATCGGGTTGCCCATGACGTCCATGATGCGGCCCAGGGTCTCGACACCCACCGGCACCATGATCGGGTCACCGGTATTGGTCACCGAGATGCCGCGCTTGAGGCCGTCAGTCGAGCCAAGCGCGATGGTCCGGACCACGCCGTCGCCCAACTGTTGCTGGACTTCGAGCATGACACCGCCGTCGTCGATGACGAGGGCATCGTAAATGCGGGGCACTTCACCACGGGGAAACTCAACATCCACCACGGCGCCGATAACTTGAACGATTTTTCCGGAACTCATTTCTCTATTCCTCAGTTTTGGGTGGCTTTGCTACAACGCTGTTTGCAAAGCCCGTTTTCAATTCGTCTCTCTCAGGAGAGGGGGAGAGGTGAGAAGGGAGAGGATGAGTCGAAAACAACGCTCTTCCGTCTTCCATCTTCTCGTCTCACCTATCCATCACACTGCGGCAGCGCCGCCTACAATCTCCGAAATTTCCTGCGTGATCGATGCCTGGCGGGCCTTGTTGTAAACCAGGCGCAAGTCGTCGATCAGATTATTGGCGTTGTCCGACGCGCTCTTCATCGCCACCATGCGGGCGGCGTGTTCACTGGCCAGGTTTTCCAGGGTGGCCTGGTAGACCAGTGATTCGATGTAGCGGGTCAGGACATCGTCGAGCAGGCTTTCGGCATCGGGCTCGTACAGGTAATCCCAGTACTTGAGCATCGGCTCGTCGGCCACCGCCGGCAACGGCAGCAACTGATCGAAGACCGGCCGCTGAATCATGGTGTTGACGAACTCGTTGTAACACACGTAGAGGCGATCAAGATTGCCTTCACGGTAATCGTCCAGCACCACCTTCAAAATACCGATCAGGTCGCCCAGACGCGGCTTTTCGCCGAGGTCCTGGGTGGCTGCAGCGATATGGACCTTCAGGCGACGGAAGAACTGGGCCGCCTTGCGACCGACGATGACAACACTGACATCGACGCCCTGTTCCTGCCACTGGCGAAATTCACCCAGCAGGCGCCGGAACATGTTGCTGTTCAAGCCGCCACACAGGCCACGGTCGGTGGCCACGATGACATAGCCGACCCGCTTGACGTCCGTACGCTCAACCGTAAACGGGTGGCGGTATTCCGGGTTGGCATGGGCCAGATGGCCGATGACCTGCTTCATCATGCGGGCATAAGGGCGCGAGGCCTGCATCAGGTCCTGGGCCTTGCGGATCTTGCTGGCCGAGACCATTTCCAGTGCACGAGTCACCTTGCGGGTGTTCTGCACGCTCTTGATCTTGCCTACGATTTCCTTTGATCCACTCATGGGATGCCTTAATTTCGTTGCTTACAAGTTGTCACGTAGCCCGGCTTCGGCCGGGCATTTTCCATCACCAGCTGCCGGTCGCCTTGAAGTTGTCCAGGGCGGCCTTGAGCTCGGCGGCGATTTCATCGTTGTAGTCGCCGCTGCTGTTGATCCGGTCGAGCAGGTCCTTGTGAGCGCTGCCCATGTGATCACGCAGCGCAGCTTCGAAAGAAACCACCTTGTTCAGCGCCAGATCGTCGAGGTAGCCTTCGTTGCCGGCGAACAGGCTGACTGCCATTTCGGCAACGCTCATCGGTGAGTACTGGGCCTGCTTCATCAGTTCGGTGATGCGCTGTCCGCGCTCGAGCTGCTTGCGTGTGGCTTCGTCCAGATCGGATGCGAACTGCGAGAACGCGGCCAGCTCACGATACTGAGCCAGTGCGAGGCGAATACCGCCACCGAGCTTCTTGATGATCTTGGTTTGTGCTGCACCACCAACGCGCGAGACCGACAGTCCGGCATTGATCGCAGGCCGGATACCGGCGTTGAACAGGTCGGTTTCCAGGAAGATCTGGCCGTCGGTGATCGAGATCACGTTGGTCGGCACGAAAGCCGAAACGTCACCAGCCTGGGTTTCGATGATCGGCAGCGCGGTCAGGGAACCGGTCTTGCCTTTCACCGCGCCGTTGGTCATCTTTTCGACGTAGTCGGCATTGACCCGTGCGGCACGCTCGAGCAGGCGGGAATGGAGATAGAACACGTCACCCGGGTAGGCTTCACGGCCCGGCGGACGACGCAGCAACAGGGAGACCTGACGGTAAGCCCAGGCCTGCTTGGTCAAATCGTCATAAATGATCAGCGCGTCTTCACCCCGATCACGGAAGTATTCGCCCATGGCGCAACCGGCGTAAGGTGCGATGTACTGCATCGCGGCCGAGTCGGAAGCGTTGGCGGCGACCACGATGGTGTGCTCCATGGCGCCATGCTCTTCGAGCTTGGTCACCACGTTGGCGACCGAGGAGGCCTTCTGCCCGATGGCCACGTAGATGCACTTGATGCCGGTGCCCTTCTGGCTGATGATCGCGTCGATCGCAACCGCGGTCTTGCCGGTCTGACGGTCACCAATGATCAGCTCACGCTGGCCGCGGCCAATCGGCACCATGGCATCGATTGACTTCAGGCCGGTCTGGACCGGCTGATTGACCGACTGACGCGCGATCACGCCCGAAGCGATTTTTTCGATCGGCTCGCTGCCGGAAGCATTGATCGGACCGGCGCCGTCGATAGGCTCTCCGAGCGCGTCGACCACGCGGCCCAACAGACCTTCACCCACCGGCACCTGGAGGATCTTGCCGGTGCAACGGGCGGTGTCGCCTTCGCGAATATGCTCGTAATCACCGATGATCACCACGCCGACCGAGTCACGCTCGAGGTTCAGCGCCAGCCCGTAGGTGTCGCCGGGAAACTCGATCATCTCGCCCTGCATGACGTCAGCCAGGCCGTGCAGTCGGCAGATGCCGTCGGATACGCTGACCACGGTGCCTTCGTTGCGGGCCTGGGCGGTAACTTCAAACTGCTCCACGCGCTTGCGGATCAGGTCGGAGATTTCTGTCGGGTTAAGGGTCTGTTGCATCTTGCAATCCTTAAAAGTAAATTCTTGGTCCGGAGTCCGAACTAACCGGACCGGTTGACTTGTTCACCTAGCCTTATCAAGCTAGCGATGGAGCTGACGACTAAGCTTTTCCAGCCGGCCGCGCACGCTGCCGTCGATAACCTGATCGCCGGCGCGAATGACCGCACCCCCGATCAGCGACTCGTCGACCTTGATTTCCAGATCGACTTCGCGGGCATACCGGATCTTGAGTCGTTCCTTCAGCGCGGCCGCTTCATCGTCGTTCATGGCCATGGCCGAGGACACCTCGACCCGGATCCGCTGTTCGGCTTCACGCCGAAGGTGCTCGAACTGAGCTGCAATCTCAGGTAAAAGTTCCAGCCGGTCATAGGTGGCCAGCACTTGCAGGAAGTTGTTGAACGAGGCGTCGAAACGATCCTCGCCAACCCCGGCGAACAACGCCAGTACCTGCTCACGTCCGACGCGGGGATCACCAATCAGCTGGTGAACATCAGAGCTCGAAACCACTGCGGCCGCGAGTGCCAGGTTGTTGCTCCAGGTCGCTGAGCCGGATGCCTTGCTCGCGACCTGGAAGGCAGCGCGAGCATAGGGGCGAGCGAGCGTGGTTCGATTCAGCATGGCCTAGAGCTCCGCGGCCAGCTTGTCGAGCATGTCACGGTGCTTGCTGGCATCGATTTCCTTCTCGATCACCCGGCTTGCGCCACTGACGGCCAACTCGGCCAGGCGCTCGCGCAAGGCTTCACGCGCCTGGTTGGTGGCCTGGCGAATCTCGGCCTCGGCGGCGGACACCTGACGATCACGCGCGGCCAATGCATCCTGCTTGGCCTGCTCGACCAGCTGGTTGCCACGTTGACTGGCCTGCTCGAGGATCTCACCGGCCTTGCGGCGTGATTCGCGGATGATGTCTTCGGCCTCGGCGCGGGCGCGATCAAGTGCCTGCTCGGCCTCTTCAGACTGGGCCAGCCCTTCGGCGATCTTCTGCCGACGCTCTTCCATCGCCTGAACCAGCGGCGGCCAGACAAACTTCATCGTGACGAAGATGAAGACCAGGAAGGTCAATGCCTGGCCGACAATTGTGCCGATACTTAGGTCCATATCGAAACCCTAGATTTTGTTGCTAGTTAGAGGGTGAACGGCTGACAGTCAGGCGCCGAGTGCCGCCAGCAGCGGGTTGGCGAACATCAGCAGGGCGGCAAAGGCGACACCAATGATGGACAGGGCGTCAAGCAGACCGGCGATGATGAACATGCGAACTTGCAACATGCCTGCCAGTTCCGGCTGACGGCTTGCGCCTTCCAGGAACTTGCCGCCGAGCAGACCGAAACCGATTCCGGTGCCGAGCGCGGCAAAGGCGAAGATCAGGCCGACCGCGATGGCGGTGCTGGACTGGACTTGAGCGATCAGAGCAATGGTTTCCACTTGGTGTCTCCTAAAAGTCGGTGCGGAATAATCAACAAATAAAACAATAACTTCGGGTAAAACTTAATGAATCCTGGCGTTCTTATTGCAAGGGCTAATGCTCTTCGTAGGCCAGTGACAGGTAGACAATGGTCAGGGTCATGAAGATAAAGGCCTGCAACGGAACGACCAGAATATGGAACACGGCCCAGGCGCCGCCGGGGATGAATTGAATCCACCAGGGCAGCAGGGCGATCAGCACGAAAATCAATTCAGCGGCATACAGGTTGCCAAACAGTCGCAGCGCCAGCGAAACCGGCTTGGCGATCATCTCGACCAGGTTGAGCAGGATGTTGGCCGGCCACAGCAGCGGATTCTTGCCAAAAGGGTGGAACAGCAATTCCTTGCCGAAGCCGAGAAAGCCCTTGCCCTTGACGCTGTAGATCAGAATGATGGCCAAAACCGTGAACGACAGGCCAAACGGCGCGTTGATATCCGCTGACGGCACAATCCGGGTGTATTCGAGACCGAACAGTTTCCAGGTCAGCAGCGGCAAGTAGTCGACCGGAATCAGGTCCATCAGGTTCCACAGGAAGACCCATACGAAAATCGTCAGCGCCAGGGGTGCGACGAAGTTACGCGGGCCGTGGAAGCTTTCCTTGACCGAGTTGTCGACAAAGTCGACCAGCATCTCGACGAAATTCTGCAGCTTGCCAGGCACGCCCACCGTGGCGCGACGGGCGGCGAGCGCGAAGAAGAACAGGAAAAACAGACCAAGAATCCAGGACACCACCAGGGTATCGGCATGGATGGTCCACAGGCCTTCACCGTAACTCAAGTTGGTGATGTGGTGCTTTACGTACTCTGTCGGCGTCGGTCCGCTAGCCATGTCTGCTAAAAATCCCGTTATTCCTGGTTGTCAACATTCGGCGGTATGTGCGCCATGCGCCACATTGCCAGCCAGTAGGCCACGACAGTGGCCACGTATCCGATCAAAACCGGCCCAAAATAGCCGGAAAACCATTTCGCGACGATGACGAACAAGATCACCGCCAGCACCAGCTTGAAAGCCATGGCACGGTAAAACGCACCGATCATCGCCTGCGGGTCCTGGCTCAGCGACAGACCGATACGCAGAGCGGTGACCGCGGTCAATACCACGCCGATACCACCACCGATCAATGCTGCCAGGGCCTGGTCCAGCCCGCCGATCACCGCAAACAAAACAGCCGCTATTCCGGCCAACAAGGCCTGAACGCGCAGCAACCAGGCAACCGTCTTGGCAAAATGGGCTTCTGACACGGCAGGCTCGCTTTCAATCGCACTGGGTCTGTTTATCGCCTTGCCGGGCCTTCTGCATCAATATCGAGAGGCAAAATCACATCAGTAAAGCGGGTGCGGGGCGAGTCAAACGATCAGCGCCCTGCAAATCCCGCTAATTGTAGCAGGGAAACTGAACTCGGGGAAGTGTTTCTCGGCTTGTCTGCTAGGGAGCCTCTGAACAACTCTGCACGGAGCGCGTTTTCGTCGGAGAGGCTCCCGCAAAGACCCGTCGCGCCCGTGCAGAGTTGTTCAGAGGCTCCCTAGCGCCTGAATCGCTCCAGCAGTCCGTCGAGCTCATCCAGGCTGGTGTAGCGGATCGTCACCTGGCCCTTGCCCGAGGCCTGGTGACGCAGGCTGACCGGCGCGCACAATGTTTCGGTCAGTTCCTGTTCCAGACGTTCAAGATCGGGGCTTTTGCGGGGTTCGGTTTTCTTTTTCTCCGGAGCGCCTTCGCGCATCCGGCGGACCAGGGCTTCGGTCTGGCGCACCGACAGTTCCAGGTTGACCACCTGATTGGCGGCTCGAAGCTGGTCGGCGCGGTCCAGGCCCAGCAACGCCCGGGCGTGGCCCATGTCGATCTTGCGCCGATCAACCAGCTCGCGGACTTCTGGAGCCAGTTCGAGCAGACGCAACAGGTTGGAGACCGATACACGCGAGCGGCCCACGCTTTCGGCGGCCTGGCCGTGAGTGAGATCGAACTCCTCAATCAGGCGCTTGAGCGCCACGGCTTCTTCCAGTGGGTTGAGATTCTCGCGCTGAATGTTTTCAATCAGGGCCAGCGCCAGCGTCGATTCATCGGGGACTTCGCGCACAATCGCCGGGATGGTGGTCTTGCCCACCATGCGGGTGGCGCGCCAGCGACGCTCGCCGGCAATCAGTTCGTAAGTGCCGGGCTTGGCCAGGGGGCGAACCACGATCGGCTGGACCAGACCCTGGGCCCGGATCGATTCGGCCAGCTCCTCGAGCTTGTCCGGATCCATCGCCGAGCGCGGCTGGTAGCGACCGGGCTGTATCGAATCCAGCGGCAGATCGTGCAACGCCGAGGCCTCGCCTTGCGGGTCGGTCTTTTCGGCCACCGCGCGGGTTTTGCCAAGCAGTGCGTTGAGGTTGCGACCCAGGGCTTTCTTCTTGGCCATCAGACCCGCTCTCCGGC
>JBGTLI010000005.1:0-21370 GCA_041744195.1 Wenzhouxiangella sp. | reverse complement strand
CCTGCGCGAATCGAAACCACCGTCACCACGCTCGGGTTTCATCCCGAAACCGACAAGGATTTGAAAGGCTATCTGACCAAGCTGCGCCAACATCATCGAAATAATCAGGTCAGAGCCTGACCAGCGCCGTGCTGGAACTTTACCTCACCGCAACGAGCCGCTATCCAATCGCCCTGCCCTTGATTCGCGCCCGTTTCATCCGGCACAACAGGACAGTTGCCTCACATCTTTGGTGAAGGTCTGCGCTGCCAACTTCAACCCTTCGACCATTGTGAGATACGGGAACAACCGATCAGCCAGCTCCTCCACCGTCATCCGATGATAAACGGCCAAAGCGGCGGTCTGGATCAGCTCACCGGCATTCGATGCAACGGCCTGGACACCGATCAACCGATTCGACCTCAGCTCGGCCACCAGCTTGATGAAACCGCGGGTGTCAAAATTGACCAGTGCACGCGGGACGTTTTCCAGGTTCAAGGTGCGGCATTCCACTTCGATCCCGGCAAGCTTCGCGTCGGCCTCGGACAAACCGACCGTGGCCACCTGCGGATCGGTGAACACCACCGCGGGCATGGCGCTCAGATCAAGTGCCGCGTCGCCGCCGGTCATGTTGACTGCGGCCCGGGTGCCAGCGGCTGCCGCCACATAGACGAACTGCGGATGGTTGGTACAATCGCCGGCGGCATAGATGCCAGGGGCGCTGGTTCGCATGTGATCGTCGACAATGATTGCGCCGTTCTTTTCAACCGCCACACCGATAGAATCAAGACCGAGCGAGTTTGTATTGGGCACCCGGCCAGTGGCAACCAGCAGACGATCAGCGGTGAGCGTGCCTCGCCGGGTCGCCAGATGAAATTCACCCGCGATATGGTCGATCCGGTTGGCCTCGGTGTATTCAAGCACCTCAATGCCTTCATCCCGAAGAACTTCGGACAGGTGTTTTCCAATGACCGGGTCTTCACGAGAAAGCAGCGTGCTGCGCGCCAGAATCCTGACCTTGCTGCCCAGACGGGCAAACGCCTGGGCCAACTCGACAGCGACAACCGACGAACCGATCACCGCCAATCGCTGCGGGATCGTTTCGCTTGTCACGGCCTCTGTGGAAGTCCAGTAGGGCGTATCCGCCAGACCCGGGAGTGTCGGCATTGAGGGACAGGCTCCTGTTGCAATCAGGCAGCGATCAAATTCGAGGCGCTGATGGGCGCCGGATTCGATTTCAATCGACAGTGTTCTTTCATCAATAAAGTGCGCCCGACCGGCGATGTGGGTGACTGCCTCGTGGGAATCCAGAATGGACTGGTACTTGGATTGACGTAACTCATTCACCCTTGCCTGCTGTTGACCGGCAAGCAATTTTCTATTGACTTGGGGTGGAGCGGTCGAGATGCCGTCATCGAAAGGGCTGCCCGAGCGCACGTGGGCCACTTGGGCGGCCTGGATCAAAATTTTAGACGGCACGCAACCCACGTTGACGCAGGTGCCTCCGAGGGTGCCGCGCTCGATCATCGTCACTCGAGCCCCTGCTTCGACCGCTCGAATGGCGGCAGCAAATGCGCCGCTGCCGCTGCCGATGACGGCGATATGCAGCCTGTTGTCCGACAAGGAGGGGGTGCCTCTGTCACCACAGTCTGTCTGCTTTAGGTCATTCATTGCCGCCCCTCCTGAGCTCAGCACTGAAACCCGAATTCTTGATCGCGGCGATCAGTGCTTCGAGATCGGTACGGGCCGGGTCAAACACTGCAAGCGCCTGCTTGGTATTGAGGTCAGCTTCGGCCTCATATACGCCGTCAACCCTGCTCAACGCGCGCTGAACCGTGATTGGACACATTGGGCAGTCCATACCCGGAACCGACAAAACCACTTCACGCTGTCCGGTCACAACATCCGAAGCGGTTGCATACGCACCGTCGCCAGCATTGACATCAGCACCCGGCTCATCGCTACAGCCGACAAGCCAAAACAAGACGAGCACCAGGGCAACCACAGCCGGGCGATTTTCGGTTGGATCAAGTTTTATGAACATTGGAGACCTCCTACGATAACGAACTTTAGCGGGCTTGGTTGAGAATTGCACCAAGCACGTAAGGAGCAACCGCCGACAGGGAAACCAGACCGATAATGATCCAAAGCAGCACTCGATATGCGCGCTTGACTGTGGGCAGGGCGCAGGCAGCATCATCGGCACACTCCGACTGCGATCGATATAGCCGACGCCAGGCAAAAAACAGGGCCACGGCGGCCCCGGCGATAAATATCCAACGATAGGGATACAGCGCATGAAGGTTTGACAGCCAGGCCCCACCAAGGCCCAGGGCGACGAGGACAAATGGCAGGATACAGCAAGCTGACGCGATCGCCGCGCCAAGTCCGCCCAAGGCCAGAAGCCCTTTGTCTCCAGCGCGTGAACCCGGCTCTGCCGAGCCTGATTCAACAGACGTCTCAACGGAATCGACCATTCTCTGGATACTCCTTCAGGACGAGGGTTGTACGAGCATAATTCCGTACCTTGGTCCGGAAACAAGACCTCTGAGTTCCACAACACGGATTTTCGACAGCCGCACGGAGCAAATGGTAATCTCTATCCGCACCAGATTAGGAAATTCGAAACTCGTCATGGCGAAAAAACGCGGACAGCTGACCATCGGCGCCCTGGCACGGGAAACCGGTGTCGGCATCGAAACCGTTCGCTACTACCAGCGCCGCGGCTTGCTTCCCGAACCCGAACGAACGTACGGCCGGATTCGCCACTATGGGCCAGACGAGGTGGCGCGACTCCGTTTCATCAGGACAGCAAAGGGCTTGGGATTCAGTCTGGATGAGATCGCTGAATTGCTGCAACTCGACGACGGCGCGGACTGCGACGAGGCGCGGGAGATGGCCGAGCAAAAACTGGCCGACGTACGGCAGAAAGCTGCCGTTCTGATGAGAATCGACCAGACCCTCACTAAACTGGTCAGCGAATGCCAACAGCAGAAAGGCCGCATCCATTGCCCACTGATCCTGTCGTTGCGGGAAGGACATTCGGGGATCGAAGCCGGCGAATAGCTGATCCACCAGACTGTAGTTGGTGCCCGGGGCCGGAATCGAACCGGCACGACCTTTCGGTCGAGGGATTTTAAGTCCCTTTTACACGGCTATGATGGGGTTACATGGAGCACCACAAAGCTTGATTTGCAAGCTATGAGAGCCTAATATAATCCCTTGAGCTTGTATGAACTTGGATAAAACCGGGTTACATATGGGTTACACGGCAACTCAAGGGACTATTTCTGATGAGCAAAAAACGGAACCAAGATGACCTTAAAGCGACCGGAACGGCCAAGCTGACCGACACCCTGGTCAAAGCGATCGAGCCGCCGGAGTCCGGCTATAAAATTAAGTGGGACACCGAGCTTCAGGGCTTCGGGCTTCGCACCACCCAGGCCGGCGCAAAGAGCTTCATTGTCCAGGCCAAGATCGACGGACGGACCCGACGCACCACCATTGGAAAGTTCGGCACCAAGACCACGGCACAAGCCCGAAAGATGGCCAAGGGCGAACTAGGCAAGATGGCATCCGGTACCGACCCCGTAACCGTGCGCAAACATAAGCAGGCAATCAGCATCACGCTCGCTGAAATTGCCGAAGACTACAAAACCAGCCGGCGCACCTCGAAGGGCTTGCCCCTCAAAGCTTCCACGAAGTCTGATATTGATAAGCACCTCAAAGGGACATTTTCAGACTGGCAGAACAAGCCTGTCGCCACGATCGACAGAGAGATGGTATCCCGCCGATATTCCGAGCGCTGCAAGAGCAGCATAGCCCAAGCGAATCAGGCGTTCCGGGTATTGCGTGCGCTGCTGAACTACGCCGCCGCCAAGCATCGGACGCCGGACGGCCAGCGGATCATCACCGACAACCCGGTCGAGGTCTTGCGCGATGCTTCGATGCTGCGCTCGGTAAAGGCCCGGAGCAGCATGGTTCCCCAGGCTCAAATCGGGCAATGGTGGTCTGCCGTCCAGACCATGCGCACCGACCCCGCTCTGACCACGGCCAGCCGGTCAGCAGCAGATCTCATTGCACTACTGGCACTGACTGGCCTACGAATTGGCGAGGCCAGAGCTTTGAAGCGTGAGCAAATCGACCTCGATGGCGCTGCCCTGACGCTGATGGACACAAAGAACCGGACCGACGTAACCCTGCCCCTGTCTGACGCCGCCCTAAGCATCCTCAAGGCCCGGCCCAACGGATCAGCTTGGATCTTCCCCGCCCGCTCTGGAAATGGACACCTGATCGACTGCCGAGGCCAGTTGCAAAAAATCGCAGAGCAGACTGGCATCGAAGTTACCGCCCACGATCTACGTCGGACGTTTCGCGCCGTGGCCGCTGCTTCGAACGTGGAATTGTGGCGAACAAAAGCCCTGATGAACCACAAACAGAATCAGGACGTGACGCTGGCGAACTACACGGACCTGTCCGACGTGCGCAACCTGAAACCCGAGGCTGACCGGATCGCACAGTTCTACGAAGACCAGCGCCGGGTATTCGAGTCTGACAACGTGGTCAGGTTGGAGCGCAGGGCATGAGCCAACCTGACCTTGACGGAACAACCCCGTCAAAAGAAGAACTGGATAGGGTAAGGGCGAAAATTCTCAGCAAAGGGTCGGTAACGCCGCACAGTGTGGCGGCTGGCAGTCTTCGCCTAGGACTCAATTTCTGGAAAGAAAACGAGTGTCTCTTTATCGGCGGCCTGATGGCACTAGGCCTGGCTCGGAAAGATGCCGACGCCGAACTGCTTCTGTCGGACATGATTGGCCGGGCTGAAAGTGAGCCGGAGGCCAGAGAGGTATGCGCCAATACACTGCGGGCACTGGTAGCGCTCAAGGTGCCGGTTCCCGAAGAGCTGGGCATCCTTGCATCGCGCTTTATGATCGACCCAGCAAAGAACCGAGACGGCACCCCGCCCAAGCGGGCAAGGGATCGCGCAATAGTCGGTGCAGTCAACGAAGTCTTGGAATGGTTCCCGGACATGAAAGCCACCCGAGGTACTGCTTCCGCTCAAAAGCCCGGCTGTGTACCAAGCGCTTGTTCTGTGGTTTCGGAAGCCCTGATTAGCATGAGCGTCTCGGTTGGTGAGGCCGCCGTCAACACCGTCTGGACAAACCGAAAAAAGCCATCTTGAATAACTGCCTGAGTTGTTCAGGATGAACAAATAGAGCCAACCCCGCAAAGTTACGTCCAAGCCACCCGCAAACGGATGGCCCCGGCAAACACTGGACGTAGCAAATGGCAAACCAACATACCTTTCTCGATTCCAACCAGGCGGCCACGTATCTCGGTTTGAAGCGCACCACTTTGGAAGCCTGGCGCTGTCGCGGCGATGGTCCGAAGTTCGCCAAGCTGGGCCGCGCTGTACGGTACCGGCAATCCGATCTTGATACATGGATCGAATCACGGATTCGTGAAAACACGATCAGCGGGGCCGCATAAATGGATGGCCTGAAACGACGAACCCCCGCCGGGCAGTGGCAGGGGTTCGAAAAAGCACAGACCAAAGGCGACGGACTGCAAAGCAAGTATAACCCGAACGCCGCCCCCGCGTCATTCTGGCGAGGATTCGACGGCACCGAAAACATGGCCCCGCCTGTAACTCGCAAGCCCAACAAGCCGGCTGACACGTTGTGGCGACCGCGCCCGGAGGTGTCGTTATGACCGCCATAGACCGGCTACTGTCACGACTCGACCGGGTAAAGCAAACCGGCCCGAATACCTGGATGGCGGCAACGCCAACGCGCGATGAGCGCACCCCGTCGCTGAGCATCAAGCAAGTCGACGACCGGATACTAATACATGACCACGGAGGCGACGACACGGCCACGATCCTGGCCGCTATCGGCCTGACTATGGCTGACTTGTTCGACAAGCCCCTGGAGCACAACCGCGCACCCTTGAACCGCTACCAACGGCGTCGAATTGACCAGGCCGCCGATGCACTGCGAGCACTTCGGTACGAGGCCCTGATCGTCCTCGTAGCCGGCGACCGACTGGCCAGTGGCTTCGGGATCAACGGCGACGATATGGACAGGCTGCACAAAGCGCACGGGCGCATCCTGGCCACGCATCAAGAGATATTTGGGCAGCCGATACTGAGCCAGCACGAGCCAGGCCAATTTATTCGAACGATCACGCAATCAATTGATGCTGGCCGCGCCGCCGCCGAACGGCTGGAGGTGGCTCAATGAAATCCATTGGCGAAACAGCCAACGAAATTTCCCAGCTACAGGATGCTCGGCTGGCTCGCAACGATTGGAAAGCTGAGCTGGTCACAAATCGCAACGGTGAACCACAGGGCAATGAGCTCAACGTGATAACGGCACTGGAGAAAGCGCCGGAGCTTCAAGGACTGATTGCCTACAACGAATTTGCCGACGAGGTTTGCTTGATGGCCCCCGCGCCCTGGCGAAAGGTAAACAAGCCAGAGCTCTGGACGGACATTGACCGTATCGAATTGCAAGCCTGACTCCAGGGAAAAGAACTGAGCGTCAACCGCGCCAACGTGGTTCAGGACGCCGTGATAACAGTCGCCAGGCGAAACACCTACAACCCCGTGACGGAATACCTTGATGGGCTGAAATGGGATGGCACGTTCAGGTTGTGCACTTGGCTGAAGGATTACATGGGGGCCATTGGAGATCCAAAGTATCTGGACGCAATCGGCCCGCGCATTCTCGTGGGCGCCGTTGCCCGAGCGTTCGAGCCTGGCTGCAAGCATGATGTTGTCCCGGTCTTCGAGGGGCCACAGGGGGCGGGCAAGTCCACGGCCGTGCGAATCCTTGGCAACCCCTGGAACGCTGATGGCGTGCCGGACCTCAGTACGAAAGACGCGGCCATACAGATTCAAGGCGTCTGGCTGGTCGAACTGGAGGAACTCACCAGCATGAGCCGCGCCGATGTTGAACACGTCAAGGCGTTTCTATCTCGCAGTGTGGATCGCTACCGGCCCCCTTATGGCCGCAACGCTACAAACAGGCCTCGCCGATGCGCATTCATCGCGACAACCAATCTCCAAGACTATCTGAAGGATGAAACAGGCAACCGGCGATTCTGGCCAGTCCGTTGTCGTGATGTGGACCTGAGCGCTCTTGAGCGTGATAGGGATCAGCTACTTGCCGAAGCGGTGCAAGAGTATCGAAATGGAATGCAATGGCACCTTACGGCGGTTGATGAAATCCTGGCCGCGCAAGAGCAGGAACTTAGGCGCCTGGTTCCAGAGTTGGAATCGGATTTGATCGATTACTTGGACGATCAGCAAGCAATGGGCAAGACGGTTGTTTACATGCGCGACCTGCTGACCGAGGTAGCAGGGATAAAAGACTTCGCCAAAGACCGATATCACGCGGGGGCCATCGCTTCGCAGTTTTCGCGAATCATGACTAAGCGAGGTTGGGAAAAGATGAAGCCTATCGGTCGAGGTGATAACCGCCGCCAACCGTATCAACTCCAGACTCATAAGCACTCACAAACGTAAATCGGATGGACTACTACAAGACACGCGCGCACATGCAAAGGGTAATCCCATTTTCGCTTATGAGTGCTTGCACAAGGAAAAGAGCATGAACGGAAAACAACAGACCGAAGCAATGGCACAACTGGCCGAACCCTGGCAGCCCGATCAGCTTGGGGGGATCAGGATTGGTGACGCGGTGCGGCTCCCTGGCATAGACGCATCGCTCCAGGTGGTCGAGCTGGCCGACCCGTTGCTGATTCTTGAATCCCCATCCGGGCACAGGCTCAAGGCGGGATGGCGAGCCGTGACGAGAATCCGCACGCGCTCCGAGATCGAGGGCCAACCATGACCCCGCAGAAAAAAATGACGGACGGACAAGTGAAAAGTTTTGAGCTTTTCGCCTGGGACCGCTGTGGGTAGGCCGAATTGCACTGAGCACCCGCACCCTTTGAAAAATTTGGAACGAGATTATGACTGAGAAGAAACCGAAAAAGGCACCTACGCACCTGTCACGTGAGGCCAAATCGTGGTGGCGCGACATTGTTGCCGCGTACGAAATTGACGACGAAGGCGGGCACCTGCTTCTGGCCACAGCACTAGAGGCTTTTGACCGCATGCGCGGCGCGCAAGCTGAGATCAAGCGAGACGGCGCAACGGTGCTGGATCGTTTCGAACAGCGCAAGGCGCACCCGGCCATTCAGACCGAACGCGATTCGCGCGCGGCGATGATGACGGCGCTCCGCATGCTGAACCTGGACGTAACTCCGAAAACGAGGAATTGAACTATGCCGACACCGAGAAAGAGAACCCGAAACCGCACGCCCGATTTGACCCCAGCGCAGCGTCAATGGTTAACCGGGGAGCCGCAGAAAGGTGCAAACCAGTTCGAGCTGCTCGACCTGGAATATCCGCAGACCGATGAACGCCTGAAAACCCGAGCGCGGTTGCTGAAGGAACACAAGTCAATGCCCGCTGCTGATCGGTTGCGGTTGCTCCTGAAGGACCAGGAGCTGGCCGTAGCACGGCTTGAGCGCACTTGAATATGAAACTGAAAGAATGTACAGTAACCCTGTCAGCCCCCGGACGCCTTCGGCCCCGGACCCCGCTGGCCCTCGTTCGGCCCGATCTTCGAGACGGCGCGACGCCAAACCCGGATTAATAACCCGGCTACTGGTGCGCGCCGTTTTTGCGATCCAGTGGCCAAATACGAGGAACACACAATGCACCAAGAATGCAAACACCCGAGCATCGACAAGGAAAGCCTTCGTCGCGTGCTCATGAGCTGCCGAGGTTCGCACCTTTGCGCCACGGTATCCACCGACCTCCGGGATTTGCCCGGCGGCGAACAGCACGGCGGCGGTTACGCGACCCCCACTGACCGGCTCCACGAGGTAAAGAAGGGCGCGGTCGAGGGTATGCGGTTGATCCTGGACGGGGCCGAGAATGATGCCCGCGATCTCAGTGCGGTTGAACAGAAAGCGTTCGACTTCCTAAGCGGACAGATTCAGGTGGCAGAAAAGGCCATCCACGCCCGCGCGAATCCCGACAAACCTCGACCACTGGGAAGCCGCTCCAGGTCTGGCGCGAGCCGATCCGAATGGACCGACAGCAATGGCCGCCCGGTTACAGTCCTGGGCCGGAACGAATCGGTAGCCGAAGCCGTGGCCCAACATACCGGCCTACACCAAGGCCAGATCCCCAGCACCAGCCTGGCCCGCGTCATTCAGGGCATGGTCACTGGCGAACAGGCCGAACAGATCACAGCCAGCGGAATGCAGGCCAGCCTACTGACCGGATCAGACCCGGACGGCGGTTTCTTCGTCAACCCGACTTTGGCCGGGGAAATGATCGACCACGCCCGAGCCAGGTCCACGGCGATCGAAGCCGGCGTCAGAACGATGGTCATGGAATCGCCAGAGGTCCGCATTGTCCGGGTTGATGATGATCCGGCTTTCGAGTTCACCGGCGAGGGCTCCAAGTTCCCCGAGAGCCAGCCCCCGTTCGGCATGGTCCGACTGGTCGCCAAGAAGCTTGGCGTCACGATCCCCGTCAGCCGTGAGCTGATCGAGGATGCCATCGGGCTCCAGGCTGAACTGGATAGGTTGCTTGGCGAGAGCATCGGCACCAGCATCGACGCGGCGATCTACGTCGGCGATGGTAGCAAGGGGAGCTTCACCGGCATCCTGGCCGCCAAGCATGTCCAAGAGCACGCGGCCACCTTGCCCAAGCTGCTGAGCTGGGATGACGCGCTTGAGGCTCAATTCATGCTCGAACAGGCGAATCTCGGCACTGATACCAGCCTGGTCCTGCCGCCGACCCTGGCTAAACAGTTGCGAAGTGAAAAGGATGGTCAGGGTCGATACATCGAACCGCCCTCAGACCTGCGAGATGTTCCCCGGATGGTTTCCACCAACCTGCCCGAACAGTCCGGCATCTTCGGCCGATTCTCCGAGGGGATTCTGGGTATTCGCTCGCAGCTCAGTATCCAGGTCAACCCGTACGCCCAAGGCGAGCGCGACATGGTGCTGATCATCGCACGATGGAGAGGCGACTTCGCCATCACCCGCCCGCAAGGCCTGGTCAAGCTGACCGGCTTCGACGGCTCCACGGAATAAGGACAAGACATGAGCAACCTAACACCCAATGCAGCAATTGCCCGCGTCCTGGCCAACCAGGCAGCCGGCACCGGAACCAGTGAAGGAACGGCGGCGGACATGGCCGGGTTCGCCAGCATCACGTTCCTGGCCAACCTGACAACCGTTGTCAGTGGAGGCAGTGCCACGCTGTCAGTCCAGGGCCGAAACGATCCAGCCGACGACTGGACCAGCCTGGAGGGCAGCGTCAGCCGCGACGAGGCCGGCGTGATCGCCCTGGAGGTTCACCGGCCCATGTTCCGCTATGTTCGCCCCGTCCTTGTGCGAGCCGACGAGAACGTGACCAGCGGCGATTTACTGGCCATCCAGCGGCTTGCTACCGATAACCCGGTACAGAGTGACGACCAGACCACGGCGGTCCTCGTCAGCCCTGAGCCGGTCTGATTCGCCAACGCGGGACAAGGCTGGGCGAAGCGGTTACCCCCGTAGTTACCAGCCCCCGCAACCGCTGGCCAGGCCCGACACCTGGCCGGCAACCCCGGCGGCGCTGCTGTTCATAAGGGTCCAGTAGCGCCGCCAACCCCCCGGCCCCATGTGGGTCGGGGTTTTCATTTGAGGAGGGAGGCCGTCCGGATCACCCCTTGCCGATCACCCAATCATCATAGGCCCCGGATAATTTAGTATCCGCTATGGCCTCGACAATGAGCCGCTGAGCATTCTGGCTGGCTCGTTTGCCGATCCCCTTGTCTGTGCCCACCTTCGAGGGCAGACGTTCCTGGAGCCATTCACGGACCGCCCTGTTTCCGTCTGGCGTCTCTGGCTCGAAGCCGAGCTTGATAGCGAGCATTGCGGATAGCATCGTATCCACGGTGACAGTCGTTCGATGGTCTGCAAACTGGATATGAAATCGGTGCATTGTCTGGTCCCCTGGTCGAGTGGATATTATTGTATCCGATACGCCGGAGGATGGATACTATTATATCCAGCATCAAGGGAGGGGCCACCAAGCCGATCAAGCCTGGCTGATTTGCTGATCTGGTCGCCTGCCCCAGCATGTAAGCAGATGTAACCAGAGCGCGGGTTACTTATGGGTTACACGTCAATTGATCGAAAGACCCTGCACTATCGTCAAATCGCCTGTAATCCCTGTGTTTGTTGGTGCCCGGGGCCGGAATCGAACCGGCACGACCTTTCGGTCGAGGGATTTTAAGTCCCTTGCGTCTACCAATTTCGCCACCCGGGCGCGGTAGGACATGATACTTTGCGTACGCCCCTCAATGGAACCACCATTCAATGAAGATTCCACCACGCCTGAAGCCGTTGGCCGAAAGTGGATTGATCGACGAAGTCCTCCTCCAGCTCAAGAGCGGCAAGGAAGCCGAAGTCTATGTCGTCCGCTGCGGCGAGGAGCGCCGCTGTGCCAAGGTTTTCAAGGAAGCCAACAAGCGGGGTTTCAAGCAGGCGGTCCAGTATCAGGAGGGCCGCAAGGTTCGCAACAGCCGGCGAGCCCGCGCGATGTCCAAAAGGACAAGTTTTGGCCAGAAAGAACAGGAAAAAGTCTGGCTGAATGCAGAAGTCGACGCCCTCTACACCCTGGCCGCTGCCGGCGTCAGGGTGCCGCAGCCGCATGGCTTCGTCGATGGCGTGCTGCTGATGGAACTGATTACCGACGCCGACGGTTTTGTCGCACCCAGGCTGGACGGGGTGACCCTGGATCGGGAGACTGCCCTGAAATATCACCAGCAGATGATTGACGAGATCGTTCGCATGCTGGTTGCCGGCCTGATTCACGGTGATCTGTCGGAGTTCAACGTCCTTCTGGACGAAGGCGGCCCGGTCATCATCGATCTGCCTCAGGCAGTCAACGCCGCAGCCAATAACAGCGCCGCAATGATGCTGGTCAGGGATGTCGACCGGATGCGCGCCTGCTTTGGCCGATTCGCACCGGAACTGCGCAAAACCGATTACGGTAAGGAGATGTGGGCGTTATACGCTTCAGGTCAGCTCCATGCCGACAGCCAACTCACTGGCCAATATGTGCCTGACCGAAGCGAAATCGACCTCGACGGCCTGATGGCCATCATTGATGCTGCGCGAGAGGAGGAGTCCGAGCGCCTGGAACGAAAACGTGCCGACGAAGAGGTCAGCGAGTTCTGACTCTCGCAAAACAAAAACAAAGAAAAGATCACCACAGAGTGTACGAGCCCGATTCCAGGCGCGCTGTCGCTAAAGGAACACGAAAAGCTCACCACAGAGGCACGGAGGTCACAGAGAAATTATAATAACGTATTGTTTTTAAATGCATTTCTCTGTGCGCTCTGTGCCTCCGTGGTAAACCTGATTTTTTATTCCATTAAGAGGATCAGTGTGAAGCGCCAAGCCGCGGGCTATCGACGATACCGCGAGCGGCCCGGGCTGCTATCTCGATCTGGTCATGCCTCAAAAGATCGCCAAGGCTGACAACCCCAACCAGTTGTTTCTCGTCACGATTGTTTAGAACCACAAGGCGATGAATCTGCTGATCGGACATGTTTTCCGCCACCGATTCCACGTCATCGTCGGCAAAGCAGTACAGCACCTTGTCGGTTTCCGCCTCGGCCACGGTCGTCGAATTCGGATCCTTGCCTTCGGCGACGCAACGGATCACAATGTCCCGATCCGTGACCACTCCTTCGAGCCTGTTGTTGCCCTGGTCGCTCAATGGCAAGAATCCTGCATCCAATTCCTTCATCTTGCGAGCAGCTTCGGCCAGCGTTGCGGTTGAAGACAAATACTCGACAGTGTGGGTCATGACATCCTGTACTTTCATACTGTTCTCCTTGCGTGGGCCACGTATCAGTTGTGACACGTCAACCACTACAAGTTCACGCTCGCCGCCATTTTTTTAAGATCATGGTCGCAACATGAGCAATTGAGAACACGAATAGCATGCTCCGCCTCAAAACGGGCCGGAGAAATCGGCCCACGCCCCAGGTGGCTGGAACCAGCCACCTGGTTTGCCATCTTTGATCGGGCAGCGCCCCCGGGTTAAGAGACGCTCTTAACCCTTTCCAAGCAATCGAGCAAGACTGCTCTGCGCTGATGCCTCGAGATCGGAGAATTTCTCCCTGGCCGAATTGCGCAAGTCTTCTACGGCTTGACGTCTATGAGCCAATTGCTCGGCCGCCATGAACTGCAACGCTTCGCGCAAGTCATCCGCGGCGCTCAAGACACGGGCCATTTGTTCAGACGGTCCTTTTCTGGAAGCCTTCTTCTTGGAAGCCTTCTTCTTGGAAGCCTTCTTCTTGGAAGCCTTCTTCTTGGAAGCTTTCTTCTTGGAAGCTTTCTTCTTGGAAGCTTTCTTCTTGGAAGCTTTCTTCTTGGAAGCCTTCTTCTTGGAAGCTTTCTTCTTGGAAGCTTTCTTCTTGGAAGCTTTCTTCTTGGAAGCTTTCTTCTTGGAAGCTTTCTTCTTGGAAGCCTTCTTCTTGGAAGCTTTCTTCTTGGAAGCCTTCTTCTTCGATACCTTCTTCAAGAGATCAGGGCTGGCGATTGCGGCTGCGCCGTCTTCCGGTGCGTTCTGTTCAAGCTTGGTTTCTTGTTGACTTTCCATTGATACAACCTCTCTTCAAAATTACTGGGTTGGCATGGAACTCGAGACTCCCGGAATACCGGCTTTCACTATGACCCCAATGCCACCTGATCGATCACAAGGCCTTATCGTGATCCAATCCGGCCCAATCATAGCAAAGATGGTGGCCAAGCACTAATCGGGGGCGCTTCGTTCGATTCATGTCACCGATGTATCCATCGGTCATGACTAAAATCGCTTGCCCCCAAGTCTGGTCGCTTGTTCAGTCGATGCATCAATCCATAGCCTGTGCTGGCCTGCTTATATAAGCCCCCAAACCATCGTTGAACAGCGATCGAGCCGACCATCAGCAACCATAGCGCCGCAAGAAGTGATTGTCCGGCCAACACTTTCGTCATTATCGAAAAGAGCGAACACTGCACAGTTGATTCACAGGCTGAACCATGGCTTGCACCACCGCATCGACGATTATCACCCGAACCATCGGGCAGGCGCTGGCCATTGCGCCAAGGAACCGGGCATCGCGGGTCCTTGGGAATCAGGAGCCTCTGAAAAACTCTACACGGAGCGCGGTTGATTGTTTTCGCTGGGAAAATGGAGGCTAGGCCCGGAGTCGAACCGAGGTACACGGCTTTGCAGGCCGCTGCATAACCACTCTGCCACCTAGCCTCAGGGGCTGTTTTTTAGTCGGTGAGTGGGCCGACGCGCGCTATTTTAGCGCATTCCGCTGCCAGTTCGCAGCGCTGTCCATAAAAGCCGAGGCCCCGACGTTACCGGGGCCTCGGCGGGTGGAGTCCTTGGAGCGGGAAACGAGACTCGAACTCGCGACCCCAACCTTGGCAAGGTTGTGCTCTACCAACTGAGCTATTCCCGCAATCAGCCCGTCATTTTATTCGTATTCGATGGTGTGTCAAGGCCTGTGGCGGTTTTTTCTGCAAGCCGGCGGTTTCAAATCCATGCCGAAATGGGCGACAATGCGCGCTGCTGCCCGCCCCGTCCGTCTTTCATGCAAGCCACAGAGCCCTCATGACCGAAAGCGATCATTGCGCACGACCTGATGAGCCCTCGGCTGAGGCTTCGGCCGAACAACTTGTCGAATACTCGATTATCGTTCCGACCCTGAACGAAGGCGAGAACATCGATCCGCTGATGGAGCGGATTTTTTCGGCAATTCCCGACAACGACCGATGCGAAGTGATCGTGGTCGACGACGCTTCCACCGACCACACGGTTGAAAGAGCACGAAACTGGAGCAAATCTCACCCGGTGCGGGTGATGGAGCGTGCTGGCAAGCCTGACCTGTCCGGCGCCGTTCTGGATGGGGCCAGGGCGGCACGCGGCAACTGGGTGGTTGTAATGGACGGCGATGGCTCGCATCCGCCCGAGGCGCTTCCTGATTTGTTGGCCCCCCTGCGCGCCGGTACCCACGATGTCAGCATTGGCTCGCGTCACGCTCCGGGTGGCCGCACCGTGGGCTGGCCATGGCATCGACATCTGGCCTCCCGGGTCGCCACTTTGCTGGCCTGGCCGTTTACCGAAGTTCGCGACCCCATGGCCGGCCATTTCGCTACCGCGCGGGAGCGCCTCCTGGCCTTGCCGGCTCATGCGGCCGGCTACAAAATCCTGCTTGAGCTCCTGGTTCAGGGTGGTGATCGAATACGCACCTGCGAGGTGCCGATCCGATTCGAAGATCGTCATCGCGGTCAGTCCAAACTGGGGTTGGCCCAGCAGGTAACTTACCTGAAGCGCCTGACTTATCTCGCAGGCGGTCGCGTATCACTCAGCAGCGCCTCCAAGTTTGTTCTGGTCGGCCTCAGCGGCATGCTGGTTGACTTGCTGATCTTCCAGTTCCTGATCAGCAGCGGCGCGCGCCTGGGCTCGGCCCATATCGGCAGCTTTTTTGTAGCAACGATCACCAACTTCATCCTTAATTATCGCTGGACGTTTCAGGGCAGTGCCCACGCGGCGATGGGCCTATCGGCGCGCTATGCGCGTTTTTTTATCGTCGCGCTGATGGCGCTGATGATTCGCGGCGGCGTGCTGGTTCTTCTTGTCGAGGTGTTCGGCCTTTCGGCCATGGCGGCCATCGTTCCCGCCATTGTCGTGACCGCTGGCGTCAATTACCTAGGCGCGGCATTCTATGTCTTCGCCTCGACCGCGTCGGGCGTGATTCCACGCGTACGCTGGCACCTGGCCGCGATCAGCGTATTCAGCTACATGCTGGTCCTGCGCTTGCTGTACATGGGCCAACTGGAGCTGATACCGGATGAGATGTATTACTGGATGTACAGCCAGCGCCTGGCCTTGTCCTACCTGGATCACCCTCCCCTGGTCGGCTGGCTGATTGCCCTCGGAACAAGCCTGTTCGGAGATACGCCGTTCGGCGTGCGCTCACCCCTGATTCCCCTCGCTCTGCTCGGAGCCTGGTTCTTTTACCTGTACGGGGCAACCATGGGCGGGCGCACAGTTGGGCTGTTGTGTGTGCTGGCCGTTGCCGTACTGCCGTTTTTCTCGGCGGCAGGGATGCTGATGACGCCAGATGCCCCGATGATCGTCGCATGGGCCGCGGCACTTTATTTCTTCAAGCGCGGTCTGGTTGACGACCAGCCAAGCGCATTCTTTGGCCTGGGACTGGCCATGGGATTCGGTTTGCTGGCCAAGTATTCGATCGTGCTGCTGGCGCCGGCCGCTTTTCTGTTCATGGTGTTCGACCCACAAGCACGACGTTGGTTTTTTCGTCCTGAACCCTACCTGGGCGCGTTGGTGGCCACGCTGATGTTTTTGCCGGTCCTTATCTGGAACTGGCAAAACGATTGGGCTTCATTTGCGTTTCAGAGTACCCGACGCCTGTTGGAAAATCCGGAGTTCGCCAGTCACATGATCGTGGTCTTTGCAATCCTCCTCTTGACGCCCACGATTGCGACCGCTGGTTTCTACGTAATGGGCAAGACCCGTCTGACACTGGCGCCGGATTCGCGCAAGCGCCGCTTCATGCTTTTCATGACCCTCGTTCCACTGGCCGTGTTCACCTTTTACGGCCTGTTCACGGTGGTCAAGTTCCATTGGAGCATTCCGGCGTGGATTGCCTTGCTGCCGATGATGATGGCTGTCCTGGTGCGACCTCTTTGGCCGGGACAGACGCCATTGAGCCGACTGCACCGGATCATGGCGTTTAGCTGGACACCGACGCTCCTGGCCTTAATCCTGATTCAGGGCTTGCTGCTGCACTACCTGACACTGGGCTTGCCGGGCACGAGGCCGGTGGATTTGAACGTGGGTTACCTCGGCTGGCCCGAAACGGCGCAGGCTGTTGCGGAAATCGAGCAACAAGTCGCCATGGAAACCGGTCGTGACCCGATCATTGCCGGAACCAGCAAATGGGGCGTTTCGGCCGCCCTGGCCTTTCACCATCCCGATGGACGAAGTGCGCAGGTCACAGCCCAGAACATCATTGGCATGAGCGGCTCGATGTGGGAATACTGGTTCGATCGGGACACCGACCCGTCGCGCCCGGTTATTCTGATCAATTACACATCAAAACTGATCAATGAAGATTGGCTGGAGCTTGCCCTGGTCGATCTTGGGCCATTGCAGTCCCGTGCGATCGAGCGAGACGGCGTCCCTATCCGAACGCTGTATTTTCGCGTAGCCCAGGGGTTCAAGCCCCAACAGCTGCGCTTTCCCGACCAGATTCCTGATTAGAGGTATTTCAGACAACAGCATCAGATCAGACATGGAAACCTTTTTCTACATCCTGCGCAAGCTGGTCACCGCGCTGCCGCAGCTGCTTGGCGTCACCTTGGTCAGTTTTGTGCTGATGGTCTACTTTGGCCCGGACCTGACCTATGAGCTGATTGGAAAGAATCCTTCTATTGAGGAGATCGAGCAGGTTCGACGCGAACTGGGCTACGACCAGAACTTCGTCGTCCGCTACCTTGATTTCCTGAGGGAAGTGGTCACGCTGGATTTCGGCCATTCCTTTTCCACCGGCGAGCGCGTCACTGATCTGCTCCAGCGGACCGTCCCGGTATCTCTGGCACTCGTCGTGCCGGGTTTTGTTATCGGCAACCTCCTGGGCGTGCTGTTCGCGCTGGTTGCCGCCTGGTACCGTTCCGGCTGGATAGACCGACTCGTCATGGCGAGCTCGGCGGTCGGCATGAGCATCAGCTTCCTGGTGGTCATCATCGTGGCCCAACTGGTGCTGGCTTCGAGCTACGGCTTCAACTGGTTTCCGGTGCGCGGCTGGTCGGTTCATTCTCCAGGCGACTACCTGTACTATGTCACCGTGCCCACATTGGTGCTGGTGTTTGTCTCGCTGGGCTACAACACTCGTTTCTACCGTGCGGTGTTTGTCGAAGAACTCAGTCGCGATCATGTTCGTACCGCTCGCGCCTTCGGCATTTCACCGGCCCGGATCCTGCTGCAGGATGTTCTGAAAAACAGCCTCATACCCATCATCACCCGAATCATGTTTTCCATTCCGCTGATTGTTGTCGGCGGCTCGCTCCTGATCGAAAGCTATTTTGGGATCCCCGGAATTGGTCGGGCCAGCTACGATGCCATCCTCAGTGGAGACCAGCCTGTACTCAAGGCTGTGGTCAGTCTGACTGCTATCCTGTTTGCTCTGGTCCTTGTCGCCAACGACATTCTCTACAAGTGGGTTGACCCCAGGGTTGTCCTCAAATGAGCCTGGATACTTATCCTGACATTCGCTCCCCGTGGCAGAAATCGCTTTACAAGTTGCGGCGCGACCGTTGGGGCCTGATGGCGCTGACCGTCGTTGCCGGCTACGCGCTGATCGCCGTTGGAGTCGCACTTGGCCTGTGGGGGCAGGACTGGTCTTTGATTACCGGCCCGCGCTGGTCACCACCTTCATCGGAACACTGGTTTGGAACCAACCTGATCGGCCAGGATATTTTTGAGCGAGCCCTCTACTCAACCCGAACCGCGTTCGAAATCGGCTTGATCGTGGCGATCAGTTCGACCCTGATTGGGGCCATATTCGGCGTCGTCTCGGGCTTTTATGCCGGAAGCTGGATCGACGACTTGATCCTGTGGCAGAAGGGGGTGCTGGATGCCATGCCGTTTTACCTGTTTGTGGCCGCCGTGGCGTATGCGCTTGCCGGGAGTATCTGGGCCATGCACATCGCCATGATCGTCACGTTCTGGACACTGACGGCACGCCTGGTCCGGGGCGAGGTGATCAAGCTCAGAAGCCTGGGGTTTGTCGAAGCCGCAATTGCCACCGGCGTGCCCGCACCGGTGATTCTCTTTCGCCATATCCTGCCGAACACAAGTCATATCCTGCTGGTTCAGGGCACGATTGTCTTTGTCTCGGCGATCAAGGCTGAGGTTATTCTGAGCTTCCTCGGTTTAGGTGTCCAGGATGGCACCAGTTGGGGGCTGATGATCGCCGAAAGCGCCCAGGAAGTGCTGTCTGGTCAAGTAATGAATTTCGCCGTGGCATCGACCATGATGTTCGTGCTGATCATGGCATTCAACCTGTTTGCCGATTCGCTTCAGGATGCGCTTGATCCAAAGGTCGTCAGTTCATGAGTCCGGTTACCGCTCCATCAGGCTCTGCACCGCCGCTGCTTGAGGTTCGTGATCTGGCTATTGAGTTTCGTACCGAACGCGGATGGATCCGGGCTGTCGACGGATTGAGTTTCGAGATGGCTTCGGGTGACACCCTTGGATTGGTCGGGGAGTCGGGTTGCGGCAAATCGGTGACCGCCCTGGCACTGCTGGGTCTGATTCCCGCGCCGGCCGGGCGGATCGTCAGCGGCAGCATTCGCCTCAACGGGCGGGATCTGGTCGGCCTGCCCGAGCGCGAATTGAGGCGTCTGCGCGGACGTGATATCGCCATGATCTTCCAGGAGCCGATGACCGCATTGAACCCGGTGATTTCGGTTGCTGGCCAGATGACCCGGGTCCTTCGCCAGCACACGAACCTCAGCCGTTCTCAGGCGCGCACCAGCGCAATCGAAATGCTCGCCCTGACCGGGATCGCCTCGCCCGAGCGCCGAATCGATGACTTTCCGCATCAGCTCTCCGGTGGCATGCGCCAGCGGGTGATGATTGCGATGGCCATGTCCTGCGGGCCGCAGTTGCTGGTGGCCGATGAGCCGACCACCGCACTGGATGTCACTACCCAGGCTCAGGTTCTGGATCAGTTGAGTGCGTTTCAGGCAAAGTTCGGCACCGCCGTTCTCCTGATCAGCCATGACTTGGCCGTGATTGCTGAATCCTGCCGCCGGGCTCTGGTGATGTACTGTGGCCAGGCGGTTGAAGAAGCCCATATCGAAGCCCTGTTCGAGAACCCGGCGCACCCCTACACCGCAGGATTGCTCGCGTCCAATCCCGTTCTGGCCCAACCTGCGGGACGCTTGCCGATCATCCCCGGCAGCGTGCCGGAGCCGGGCGCCATTCCGGCCGGCTGTCGGTTTGCACCGCGATGTTCGCTTGCCAGGGCGCGCTGCCATCGGAACGCGCCGCCCCTGATCGCCCGTGACGGAAGGCAGTATGCCTGCTTTTTCCCACTTGATCGTCCGGATGATTTGGTGGCTCAGGCGAGTCATGACTGACCGGGTGACCAATTCGTTGGAGACGCCATTGCTCGAGGTCCGCGAGCTGTCACGGCATTTCCGCGTCAGGAGCGAAGGCTTCGGCGGCAAGACCAGCGTATTGAAGGCGGTCGAACGGGTCAGTTTCACACTGGATCGCGGCCAGACCCTGGGCCTGGTCGGCGAATCAGGGTGTGGCAAATCAACGCTTGCACGCGCGATTGTTCGTCTGATCGAGCCGACCGAAGGACAGGTCCTGTTCAAAGGGCGTGACCTCGTGAGTGCCGACCGCCGGCAACTCAAGCGGGCACGTCGACACATTCAGATGATTTTCCAGGATCCCTATGCATCCTTGAGCCCCCGCCGCACCGCGATGCAGACCCTGCGGGAACCGCTGGATGTGCATCGGATCGGACCGGCTGGCGGACGTGTCGATCAGGTTCACGACTTGCTCAGAGCGGTAGGCATGAGCCCGTCGGCGCTCAACCGCTTCCCGCATGAGCTGTCCGGCGGTCAACGCCAGCGCATCGCCATTGCCCGGGCATTGGCCACAAAACCGGATCTCATCATTGCCGATGAGGCCGTGTCGGCGCTGGACGTTTCAATCCAGGCCCAGGTGCTCAACCTGATTACCGACCTCCAGGACGAATTCGGCATAGCCTTTGTTTTCATCACTCACGATTTGGCCGTGGTCCGGCATATCAGCCACCAGATTGCAGTGATGTACCTGGGTGAGATTGTCGAATCGGCGCCAACGACCGAGTTTTTCAGGGAGCCGCTTCACCCCTACAGCCGCGCCCTGCTACGCGCCACTCCGCGCCCGGAACCTGGCGCAAGGAGAGCAATCTTGTCTGGCGAGGCCCCCTCGGTCGTCAATCCACCATCGGGTTGCCCATTTCACCCGCGCTGTCCCAATGCCATGGATATTTGCCGATCCAGGGCGCCATCCGCGGTGCCGATTCATGGCGAGGGTGGACGCACGGTCAATTGCCATCTGTATGAACATGGCTCCCCTGGACAGAAAAAATGATTTTGTGCAGTCTTGTGCTTGCACATCGGCCGAAAGCTGGCACAATGGCCCGGTTTACCTACTTCTGCGAAAGGTTATGCCGAAAGACGATCATATAGAGATGGAAGGCAAGGTGCTCGACACCCTGCC
>JBGTLI010000004.1:0-3034 GCA_041744195.1 Wenzhouxiangella sp. | reverse complement strand
CTTGGCCAGGCTGTAGATGATGGAAAAGTTATCCGAAGAACCCATGGCCCGGCCACCGGATACAACCACCGTAGCCGATGACAAATCAGGCCCCTCGCCATCGGAGCCTTCGACCTTGACGAAGCGGGTGTGGCCCGGATCTGAAGCTTGTGCATCGCGTGCCTCGATTACCGCGGAGCCGCCATCTCCTGCGGCAGGAAAGGAAGCGGTTCGGATCGTACCCACCACTGGGCCGCCTTCCGGCACCCGAACGGTGACGATGGCGTTGCCGGCATAGATCGGACGCTTGAAAGTCCGCTTGTCGATGACTTCCATGATGTCTGAGACCTGGTTGACGCCGATCAGTGCCGCAGCCCGTGGCAGCACATCCTTGCCGAAGGTGGTCGAGGGAGCGAGGATATGACTATAGTCGCCGGCCAGGGCCGCAATCTCGGGCGCCAGGCGGGCAGCCAACGGATGGGCGAAGTCTTCACCGGCGATGGTCAATACGCGGCTCACACCTTCCAGTGCACTGGCCTGCTCGGCCACCGAGGACGGATCAGCGGCAAAGATGACGACATCAATGTCGTCGATTCCCAGTCCCGAGGCCCCGCTCACAGCCTTGGCGGTGGCCGGACTCAGTTCGCTGCCGTCATGTTCGGCAAGTATCAGAATTCGGCTCATTACAGCAGTCCCTTGTTCTTCAGTTCAGTGATCAGTTCGTCGACGCTATTGACCATCTTGCCGCCGCCACGAATGGGTGGTGCTTCGAAGGCCGTGGCCTCGAGGTCGGCCGCGACTTCGATGTCAAGGTCAGCGATAGCGATGGTATCGAGCGGCTTGCGCTTGGCCTTCATGATGTCGGGGAGCTTGACGAAACGCGGCTCGTTCAGCCGCAGGTCGGAGGTCATGACGGCCGGCAGATCGACTTCGATGGTTTCGAGGCCTGCGTCGACTTCGCGCGCGACGGTCGCCTTGCCATTACTCATTTCAACCTTGGAGGCAAAGGTGGCCTGCGGACGATTCCAAAGCGCGGCGAGCATCTGGCCGGTCTGGTTGCAATCATCATCAATGGCCTGCTTGCCAAGAAAGACGATACCCGGCTCTTCAGTCTCGACCAGCTTCAGAAATACCCGGGCGGCGGTCAGCGGCTGAACCGGGCCGGACACTTCAACCTGGATGGCGCGATCGGCGCCCATGGCCAGCGCGGTGCGCAGTTGCTGCTGGACCTCGTTGCCACCGATTGAGCAGACCACGACTTCGTCGGCGCCACCGCGTTCCTTGATGCGAAGCGCTTCTTCCAGCGCGATTTCGTCAAACGGGTTGATCGACATCTTGACGCCATCGGTCTCGACGCCCGAACCATCTGACTTGACCCTGACCCGGACGTTGTAATCCACCACGCGCTTGATCGCGACCAGAATTTTCATTCAATTTTCCCCAGCAGTAAACAAGAGTGATAAAACAAGAATGAGAAAATAAGCCTGCTATTGTACCGTGTCTGCCGTCATTGCCGGGCGGGCAAGGCGTTGATCCATTGCGCCGCCTTGATGCAGGCCGGTCGGTCGAGCAGGAAGACGCCATCGCCGCCATGGGCAAATTCCAGCCACACCAGTTCGACCGCGTCTCCAAGCAGGGCTTTCACGTTACAGGCGGCTTCACCGACCTCGCAAACCAGGATGCCATGCTCGGTGAGATGATCGGGGGCGCTGACCAGTAGCCGACGCACCAGGTCCAGGCCATCCTCCCCCGCCTCGAGCCCGAGGACCGGCTCGTGGCCGAACTCGACCGGCAGATCGTTCATGGAAGCCGTGGGCACATAGGGCGGATTGGCCAGGATCAGGTCATATTGGCGACCCGGAACCGCGTCAAGCAGATCCGAATGAATGCATTCGACCCGATTTTCGACAGCATGGGCCCCTGCGTTGCGTTCAGCCAATGCCAGCGCAGCACGACTGATATCCAGGGCATCGACCCGAACTTCCGGCCAGTGACGCGCCAGGGCGATCGCCAAGCAGCCCGAGCCGGTGCCGACATCCACCGCAGAATGCAGATCCTGCGGCGCCAGCCAGGGCTCGAAACCATCGATGATCAATTCCGCCAGCGGCGAGCGCGGCACCAGCACATCTTCGTTGACCTCGAACTTCAACCCGGCCAGCCAGGCCTCGCCCAGCAGATAGGCCAGCGGTTTGCGGGTTGAGATACGCCGCTCCAGCAACGCCGTAATGGCATGCTGCTCATCGACACTGAGCTCGCGACCCAGTTCGCCGGTATCAAAATCCGGCGCCATCCCCAGCGCCGCCGACGCCAGCCAGCAGGCCTCATCAAGGGCGTTGTCCGTGCCATGGCCGAAATACAGATCGGCGGATTCCATGGCTGCTGCGGCCTGGCGGATGAGTTGTTCTAGGGTCATGGGAGAAAAGAAGGTGAAAAATTTAAAGGTGAAAGGTTAAAGGTTTGGGGCGGAAGGTGGAAGGGAAAAGACCGGTTAGCTGGTTGCCTGGTTGCCTGGTTGCCTGGTTGCCTGGTTGCCTGGTTGCCTGGTTGCCTGGTTGCCTGGTTGCCTGGTTGCCTGGTTGCCTGGTTGCCTGGTTGCCTGGTTGCCTGGTTGCCTGGTTGCCTGGTTGCCTGGTTGGCTAGTTGGCTAGTTGGCTGGTTTTTCCGACCACCGACCACCGACCACCGACCACCGAAGCACAGACGCGAGCTTTATCTTGTTCACAGAGGGAAGCGGTATAATGGCCAGATGACGAATTTATCCATTGGCGCCCGTCAAGGTGGGCGCATTTTTTTGCTGGTTATTGTGGCGATAGGCGCGTTGGCGGCAGGGTTGATCGCGGCGAATCAGATGATGCAGCGGACTGCTGAATGGCGGGCGGCTTCGCTGTTTCCCACGCCGCAGCCGGTGGCTGACTTCGAGCTTTTTACCGCCGAAGGTGAGTTATTCAGCCGGGCTGATCTGGAGGGTAAGTGGACGCTGATGTTTTTCGGCTTCACCAATTGCCCGGATATCTGCCCGGATACGCTGGCGATGCTGGCCGAATCCATGAAGCAG
>JBGTLI010000003.1:0-3206 GCA_041744195.1 Wenzhouxiangella sp. | reverse complement strand
AGATGATCGCCGAGGTCAAGTACTACTCGTTACAGTTCTACAATACAATCCGTACGCACGGGACGCTGGGGATGAAAACCCCAGTTTCCTTTGGAATAGAAGCATGAAATCCCGTGTCTACTTAAGCGGGGTCAGTCCAGTACCCGCCGTGTACTCTGTCTGACTTCTGTCTTCCGTCTTCCGTCTTCCGTCTGCGGCCAGGCGCGTTTTGCTCTTATCATGAGCGTTTGTCAATCTTATTGATTCGACGCCTTTGAGCGCCTTAAGCGGAATCTTTGCATATGCCCGAAAAACTTTGCCTGGTGGATGGATCATCCTACCTCTACCGCGCCTTTCACGCCTTGCCTAGCCTGACCAATGCCGAAGGCCAGCCGACCGGGGCCATTTTCGGCGTCGCCAACATGCTGCGCCGCCTGATCGAAGTGCAGCAGCCGGACAGGATCGTAGTGATTTTCGATGCACCCGGCAAGAACTTCCGGCATGCGCTGTACGAGGACTACAAGGCAACCCGGTCCGCCATGCCCGATGAGCTGCGCGTCCAAATCGAACCCCTGCAGGAGTTGATTGATGCCATGGGTATTCGTCGGGTGGCGATTGAGGGCGTCGAGGCCGACGATGTGATCGCAACCCTGGTCGAACAGGCTCAGGCGGCGGGCATGAAGGTGCTGATCTCGTCCGGGGACAAGGACCTGGCCCAACTGGTTAGCGAGCAGGTGGTGCTGGAAGACAGCATGCAGGAACGCTGCTACGACATTGGCGGCGTACGTGAAAAGTTCGGCGTCGGGCCGGAGCTGATCGCCGATTTCCTGGCGCTGTGCGGCGACGCCTCCGACAACATCCCGGGCGTCGACAAGGTGGGGCCGAAAACCGCCGCCAAGTGGCTCAACCAATACGGCGGCCTGGAGCAGCTGATGGCCCGTGCCGACGAAGTCGGCGGCAAGGTGGGCGACAACCTGCGCGCCGCGCTGGGAACCATACCTCTGAGTCGAAAGCTGGTCGCCCTCGACAACCAGGTCGAAACCGGCCTGGGGCCAGAGGATCTGGGGCCGCCGACGCCCGAGCACGACCGTCTGGTCGAGTTGCTGCGCCGTTTCGGGTTCGCCTCCTGGCTCAAGGCCTACCAGGAAGAGCCGGCCAGCACCGTGGCCGAAGTGACTGAACTGGCGGTTAGTGTGGTCACCTCCCGGGCTGAGCTCGGGGCGCTGGTCAAGGCGCTCCAGGCCGCCGAACTGATTGCCTTCGATACCGAAACCACCAGTCTGGAGCCGCTCGATGCCGACCTGGTCGGCTTTGCTCTTGCCATCGAAACCGGCAAGGCCTGGTATGTGCCGCTGAGACACGCCGGGCAGGACACCGAGTTCAGTGCTGCCGAAGCCATTGCTGAACTGGCCCCTCTGCTGGCCGACCCGGACCGACCCAAGCTGGGGCAGCATCTCAAGTACGATCTGAACGTGCTCGCCCAGGCCGGTCTCGACCTGGCGGGCATTCGGCATGACACCATGCTTCAGTCCTACGTTCTCCATTCGACGGCTACCCGCCACGACCTGGATTCGCTGGCCCTGCGCTACCTCGGCCGCCAGACCACCAGCTTCGAGCAGGTGGCCGGCAAGGGCAAGCAGCAGGTGACTTTCGACCAGGTGCCTGTCGCCATTGCCGCCGACTATGCCGGTGAAGACGCCGAAGTGACCCTGGCACTGCACAACAAGCTATGGCCGAAAGTGCGCGAGACTGCAGGGCCGAAATTTGTCTACGAAGAGCTGGAAATCCCCTTGATTCCGGTGCTGGCCCGGATGGAACGGGTGGGCGTTGCCATTGACCGCGACCAGCTTGATGCCCAGAGTCGCCAGATCCAGTCCCGCCTGGATGAACTGGTGAGCGCGGCTCATGACAGCGCCGGACAGGCTTTTAACCTCAGCTCGCCGCGGCAATTGCAGGAAATCCTTTTCGAAAAGCTTGAACTGCCCGTCGTCCGCAAAACACCGAAAGGGCAGCCGTCAACGGCCGAAGATGTTCTGCAGGAACTCGCCGCCAAGTATGAGCTGCCGCGCCTGATTCTCGAACACCGTTCGCTGGCCAAGCTCAAAAGCACTTACACCGACCGCCTGCCGACCAAGATTCATGCACGCACTGGCCGGATCCACACCCATTACCACCAGGCGGTCACCGCCACCGGCCGCCTGTCGTCTACCGATCCGAACCTGCAGAACATTCCCATTCGCACGGTTGAGGGAAGGCGAATCCGCAAGGCCTTTATCGCCCCACCGGGCACCACGTTGCTGGCGGCCGATTATTCTCAAATTGAGCTTCGCATCATGGCTCATCTGTCCGGTGATGAGCGCCTGCTGGCGGCCTTTGCCGCCGGCGAGGACGTTCACCGCGCCACCGCGGCCGAAGTGTTCGAATGCGCCATTGATGCCGTCGCGCCCGACCAGCGCCGGGCCGCCAAGGCGATCAATTTCGGCCTGATGTATGGCATGAGCGGCTGGGGTCTGGCGCGCCAGCTCGATATCGGCCGCAAGGCCGCCGAACATTACATCGAGCGCTATTTCGAGCGTTACCCGGGCGTGCGACGCTACATGGACCAGACCCGCGAGCAGGCCCGAAGCCAGGGCTATGTCGAGACGATCTACGGCCGACGCCTGTGGACCGACGAGATCCGCTCGCGCAATGGTCAGCGTCGCCAGGCTGCTGAGCGGGCCGCGATCAATGCTCCCATGCAAGGCTCTGCAGCCGATATCATCAAGCGGGCCATGATCGATGTTGACCGCTGGATCCAGGCCGAGGGTGTTGCCGCCCGGCTCATCATGCAGGTCCACGATGAACTGGTGCTGGAAGTCGAAAACGGCGTCCTTGATCAAGTGAAATCCGCCGTTGTCGAGCATATGCGCGGAGCCGCCGATCTGCGGGTGCCGCTGGAAGTGGATGCGGGCACAGGTCCGGACTGGGACAGTTCGCACTAAGCTGTTGAGGCCGGGCCCAAAAAGCGTGTTCATGCGATTGAAATATAAGCAAAAAATAAAAACATTTAATTTGGCAATTGCAATAGGAACTTTTATTGCAACCTCCCGGTCATAACTATCGCCATGTACATGGTGTTGGTTCGTCCCCCTCCCTGGGCGAACCGTCAGGATTCGGTTACAGTCCCCAAACCGGATCCGACTCTAGGCCCCGGGTCCTCCCTCGCCCGGGGCCTTTTTTTATGGCTC
>JBGTLI010000002.1:0-16560 GCA_041744195.1 Wenzhouxiangella sp. | reverse complement strand
CCTCAAACGACAGCCTGCTGTCAGCGGCCGCCATTTCACTACGACATCCCGCCAGCCAGATGGCCGGCAAGGCCAGGGCAGCAGTCGCCAGCAGTCGCCGACGACCAGGCAGATGGGGTTTTCGAAAACGGCTCATATCAGCATTTGAACACGGAATGCGTGAAGAGTTGTGCAACCAGCCAACCAGCCCCTAAACCACCACTTCGGCGAGATTGCCCTTTTCTTCCAGCCAGCCACGGCGGTCAGCCGAGCGCTTCTTGGCCAGCAGCATGTCCATCATGGCGTCGGTCTTGGTCGAGTCGTCGATGGTCAGTTGCACCAGGCGACGGGTGTCCGGGTCGATGGTGGATTCGCGCAGTTGCAGTGGGTTCATCTCGCCTAAGCCCTTGAAGCGGGTTTCGGAAATTTTGCCTTTGATATTCTCGGCTTCGATGCGCGCCAGCAGGCCCTTGCGCTCCTCGCCGTCGAGGGCATAGAAGGTCTGCTTGCCTACGTCGATCCGATACAGGGGCGGCATGGCAACGAAAATCCGACCGGCTTCGACCAGGGGGCGGAAATGCTTGAGAAACAGAGCCGAGAGCAGGGTGGCGATATGCAGGCCGTCGGAGTCGGCGTCAGCCAGGACAATCACCTTGCCGTAGCGCAGCTTGGACAGGTCGTCCGAGCCCGGATCGACGCCGATGGCGATCGCCAGGTCGTGGACTTCCTGCGAGCGCAGCACCTGATCCGGCTCGGTTTCCCAAGTATTGAGAATCTTGCCGCGCAGGGGGATGATGGCCTGGTACTCACGGTTGCGGGCCTGCTTGGCGCTGCCGCCGGCCGAATCACCCTCAACCAGAAACAGTTCGGTTTCTTCCAGGTCGGTCGAGGCGCAATCGGCCAGCTTGCCGGGCAGGGCGGGGCCGGAAGTCACCTTGCGTCGGGCCACCTGCTTCCTTGCCTTTTGGCGTTTGAGGGCATTGTCGATGGCCAACTGGGCGATTGCTTCGCCTTCGGCGATATGTTTGTTCAGCCACAGGGCAAAGGCGTCCTTGACCACGCCGGAAACAAAACTGGCGGCGGCGCGCGAGGACAGGCGTTCCTTGGTTTGGCCCGAAAACTGGGGGTCGGCCAGCTTGATTGAGAGCAGAAAACTGATCCGCTCCCAGACATCTTCAGGCGACAGTTTCAGACCGCGCGGCAGCAGGTTGCGGATTTCGCAGAACTCGCGCAGGCCCTCGATCAGGCCGGTGCGAAGCCCATTGGTATGGGTGCCGCCGGCCGGGGTTGGAATCAGGTTGACATAAGATTCCTGCAACAGCTCGCCGGCCGGCACCCAGGTCAGAGCCCAGGTCGCTTCCTGGTCGGCGCCGGCGAAATTGCCGGTAAAAGGCATTTGCGGCACGCACTCCAGACCTTCGAGACTCTCGGTCAGATAATCGGTCAGCCCATCGGCAAACTGCCAGGTTTCCGACTCGCCGGACTTGAGGTCATTGAGGGTGACGCTCAGGCCGGGGCACAGGATGGCCTTGGCCTTGAGCAGGTGCTTCAGGCGCAGACGGGAAATGTTGGCCGAGTCGAAATAGGAAGGTTCGGGCCAGAAGCGCACAGTGGTGCCGGTATTGCGCTTGCCCACTTCGCTGATCACCGTCAGCGGGGACTGTGTCTCGCCGTGGGCGAAGCTGATTTCGTGTTCCTGGCCATTGCGCTTGATCCGGCAGACCAGTTTGCTCGACAGGGCATTGACCACCGACACACCAACCCCGTGCAGGCCGCCGGAGAACTTGTAGTTCTTGCCCGAAAATTTGCCGCCAGCGTGCAGCCGGGTAAGAATCAGCTCAGCACCCGGCAGCTTGTGTTCAGGGTGCGGGTCGACCGGCATGCCACGGCCATCGTCGCTGACTTCCACCGAGCCGTCCTCGTGCAGGCTGACCACGATGGTCTTTCCGTATCCGGCCAGCACCTCGTCGACTGCATTGTCGACCACTTCAGCGACCAGGTGATTGGGTCGGGTGGTGTCGGTATACATGCCGGGCCGGCGCTTGACCGGCTCGAGCCCCTGCAGGACTTCAATATCGGACGCTTGGTACTCGTTGCTCATGGCAAAAGAGATTCTTGTTTTGAAAGGATTTCGGTGCGCAGAGTATCTCAGATTTGCAGCAGATCAAGGGCGCCGGATTCAGCCCGGCCTCATCGCCTGAAGGCGGCTGGCCGCCTCATCGAGCGTTTGTTCGTTCTTGGCAAAGCAAAAGCGCAGGATGCGATCATGACGACCGTTGTCCGCACGATTGTCCTCACGATTGTCCTCACAATTGGCATAAAAGACCGAAACGGGAATGGCGGCAACGCCGATTTCCGTGGTCAGCCAGCGAGCCATGTCGGTATCCGTTCGGTCGCTGAGGGCCGAATAGTCCAGCAACTGGAAGTAAGTTCCTTCGCAAGGCAGGAGCTTCCATTCGGCACCGGCCAGGGCGGCGCGAAAATAATTGCGCTTTTTCTGGTAGAACGCCGGCAGTTCCAGATGGAACGACGGATCGGCCATGAAATTGGCGATCGCGTGCTGCATGGGCGTGGAGATTGAAAAGGTCACGTATTGATGGACCTTTCGGAATTCCTTTGTCAATGTGGCCGGCGCGATGCAGTAGCCAACTTTCCAGCCGGTCGTGTGATAGGTTTTGCCAAACGAAGAGACGATGAAGCTGCGCGCGCGCAATGCCTCGTTCATCAGCAGGCTTTGGTGGGCCTTGTCGTCGAAAATGATGTGTTCGTAGACCTCATCGCTGAGGACAAAGGCATCACTGTGTTCCAGGGCCTGGGCCAGCCGCTCCAGATCTCCAGGCTGCAGCACCGCTCCGGTCGGATTGTGCGGGCTGTTGAGGATGACCAGTCGTGTCCGGCTGGTGATCGCATCGGTCAGTTGTTGCCAGTCGATCCGGTAGTCCGGGGCACGCAATGACAGGTGAATGGTGCGGCCCCCGGCCAGTTCGACTGCCGGCTCGTAGCTGTCGTAGGCCGGGTCGAAGACGATCACTTCATCGCCGGGCCGGACCACAGTCTGGATCGCCACGAACAGTGCTTCGGTCGCGCCCGAGGTGACGGTGATCTCATCGTCCGGGTCAGCATCAGCCTGGTACAGGTTTGCCACCTTGTTGGCGATTCGCTGGCGCAGCAATGGCAGGCCCGCCATGGGAGCGTATTGATTATGTCCGTCCCGCATCGCCTGGCTTACCAGGTCGCTCAGTGCCTGGGGGCAATCGAAATCCGGAAAGCCCTGAGACAGGTTCAGGGCGCCATGTTTTGCTGCCAGTTGCGACATGACGGCGAAAATGGTGGTTTCGACCCTCGGCAGTTTTGACTGCCCGAGCAGGGCGCCTGAAGGATTCATGTTGTTGCCTCCTTGGGAAACAGATTAATCCGGGCTTTTTGATTCGAGCCGTTCGGATTCGCGTAAGGACATTCTAATGGCAGCCTGGGGATGCAGGCCATTGGGTTCTAATCAATGGATCATCCACGCCTTGGCCGTTATAGTGGTATTGGACTTTATCTGATTGCGGGGTTTCGATGCAGGAGCCAAAAGCGCTGACGGTGGATCAGCTGTTTCGGTCATGTCCCACGCACCAATTTGCCTTTCAAACCACCGAGTCGCTCGCTGACCTTGATGAGCCGCTGGGCCAGGACCAGTTCATGCGTGCGCTGAGGTTCGGTATTGATATTGCCAGCCGGGGTTTTAATCTGTTTGCTCTTTCGTCCCGAGGCGCCGGCAGTCGCGAACTGGTGCAGAACTATCTGACCCACCGGGCTCAGACCGCCGAGGTGCCGGCAGACTGGTGCTACCTGTTCAACTTCAAGTCGCCGCATTGCCCGGTAGCGGTGCGCTTGCCGGCAGGTGAGGGTGCGCGTTTCCGCGCTGATTTACAGATGCTGATTGACGAGCTTCGTGGCAGCGTGACCGGGGTCTTTGAAAGTGAGGATTACCAGGGGCGCATGCAGGAGCTGCAGGACAGGTTCAATCGCCAGCAGGAAAGCAATATCGAACAGATCGGCAAGGAGGCGGCCAAAGACAATGTCGCCCTGATCTCCAATCAGTCGGGATTCACGCTGGCCCCGATGCGTGATGGCGAAGTGATTGAGCCTGAAGAATACGACAAGCTCAGTGAGGAGGAGCGGGAGAAGATCGAGGCTCGCGTCGCCGAATTGCAAAAAAAGCTGCAGCAGGTGGTCCAGCAGGCGCCGCGATTACGGCGTGAGCTGCACAAGCAGGTGCGAAAGCTCAATGAAGAGATCATGTTGTTCGCCCTGGAAGGGCCCATGCGTGAGATCAGGGACCGCTGGAAGCATCTGCCGCGGGCACTGGACCACCTGGACAGTATCCAGGCCGATATCGTAGAGCATGCCAGCGCCTTCCGCGGGCGCCGGGGTGGTGGTCCGCCGAATGAACTGCTGGATCGTTACCGCGCCAACGTGCTGGTCGACAATGGCGAACTGACCGGTGCGCCGGTGATTTACGAAGACTTGCCCAACCACCATCATCTGGTCGGCCGAATTGAACACCAGGTCCGCGAGGGTGCCCTGCACACAGACTATTCGATGATTCGCAGCGGCGCCTTGCATCGGGCCAACGGCGGTTACCTGATCCTGGATGCCCGCCGCGTTCTGACCCATCCGATGGCTTGGGAGAGCCTCAAGCAGATGCTGAGCGCGGGCGAGATTCGGATCGAATCTCTGGAGCAGGCCTACGGGCTGGTCAGTACTGCCAGCCTGCAGCCCGAATGTATCCCGCTGTCGGTCAAGGTTGTGCTGGTCGGCGAGCGTCAGCTTTACTACCTGCTTGCTCATCACGATCCGGATTTTGGCGAACTGTTCAAGGTCGAGGCAGACCTGGAGGACGACCTGGAGCGCCACGATGAAGACCTCGAGTTGCACGCGCGTATGCTGGCAACGATGGCCAGGCAGGCCAGCATTCGTCCGCTGGACCCGGGGGCTGTCGGGGCCATGATCGAACATGCCAGTCGCCTGGCGGGGGATCAGCGCAAGCTGACCACACACGAGTGTGTCCTGCGTGACCTCATGATGGAGGCTGACCACTGGGCCGCAGAGGACCGGGCCGAGGTGATCGGATCGAGTCATGTCGGTCAGGCGATTCTTGAACGCCGTGCCCGCGCCGCGAGAATCTACAGGCGTTCCCGTGAACTTGTCCGGCGCGGCGTCCTGATGGTGGCGACCAGCGGTGAGCGCATCGGGCAGGTCAATGCATTGACCGTGACCCGGCTGGCGAATCACAGCTTTGGCATGCCGGCCCGGATCAGCGCCACCGCCCGACCGGGACGCGCCCAGTTTGTCGATATCGAACGCGAAGCAAAATTGGCCGGACCACTCCACAGCAAGGCGGTCATGATCCTGTCGCGATTCATAGCTGGCCGTTACGCCCAGGATTCAGAACTGTCGCTGACCGCCAGCCTGGCCTTCGAGCAGGCTTACGGCGGCATCGAAGGGGATTCGGCCTCGGTCGCCGAAGCCTGCGTTCTGCTCTCGGCAATAGCGCGCGTCCCGCTCAAGCAGTCCATGGCGGTCACCGGATCAATCAACCAGCATGGCGAGGTGCAGGCTGTTGGAGGCGTTAATGAAAAGGTCGAAGGTTTTTTTGAAGTTTGTTCAGAGTCGGGAAGCCTGGATGGCCACGCTGTCCTATTGCCGGCAAGCAATATCGAACACCTGATGCTCGATGCTCGCGTCCGGGCCGCCGTCGCGGACGGCCGCTTCGCGGTCTACCCGATCACACGGCTGAACGATGCCTTGCGTTTGCTGACCGGCATGGAACCCGGTGAAGCGGACGAACACGGACAGTTTCCAGCGGGGTCATTCAACCGGATGGTGACCGATCGTCTGATGGCGTTTGGCCAGATCTGCCAGCGCAATCAACAAGCCATGATAGAGCAGGCCATTACGGACATACGGCCCACAGATCCGCATCAGAATGTCTGACAAGTCTGGTCTGAAATCATGAGACTTTATCGCTGGCTGATCCGCCTGTTGAGGATCGTCAACGAGCTCTATTTTGTCGAGATTCGGGCTACGGGTCGTGAGCATGTACCTGTGTCCGGCCCGGTCATTCTGGCGGCCAATCATCCAAGTTCCATTCTTGATTCAATATTGCTTGCAACCCAGATCCAGCGGCCCATCAATTACCTGGCTCGCAGTGGCCTGTTTCGGTTTCGGCCGTTGGCAGCCCTGTATCGGCGGTTGGGGGCGGTGCCCGTCTACCGCGTGGCTGAAGTGCCGGATTCGATTGAACGCAATGCCGAAGTTTTCAGAAAAGTGTTCGAATTGCTGGAAGCCGGCGGGTGTGTCGGTATTTTCCCCGAAGGTCGCAATTCGCCGCCGACTCGCATCGGTCCATTGCGCAAAGGTGCGGCCCGGCTTGCCCTCGGTGCCGAGTCCCGCAATGACTATCAACTCGGTCTGGTGGTGGTGCCGGTCGGCGTCAATTTTGAGAATCGCGGCTTCTTGATGTCGGCCGTGCTGTTACGGTTCGGCACCCCGATTCGCGTGGCCGACTATGCCGAGCAATACCGGCTTGATCCGTCCGCGGCGCTGGCTGCGCTGACCGATCACATCAAATCAGCCCTTGGACAGCAGGTGTTGACGATTGAGGACGCCCGTCTCGGGCAGATGGTCGATCAGCTCAGCGCGGTGTTCGGCGATCAACTGGGTCGCCGCTTCGAAACTGGCGCAGACCGCCCGGGCCAGCCGATCAAGCAACGGTTCCTGAAGCGCTGGTTGTGGCGCATGGCCGCCTGGTATCGGCGCGCCACGCCGGAAAGCAGCCACGCGTTCGAGCGGCGCATGCACAGTCGCCAGCATATTCGGGATGTGCTGGTCCATGCCTGGCAGACAGACCGGCGACGCGTGGTCGCCTTGCGCAAGAGGCTGGAGCGCTACAAGGATCATTTGGGCCAGACTGAGCTCCGCGAAGCCTTGTCCCATGCCTTCGACGAGCCCGCGCGCCAGCGCCTGATCAGATTGCGTATGACCCTTTACGCTGTACTGATGGCGCCGGTTGCCCTTTTTGGCCTTCTCCACAATGTTGCGCCCTACCTTCTCGCACGTGGATTGGGGCGGCTCAGCCGTGATGAGGCGGTGCGCGCGTTCACTCTCTTTGGCAGCGGTGTGCTGGCATTTGCGGCCAATTACGCGCTGATCGGCTTGACGCTCTGGCAGTATGCCGGCCTGAGTGCGGTCCAGGCTTTCGCCTACCTTGCTCTGTTGCCACCAACCGGCTTCGTCGCGTTGCGCTACCGACGAAATGTTCTGATTTACCGGGATCGCATTCTGGTGCGCACTATTTTCTGGGACCGTCGTGAGCTTGTTGACCTGTTGCGTCGCGAGCGCCATCTACTGCACCAGGAATTCGTCAATCTGTCCTCGCTTTCTGGGCCGAAGCCGTCCTGAATCGAGCGGTTTGCAACCAGTGCGGACACTTTCGGTGCACGGCCGTTCGTGCGCTTTCGTACAGACGCCCCAAGGGGTGAACCTCTAGCCTGATTTCCCTGACTTGAACAATAGACGGGAAAATCACGCATGGAAGTTTGTCACGTTTTTAAAGATCCGGCAGATGAAGGCTCAGGGGATCAGGCTCATGCCTGATCGCTCGCCGCAGGTCGCTTTGGAACTGGTTTGCTGGACCGTCGGTCTATTGCTCCTCGCGCTGTTTCTCAGCGCTCGGGCCGGGCTGGAAAACCTGCGTCAGCATGGCGTCGAGGTCTTTGTCGAGGCTCGGGACGCCGCCGGGCAACAGGACGTCGTCGAAACCGATTCCGGGCCCCTCAGTCAGCCCGTCAACGAGCAATCCATTCCAATTGCTTTGCTGCGCATACCCAGGCTGAGCCTGGAGGTGCCGGTCTACCGCGACATCAGCGAATTCAATCTCAATCGGGGTGCTGGCTGGGTCCAGGGGACAGCGGGACCGAACAACGACGGCAACATGGCCATTGCGGCGCATCGCGACCAGCATTTCCGTCCACTCAAGGACATTGCTGTCGGAGACGTACTGGAACTTGAAAGTCTGTCGCAACAAAGTAATTACCAGGTCACGTCGCTGTCAATCGTCGAGCCCCAAGAGCTCTGGCCGCTCGATCCAACGGATGAATCAACCGTTACGCTGATCACCTGCTACCCGTTCTATTTTGTCGGAAACGCGCCGCTACGATACATCGTGCAGGCGGTGGTAATGAATTAAGAAGGGTCATGAACGTACTTATTATGTCGCCCAATCCTAAGGAGAAGCACTTATGAACAGCAGATTGAATATTTTGATATTGGCAGGCGCAGTGATCCTGGGCTTTTCATTGACCGGAACTGCATTTGCTCAACGCGCAGCGCAAGAAGCGGTTATGGAAGACAGAATTCAGGGCGATCCCCTGGCCGGCATGGAGCTCGCGACAATCGATTGCGCAGAGGTGAACTGGGACCGGGAAATGCTGGCCGAATACCCGTGGTCGCCCGAAGCCTGTCATGACGTGGTCATTTCCGGCGGAGAGCACTGGGCTCGATTCGAGATTGACTTCCTGGGCCGTGAGCCCGACGGGACCGTTCGCGCCGAGTTCATAGGTCCGGACGAAAGATCACACGGCGTTGTCAATCTGGAGCCTGGTGATAATCAGAGGGTTCTGCTTGACGGCCAGCCCTACACCTGGGATGAGGTTTTTGAAGGGCAACGACTGAGCCTGTTTGCGCCGGAAGGTGAATTCGGCTTTGCCGGCACGCCGGATGCGTCGCGCGCGGAGTTGGCAAGGAGAGCAGATGAGGCGCCGCCGGTAGAGGACGACGAGCAGATGCGCTTGGCTGAAGCCGAGGAAGATCCTTTCGCCGAAAGGCCGCGGGAGTTGCCGGCTACAGCGGGTCCGCTGCCGATGCTGGGGCTGGCCGGATTGCTGTCGTTGCTCGGCGGTATGGCGCTGACCATTCGGCGCCGGCTGGGTCGCCCAACCGTTTGAGAAATTTTTTGACGACCGCTTTGATTGCAAGACCAGTTAGTTAGTGAATTAGAAGTGACAAAAGCAGGTTGCCGGGCGGGTCACCCGCCCGGCAACAATTCGGGGCATAGAGGAGATGGCATGAACAGAAGAATGACGAATAGCGGGGCAAATGGCCACGATCATGGCCTGGTTTCAGGCTCATTATCAAATGGAAACAGTAACGATGCTGAACAGCGGGTGGAGCTGGAAGTATTCCGTGCGATGCGCTCACAGGTCGACCCCCCAGTGCGTTTCCAAGCGCTCATGTTCTCAGACCCGCAACAGCAGCTCCAGGCTGCCTTACAGCAGGTCGATGCATTACTGGCCGAAAACGCAACCCTCAAGCAAGGCATTCGAGGCGTGGGGCACGCCGTGTCTGAAGCCTGTCGCCTGGCATTGCACGAGGAGTTGACTGGCCTGGCCAATCGTCGACGATCGTCCAACCAGTTGCACATCGCGCTCAACCGGATTCGGCGTCATATCGAGATGCTGGATTAACGAGCCGCGTCATCCCGGTCGGCAGTTTCGCCCGGATCATCTTCCGGGTGCAGGCCGCGCTTGAGGCTGGATTTTATCGGTCGCCATGTTGCGACGAAGAAGGCGGTCAGCGGAACCGCCAGGATCATGCCGACGACACCGCCAAGGGCGATGCCCCAGAAGAAAACGGAAATGACCACCAGGGCCGGTGGCAACCCTGAATGCTGAGCCATGATTTTCGGCGTTAGCAGCCAGCTTTCAATCAACTGCACCACGGCAAAGACGCCCAGAGCCGTCAGCAGCAGAACAGCGCCACCACCCTCCTGGAATAACGACATCGGCAGAACAATCAGAATCCCAACCACGGTTCCTAAAAAAGGAACAATGTTCAGAAAACCAAGGATCAGTCCGATCGGGATCGCCAGTTGCAGTCCGATGATGCTGAAGCCGATGGCGTACATGACCCCCATGATCATCGCAATGAGCATCTGACCCCGGAAAAAGGCGGTCACATAACCGAGGAATACGTCCACAAAATAGAGGATTCGCTGACGCGTTCTGGCCCGGAAAATTGTGAGCAGCTCCGTGCCATGGCGGCGCAGACTTTCACCGGACAGTAAGGCAAAGAACAGGTATAGTGGTACAAAGCTCAAGCCGGCCAATAGCCCCATATACCGAGTCAAGTAACTTCCGAATTCTTCAACCTGCATCAACTCGAAGCCGTTTTCCTCCATACGTTCGGTCAGTGATTCGGAAATCGCAGGAAAGTAATAAGCGAGTCGGTGACGAAGTTCCCACAGAAGTTCAGGGGCTGTCTCGACCAATTCGGTCGCCTGGCTAACGACTGTCGGTCCGATCAAGACCACCATCCCGGTGAAAACCAGTGCAATGCCGACAAAGATGAAGCCAATGGCCACCACGCGATTGCATCGCAGGCGCCGTTCCAGAAACTGCATCAGCGGAAACAGAATCAGCGCCAGGATGCCGGCGATCGAGAGCGGAAAAATCAGGTTGTAGAAAACACTGATTACGACCGCGAAAGCCCAGAAAACCACGATGATCAAGGCGCCCAGTAGTATCAGGGCAGCTAGAACTGCGGTGTTCCGGAAAAGCCGGAGATCGCCAATGCTGAACAATTCGGGTCTGGTGCGCGGCTTCATCCGGTTTGGGTCTTGCGACAGGCAAGGTTGCAGCGGCTATAGTCATCAAGTGATCAATAGCCATGAGCCAAAAAAAGGCAAGGGCGAAGAATCGCCCTTGCCGTCCCTACTGCCGCCAGTCATTCTCCAACTGGGTTGCAGCGCAGTTTCTATCGACTAGATCAATTCTGGTTACGCCATTACCAGCAGATCTGTCGTTTGCGCTACTACCAACGCGACGGTCAGGCACAGGTTACGGGATATCAAAGTCAGACTCCGTGCGTTGCCGAACATATCGTCTGTTTATTCAAAGAAAGTGGCTGTAGACAAACGTGCGCAATCGTACGGATCATTTCCTCACGCGCGTTTATTGTGGCATGCCGGCTGCGGTCGGGGTCACAACAGAACTGGCGAACGGGGTCTATTGCAATGAGTCGGAGTTATCAGAGAACTGAGCGTGTGGTAAAGGCCAGGGAAGATACACGGTATCGCCTGCGTTCCATTCACAGTATCGAGAGTATCAGTGAAAGACTGAGGATCGAGCAGGCAAGACAGGCCGCCGGAGAGCGCCGCCATCTGGAGAAACAGCAGGCCAGGGTGGTGCTTGACTTGATTGGTGATGCAGTTCTGGGGATTGATGTGGACGGGAAGGTCAACTACATCAATGCAATGGCTGAGAAGCTGACCGGCTGGGCTCGCCATGAGGCCTTGCATCAGCCGGTTGAGCGCGTGTTCAGTATCATCGACCCCGTGTCGCGTAAGCCCGCAGAATTCTCCGGGCAGCGAGCCATCAGTCAGGATGCCAAAGTCGGGCTCGCAGCCCGCAGTCTTCTGGTTCGCCGTGACGGCAGTGAAGTCGCCATTGAAGATACCGCGGCTCCCGTGCATCACCGCTCCGGGCAGGTTGCCGGTGCGGTAGTAGTGTTCCATGACGTAAGGTTTTCCCGGGCGACTGCCGCCAAAATGGCCCACCAGGCACAGCATGACTGGCTGACCGGATTGCCCAACCGGGCAGCATTGGCCAATCGTCTGACCCAGGCGTTGGCACTCGCCCGCCGACATGATAAACAAGTCGGTCTGTTGTTTGTCGACCTGGATAACTTCAAGCAGGTCAACGATACCTTTGGTCACGATCGGGGTGATCAGCTTTTGAAGACACTGGCCCGGAGGCTGGTCGATTGCGTACGCGAAACCGATACCGTCAGCCGTTACGGGGGAGACGAGTTTGTCGTCCTGTTGAGTGAAATTGAACAACCAGAACACGCCCACCTGGTAGCGAGAAAATTACGCGAAGCCGTCTCCTGCGAGCAACTGCTCGACGGTCACTCCGTGCAGGTGAGCGCCAGCATTGGTGTCAGTATCTACCCAGACCACGGCGGCGACATCGAAATACTTCTGAAAAATGCTGATCGTGCAATGTACAAGGACAAGGCCCGCAAGGCTATCAATGGCCTTGGGATCCTGTGAGGCCCAACGTACAGATTTGTCATTTCACAGCACGCAAACTTCACTCCACCATGCGTTGACTCCCGCGCAGTGGCCCATTGTTAACAATCCATTTACGGAGATTATTTCTATGAACAAGGATCAAGTCAAAGGTCGCACCGAAGAAGCCAAGGGAAAGGCTAAGGAAACTGCGGGCAAAGCGACGGGCGATACCAAGACAAAGTACAAAGGCAAAGCTCAGAAGATGGGTGGCAAGGCCCGTGCCGGAGCAGGTGACGTCAAGGAAGATGTGAGCAAAAGGAGCAGCAAATGACCCAGGCCAGCAGCAATAGAATGGGATCCGGCTCGCGCCATCCAGGCCAGTCCGGGTTGTTGAGCGCCGGATCCCTGATCGGTGACGAGGTGACCAACCGCAACGAGGAAAAGCTCGGCAAGGTCGAAGAAATCATGTTGGATATTCAGCGCGGCAAGGTGGGTTATGCCGTGCTCGCTTCCGGCGGTTTCCTCGGTATCGGTGATCGCTTGCATGCAGTCCCCTGGGACGCGCTGCAAATTGATACCGAGAACAAACGATTCATTCTGGATGTGGACTCAGACAGGCTGAAGGACTCGCCGGGTTTCGACAAGGATGACTGGCCCAACATGGCCGATCCGACCTGGGAAAACGAAGTTCATTCGTTCTACGGGACCCAGGCGGATGGCGGTACAAGAACGCAAACCCACACTGGATCGCAGACGGACACGCTCTCCCGATCCGGCACCCGTCCACCTCCAATCTGAACACCTTGCTTCACTCTGCTACGGCCGTTCCCTGTCATTCTGGCAGGGAACGGCTTGGTACTTTTTGTGCCAGCGTGGCTGTGTCAAGGGTCTTGGGAAGCCAGTGATTGAAGGAAGCTTGCGATGCCGAATAGCATTCGCAGGAGGCTTCTTCGAGACCTGATCGAGATATGACCCTGATCTGCCCACGCGAATAACTGATTAACCCGCGTGACTGTAACTCACCGGCCGCGATTGTTACCGCGCTTCTTCTAACGCCCAGCATACCTGCTAGAAAACTGTGGGTCAGGTAGAAGCTGTCACCTTCAACTCGATCATGCGTCATCAGCAGACAGCGGGCAAGGCGCTCGCGGACCTCGTGAAAGCTGTTGCAGGCAGCGGTCTGGGCCAATTGCTCGATAATGATGTAAAGATAGCGGTCTACGGGTTTTGTCATTTCAGGGGCTTCATCAAGCAGTTTCTGGAACTGCTTGGCATCGGCGCGGAAAGCAGTGCCCGGGGCCTGAACGAGTCCCTGCATGGGCGTGGTCTCAACGCCCAGTGCCAGCGTTGCGCCCACCATGCCTTCGTTTCCCACCATGTACATTTCGATCGGCTTGTGATCACTCAGTGATGCGACCATGGATATAAACCCCGACTGGGGAAAGTACACATGGTCAAGCACGTCGCCGGCTTGCTCTATGACATCGCCAAACTCAAGATCGATCAACGTGCACATATCCAGAAGTCGATCCCGGCAATGCGCGTCAAAACTATTGATCAAGCGATTGGTAACGGGCTCGATGGAATGGCTGGGCACCGCAACTTCTCCTTTCATTCTAACGAATCAAAGAGTGAGCATTTACCTTTGGATGGTCTGTACGTTAGGGCACCAAGGTCGGATGAGTGCCGGCACTCGGCGTGCGCAGTCGCACAGACGAAAAATTAACATGAGGTGAGCATGTGTTCGCAGAACCTGGATAGGACCGTGGGTGCTGCCATTGGATGATCGGCGAACCGGGTTATGAAAAATCACCCTCAACACTTTTGGAGATATGAGATATGAAAAAGATCATGATGATTGCAGTGCTGGTGATGCTTTGGTTTCCTCTTGTAGCATCAGCACAGCAGCAGACCCGATCCGACTTTAGGCCGGCGGTCGGTGATCGTGAGTTTTCGATTTCCGGTGCTGGTTCCGGTGATCGCAGTTTTGACAGCGGCAACTTCAGCGTCGTTGGCGAACTGGGTTGGTACTGGATGGACAATGTTGTTGTCGGTATCCGCCAGAGCATCAACTATGCCAGCATAGAAGATGCGAATTTCGCCAATGACTTCTGGAATGGTTCGACCCGCGGCTACATAAACTGGCAGTTCGGACTTGAACGCACCAGGCCGTTTCTTGGTGGCAGCCTGGGCTATATCTACGGAGACGGAATAAGAAACAGCGGTTTTGCGGGTCTGGAAGGTGGTGTAAAACACTACGTTTTACCGCAGACGTACCTTCTTGGGCGGGTCGAATATCAATGGTTCTTCAATCGGTCGGATCGTGTCGCTGACGCATTTCGCCGCAACGCCATCTGGGTCTATACCGTAGGCCTTGGCTTCAATTTTTGAGGCCGCATCCATTGGCAAAGGGCAAGCAGGTCGGAGTCGGTCCGGCTTGCTTGTCAAGCCATTTCGCGAGTGAACACTAGTTAAAAGTTCAGGCTGAGATTCATTTGGTGTGAATTCGTTTAAGCTGTGCGCTGCCACCCTGGAGTAGCGCACGGACCCATGACTATCGAGATTGCCCTTGTCTTCCTGGTCATTGCAGCTGCCCTGTATTTGTTTGCCAGTGAAAAACTGCCGCTGGACATTACCGCGCTGCTGATTCTCATCACCCTGATGGTCATTCCACTGCTGGGTCATTCTCAGTGGCTGCTGGAACGCGGCGTGAACCTGCCGGCAGCGTTCCCGACGGTCAGCGAAGGCCTCTCGGGGCTGTCTTCGACGGCAACCGTGACGGTGCTGGCGATGTTTATCCTGTCGGCTGGTATCCAGCGCTCGGGGCTGGTACATGTGCTCGGACAGCGTCTGTTTCCAATGGTCGGCAGCTCCGAGTTCCGCATGATCCTGATCATTGCTGCCCTGGTTGGCATTGTCTCGGGCTTTATCAACAATACAGCGGCCGTGGCGGTATCGATTCCTCTGATTCTGGATATGGCCAAGCGACTCGGGATGCAGGCCTCACGCCTGCTGCTGCCGATCAGTTTTTTCGGCATGCTGGGCGGGACGCTCACCCTCATTGGCACCTCGACCAACATACTTGCATCCACGATCCTGAAAGATGTGCCGGAGTTCGGCCGCGAGATCGGTATGTTCGAGTTTACGCATCTAGGCCTGATCGTATTGGGAACGGGGCTGATCTATTTCATCACCGTTGGCCGCTGGCTAATGCCCAAGAAGGACCTGATCAAGCTGCAGGATGACGAAAAGGAGCTCTTTATCGTTGAGCTGGGTGTGCCGAAGTCGAGTCCGTTGATTGACAAGAGCCTGACTGACAGCAAGTTCTCCACCCGCACGGCCGTTGAAGTGCTTAGTTTGGTGCGCGGTACGAGTCGTCACATCAAGCGCGCCGAGCAAGTCCGCGTTCAGGCCGATGATGTCATCCAGGTTCGGGCCAACCTGCGCCAGGTCATGGATTTGATCAAGAGCGACAAAGTGGAACTGCTGTCGGATATCGACGAGGCCCGGCAAGTACGTGACGATGGCCAACTGGTTCGGGTTCTGTTGCGCAACCGACAGGTATTCAAGGGCAAGACCGCCGCCGAGGCGGGGTTTTGGCAGCGATTCCAGGGTCGACTGATCGGTCTGGAAGTTCCTGCTTTGAAGCAGCAGCGACTGCGTGAGGAGCCGCTCCATGTCGGCGAGATTGCGCTGCTGCAGATATCGAAAACCGCGATGACCCGTTTGCGCAGAACCCCGGACTTGGTGGTCCTTGGAGAGGCTTTCGATGATTTTGATCGTCGGCGCATGTGGCTGTCAGGCGGGATCGTGGCCGGCGTGGTCCTGGCTGCCGCGCTGACGCCCCTGCCCATCGTGGTAACAGCGCTGATGGGTGTCGTTGCAATGGTCGCCAGCGATTGTGTCCGAAAGGAGGATATGTATGCTGGCGTGTCGTGGGATGTGATCTTCCTGCTCGCCGGGGTCATCCCGCTCGGCATTGCCATGAACAAGTCCGGTGCGGCCGACCTGCTGGGTGGCTTGCTGGCCATCCACGCGGCGGGCTGGCATCCCATACTGGTCCTGATGGCCTTGTACGCGGTCACTACTCTGCTGACTGAGCTGGTCAGCAACAATGCCTCGGTGGTGATCCTGGTGCCGGTGGCGATTTCACTGGGGCAGATGCTGCAAATCGATGTCTTCGCCCTGGTTCTGGCAGTGATGTTCGCCGCCTCCACCAGTTTTCTCTCGCCAATCGGCTACCAGACCAACACCATGATCTACGGCACGGGCCTGTACAAGTTCACTGACTTCGCAAAAGTCGGCGCGCCTTTGAACCTGCTGCTGATGATCGTCACCAGCGTCAGCATCTACTGGTTCTGGTTAGTTGGATGAGGGCAGGGGCCCTGTGTGTCAACCTCGTCCCATACACTGCTCCTTTGAGTTAGTGTAATTCTCAGGGCAAATAAGAACGAGGGATTATTAAAAATGCCGAAGCCAACTGATACACAGATTTTGCCGGAGCCCTCGCTTGAGAAGCGGTC
>JBGTLI010000001.1:0-35447 GCA_041744195.1 Wenzhouxiangella sp. | reverse complement strand
CTACCTGTTCGAGACACTGCCGAATGCGCGGCAGCCGGAGGACATCGAAGCCCTGCTGCCGCAAAACCTAACGCCGGAGATGTTGAAAATTCCGAAGCCTGCCGTGTAAGGGGTAGTGTTGGGGTTGGCCGGACGCTTACGGGCCAGGAGTCGGTTGAGTTCGACTGTTTGGTTGTCGCTTAGTCGGCCGATGGGGGTGCCGATACGGTCGGTTTTCAGTGTCAGGATGCGATTGGTTTGAATCTGCGAGCGCTTTTCGAGGCCATTTTCCCTGGATGGGTCAATGGTCAGACGAAGCAGGGGGGCGTCCCGGAGGCTGCTGGTCATCAAGGCGACGATGGTGCTGCCGGGCTCGGCGCGGTTCAGCGAATCGCCCTGAATGATGACGGCTGGTCGGGGTTTGCCGAAGTCGCCTGGGGCGACCACAGTGACAATGTCACCGCGACGCATCAGTCGCTCCAGTCGGCGATATCTTCAATGAATTCCAGCGTCTCAAGGTCTTCGTCGGTTGATTCGATGAGCTTGATTTGGTGGTCGAGCTGTCTTTGGAACTCTGGATGGGCAGTGTCAGGTACCCAGAGTTGAATCTGACGCAGGCCGCGGGACTTCAGGCGAGCGCGGTAGCGGCGGAACTTTTCCGGTGGCTGAGAGCGTGTGGGCATTGGGGTTTCCCGGCGAATCTTGGTAGCGATGATACCATTTTTGGTGGAGAGGCTAAAAGGTGAAAGGCCCGGTTTACGGAAGACGGAAGACGGAAGACGGAGGACGGAGGACGGAGGACGGAGGTCTGTGGTCCGAGGTTTGACTACTGATTACTCTCCTCTGTCCTCTGTCCTCTGTTCTCTGTCCTCTGTCCACCAACTACTGACCACCGACGCACCGACCTCGAACCTCGGACCTCAGAGCCAGGTGGTGATTGTATGATTTAGCACCATTTGGTATAGTTCGTGATATGGCTCGGTTGACGATCAATCTTTCTGATGAGCGGCAGATGGCGCTGAAGCAGGCGGCGGCTGAGCGTGGGAAGACGATGGGGGAGATCATCGAGGAAAGTCTTGAGCATTACGGGGTCAAGACGCGCGTGGAGGCGGCTGCCTTGATTGCTCTCGCTCGCGAGCGTGCCGGGCTCGATGAGGATCAGGCCATGCATTTGGGGCTGGAAGCATCACGTGCTGCGCGCCAGAAAACCAATTGATTGCTGTCATCGACTCCAACGTGTTGGTGGCCGGTTTGTTGTCGAAGCGGGCGGATTCTCCGGTTTCCCGCATTCTGGCTGGCATGGCGGCGGCGGAATTCAGGTTTGCCGTATCCATTGAGCTGATCGCCGAGTATCACCGTGTGCTGCGCTATCCGAAGGTCGCGCGATTGCACGGCTTCGATGACGATCAAATCAATGATCTCCTGTCCGGCTTGATCCTCAATGCCCAGCTGCGCGAGCCTGTGTCGGTGGAGGTGGCAATTGATGACAGCGCGGATGTGTTTCTATTCGAGTTATTGGCCGGTCTGAAAGCTGGTGTTCTGGTCACGGGTGACAAGCAGTTGCTGAATCAGGCGCCGAATTGGTCATCGGTGGTCGGGCCGGGGGCGTTTTTGGGGTTGCTTGAGTTTTCATCCCGACCGTAGCGGAGCGGAGGGCCGGGACTCCACTCAGCGCCGTTACTTGCACCAACTACTGACTACTGACTTCCGTCCTCCGTCCTCCGTCCCCCGACGCAAGCTCATGCTCCAATCACGCTGTACGTCGCGGTCGTTTCCCTGCTTTCATCCACCGGACACCCGTTCAGCTCCACCCAGGCGTGTGATTCGAGGCCATGCGGGCCTTTTCTGACGCCGATCTTCATTTGCGCCGGCAGGTGGTTGGTGCGCATCCACCAGCGCAGCGCCAGGGCGCGGGCCAGGCAATGCGTGTCTGGCATCCGGCTGCCGATACGCTTTAAGGCCAAGGCGCGTCGCTGCCAGATTTCATCCTGCGCCGATACACGCTCATCCCGATTCCCCGCCAAGCTGCCCTCGCGGATTTGGTCCGGAATATCCAACTCACTATTGCCCCCCAGCCACCGCTGCGACCGCGCGATGCCGGCCAGCAGACACAGCCGCGCCACAAGCAAACGCCAGGCCGCCGGCCATAGATCCCGCCGCTCTTGCCTGGGCAACTGGCGCCAGCGCCCTGGCACCCTACCGACCCTCCCAGTATTCACGCCAGAGCGTATAGCCGATGCACTGGTTTACCACAAGCCGTTCCCGCGACGACGTTTCGGTGCGCTTCAACGCCTGTTCTACATAGGCCGGTTCAACGTATAGGCGCCAATGCCGGCCGGGTTGGAAAAGAAGGTCATGGATTTTTCCCCTGTTCCTGTTGAAACCATCGAAAGCGAAGCTGTTGAGCAATCCGGTACGAGGTTTGGTGCGCAGTGATTCAGGCATTTTGCCGATCATGGCCTGGCGCATGATCCACTTGCTGTAGCCGTCCCGGGAGCTCAGGTCGAACGGCATGTCCAGCATCAGTTGCACCATCTCCTGACTATGGAAGGGGTCCCGGCGTTCGATGCCATACCGATGAGCGAAGTTGTTTTCCTGCGCGCGCCCGAAGGTCATGCGCCGACCCAGAAGCTGGCGAGCATAGTCGGGGCAGGGGTGACGGCTGATTTCGGGTGGGTCGGTTTCCTCGATATCGGCCAGTTTTCGCCAGGCTTGCGTGGTCAGCCAGGCTGGTTTCCTGTTTCGAAACCGCAGCAGCTTTCCGACAGGATGACGAAGTGCCGGATCCATTGGCAGCGCCCGCACGCCGGCGTGCTGCACGATCTGGCCCAAAGTGATCATGAACCCCTTCAAGCCAAGTCGCCGCCATTGGTCAGGCAGCAGCAGGCGGCGTGGTGGATAGAGCTGATCACCCGCGTTGCCGTTCAGAATAATGTCGCAGCCCAGCCGCTGTGCCATTTCGTAGCAGCGCAATTTCAACGGACGGAACGGGTTGTGGAAGGGCAGGTCCGGGCTGATCATTTCGCTGCCAAGATTGTCGTAGGGGATCAGTTGGTCACCGTTGAAGGCTTCAAGGTCGATATCCAGGTAGCGGCACAGTCGCTGAATCCAGCGCGTTTCGTCTGCATCAGGATAGGACGGCAGCATCCAGCTCACTGGATGGATCCGACGTCCGGTCCCGGCCATGGCCCGGTTTGCCATGACCGCCATCGAGCCTGAATCCAGCCCGCCGGACAGCATGACCGCGACTGGCCCGGACTGACCAAGATTCGACTGGATGGTGTTCTCGAAGTGACAGGAAAAGGCATCGACCCAATCTTCGGTCGAAGAGTATGTCTCGGCCTTAAGCAGTGTTTCGTTTCGAGTTGTTCGATGGACGTGGTCCGGGCTGAGCTCCAGTTGCTGCCATGGCTGCAACTCGTGCACGCCGGAAAATGCGCTGTCACTGGTTTCGCGATGGAACTGAAAAGCCATGCACTGGGCGATGAAGAGCGGGTTTTCCATGGCTTGACTCTCACTCAACAGGGCCAGGCTGGCGCTGTTGGTTGCCAGTGCACCAGACCCGGACGATTGCCGCCAGTACAGCCCTCTTGCGCCGAGCCGGTCGCGGCGGGCGATTACGCGGCCGGATTCGAGCTCCACGATACACAGAGCAAACGAACCCTGCAGGCTGTCCAGCGCGTCGGCCCCGCCGTGCAGAAACAGCGCCTTGATCAAATCAAGGTCGGAAACTCGATGGCTGGAGTCGTGGTTAATCGAGTTTCGCTGCAGCGTGGTGTTGGCCAGGAAGCCGTCGAGTACAATGAGCAGCCCGGCGCGAGCGGAAAGGGGTCTGGCGCCATTATCCGGGGTGCAATCCAGGTATCGCGATGGCGTGGCAATGAACAGACGCCAGTCGCCGCAATCGGCGACAGACCAGTGATGTGCGCTAATACCCGTGGGCTCAGAGGTTCTCGCCAGAATCTGATCGGTCGAGGACCGCGATAAGATGCGCTTGTTGAACAGCAGAAAAGGCATGGGTGGCCGCTTTAGGGCCAGAAAATCAGAATCGACAGACTGCGGCAGATTTTTTAGCCGCGATTACCCCAATCGTCATCGTCGTTGTCTTCCCATTCTCCGCTGAAGAGTCCGTCAGGTTGTTCGGTATTGGGGCTGCCGCTGTCCCCCTCCCCTGAAGGCCCGCCCAAAATAACGATCTGCAGGTTGTGACAGCGAAATTCGGGTACTTCGTAGGCTATGCGCGGATGGCCGGTTTCTGACGTTTCACTCATGGTTGATAAACCTCACCCTTGGTATTGATCCTGTTTTCCATACTAACCCCTTTGTCAATAATGCGCCGACCCGGATGTCAGGTCATCGGGATAAGCAAGCGTGATCCGCATCACATGCTGGGCGGATTGTCGCATAGTTCAATTCAGATCGTTGGGTAAACAGCATCTTCACACGAGTTCGTTACCATATTAATCAGACGAAGCGTGACAAACAGCACACATTTGAGATAGAATGCTGCGGTGGTCGGTAAACCGGTGTTGGCTGCCTGCTTTTTCGCGGTCTGAAAGAAACGTTTCCCGGGGTTTTCAGGCTGCCAGCGATACGAAAGTGGGGTATCGCCAACCGTCGTTTTTATGATTTTTAAAAAAAGCGAATGCTATTTATCAAGGCCACATTAGCAAAAGGGGAATCTGCAATGTTCTTTTTTCATCCTGAGACTGCCGAGCTTGACCGCAACTACCGTGCTTCAAGGCTTGTGCGGCAATCGGTGCAGACAAATTCAATCGGCCTGGTTTCGGTGGTGTTTCTACTGCTGTGTCTGGTGCAGTCGGCCTTCGCGAACCACCCGTTCGTGCCCTGGCCCGACCACAATTACACCACGTCGAACCCGACCCAGTTTGAGGCGGACAGAATCTGTGACGCCGGGGAAGTGCCAACCGATGGTTGCTGGTTTACCCTTCCCGGTCTGGGTGATGCCACGTTCGCCATTCGAGGAAATGAAAGCCCGGCCAGTTCAGACATCACATCCGGCAACCCGGACGGCAGTGTTCCGTCCATGTTCTTTTCCTATCAGGATGACCTGTCAGGCTATTCCCAGGCTATTCAGGATGCCTACCCGGAGGGCGTGGTTTTTGTGCGCATGCGCCTGCGTGGATCACCGCTTCGAAACAACGTCCCGAGCAATACACCCTACGGCTCTCAAGCCTCATGGAACTTCATATTCGATGTCACCGGAAATGGGTGGGGTAACTTTTTCGCCCAGACCTATGGCGTCAATAACCTGCTGAACATGTTCTACAACGATTCAATCACCAGTCAGCTCGTCAACAATCCAGGCACTTCCTGCCAGGCCGGAGGCGATCTGCTCTGGCAGCACACTGCCGCCCGACAGCCAGGCTCCATTGGTTGCAACAGGAACAGTGACGCCTACTGCGACCTGGGGCATACCCGGGTGATCAACAAGCAAGCCCGCGCGGCAACCGCCGGGCAGGATTACCTGCTTGATATGCAGTTTCCCTTGCATGCGTTCCGTAGCTGCCGGGATGGTGATGTGTTCGTGCCACCCAGCGGGGGTCAGGGTGTCCGCGGCGATTTGCTGCTCCAGGCCGACCAGCCATTCATGTTGTGTGCCAGTACCAGCACCCAGGATGGCAACGTCTTTCTGAAAGACTTTTCAACCAGCGATCCAACCTATGATCCGGGTCCGAACCAACCATTGGCTTGTAGCGATCCCTGCACACTGACTGGCGGTTGTGAGGAAGGCATCATCATTCTTGAAACCGGTGCTGTTTGCGGTACAGGGACTAACAGCAGCCCGGTTGAGTTGACTACCCGGGTGATTTCAACGATCGATCAAGTTGGTGGCGTCCCGGTTTCCACAGTTGAGAAGATTACGTTCGAGTATTGGCAAGTTGGTGTCAGTACCCAATGGCAGGAAGCAATTTCAGCCGCGGGTTCGGCCAACCCTGTGACCGAACCCAGTGCTGAAGAAATCAACAAGTTCCTCATGGATTGGGACACAACCATGCTGGATTTGAGTACCAGCACGTTGTTCCAGATTCGGGTCATTGGCGAAGACGTCAACGGAAACCTGGTAGCCGAAACACAGCTTGAATACAACATCGGCACGTGCGACGGTACGGCTGTACCAGTAACGCTGGCCCATTTCAGTTCAAACCAGCAGGGTGGCACGCTGAATATCGAGTGGGCAACCGCTATGGAAATGGCTAACCTGGGCTTCAATATTTACGGCGAATCTCATAACGGCAAGTGGTACCCGCTGAACAATGAGTTGATCGAGTCGCATGAGATCGACTCCAATGAGCCTCAGTTCTACGAATTCACCACCCGCCGGGCCGATATTCGCCGCCTGTTCCTTGAAGATATCGATACGCGTGGCATACCGGAACTGCATGGCCCGTTTGTGGTTGGCGAGTCGGTCGGGCAAGTGCCGGTTGTTGACCCGATTGACTGGGCCAGCGTCCGTTCCCAGAATAACCTGCAACGCAATGCTGCACGCACCCGAGCCTGGCGACACCAGGATCGTGATCCGGTTCGTCTGCTGGTTGATCGCGATGGCCTGTATCGAGTGGGCTATGAAGATCTGCTAGTGGAGGGGATGGACCTCAGTGGTGTGCCCGTCGCCCATATCGCGATAACAAACCAGGGCGAGTCGGTGCCGTTCTATACCGAAGCCCAGGGTCGCTTTGGGCCTGGTGATTTCCTCGAGTTTCATGCCGAAGGTCTGAGTACGCTCTACACGGATAGCAACGTTTACATACTCGATGTTGACAATCGGTCAAGCGCTCGCGTGCACGAAGAGAACGCGAAGCGAGTAAAAGGAGCTGTCACTACGACGTACATGGATTCGGTGCGTATCGCCCGGGAGCAGGTTTACGCCGTATCAGCGGTGACCGAAAGCCCCTGGTACGACACCCGGATGCGAGTGACCTCGGCCCCGCGGGATTGGGACTTTGACTTCACCGTCTCGGATCTGGTGCCTGGTGAAAGTCGCCTCGACCTGCAGTTGTTCGGTATTACCAGTTGGGTGGATGTCAGCCCGGATCATCATGTTCAGGTTTCAGTCAATGGACAGCTGGTGGATGATCGCTGGTTTGACGGCTGGTCGATCGAAAATCTGGACATCAAGCTGCCGGCAGGCCTGCTTCGGAAGGGCAGCAACCGGCTCACTATCCGTCTTCCCGCCGATACCGGTGTTGCCGCGGCGACTGTGGGCTTGTCCAGCTTTACCGTCCATTATCCCCGTTCGCTCAAGGCGAAAAACGGGTCATTGAGCTTTACCTCGTCGGGCCGATTATTTCAGGTCACTAATCTGACAAACCCCAACGTCGTGCTTTATCGCATTGACCAGGATGGCTCGGTTGCTCGAATTCGCGGAGTTGAGATTGACGGTGAGGGACCTTACACGGCAACGTTTGCCGGCACCGGACGGCAGGCCACTTACCTGATTGGCGACCCTGCATCGTTTCCTGTTCCCGGAATCGAGCCTGGCTGGTCGTCAACCGACATCACCACCGGGCGAGCCGATTACCTGATCATTTCCCATCCTGGGTTCATTGCGCACCTGCAGCCGCTGATTGATTTCCACCAGCGCCAGGGCAGGGTGGTCAAGGTTGTGGATATCAACGACATCTACGATCAGTTCGGCCATGGCATTGTCGATCCGTTCGCGATCCAGGCCTACATTCGGGCAACCGCTGCGTCGATGGGCTTCGGGCATGTGTTGCTGGTCGGTGGTGATACCTATGACTACAAGAACAACCTGGGAAGTGACTCCATCAGTTTCATCCCCAGTATCTATGCCTCGACTTCCGTGTGGTCCAGGTTCACGCCAGTCGATGCCCTGTATGTTGATCTGAATGGTAATAATGTGCCGGATTTGCCGATCGGTCGTTTGCCTGTCAGAACGCCGACCGAGCTTCATGAGATCATCAACAAGACGCTCGAATATGCGCAGCGCGACTATAGCCACACTGCGGTCCTGGCATCTGACAAGCAGGAGCCCGGGGTTTCGTTCGCCAATGAACTCGACGCCTTCTCGGCCGCGGGTCTTTCGAGATGGGATACAAAACGAGCCCATCTGGACGACATGGGCCTTGATGCAGCGCGTGGAGTCCTGATTGACGGTATCAATGAAGGCGCATCACTGACCGCCTACCTTGGGCATTCGGGCTTCAACGTCTGGAGTTTCTCAGGGTTGTTCTCGACCAATGATGTGGTCGGACTGAGCAATTTCGGCCGCCCGACTGCGGTTGCCCAGTGGGGCTGCTGGAATACCTATCATGTCATTCCGTCCTTCAACACGATGGGCCATAGCTTCCTTCTGTCTGAAGACCGGGGTGCTGCCGTGGTGGTTGGCTCAGCGGGATACTCCTTCGTTCAGTCCGGTCGTGCGCTGGGTGAACGGCTGATTCCGAGATTGACCAGGCCCGGGCTGACGGTTGGTCAGGCCCTGACTGATGCCAAGCAGGATCTCGCCAGCAGCAATCCCGAGATGCGCGACGCCATCCTCGGCTGGACCATTCTCGGTGACCCGGCAGTCGTGATCGGCGACTGAGGGTTCAGCGAGGTTCGATTGAAAAATCCCGCCATTTGGCGGGATTTTTTTGCGTCAGTAGTCAGTGGTCAGTCTTCCGTCTTCCTACCACCGACCACCGACCACCCACCTCAGCCTCAGACCTCCTCAACCAACCTCCCCCAAGCCTGACCCGGTTGCTCAACAATATCCGTGCCGGTGACGACTTCATGCGTCGGCGCGACCTTCAGCAGGGTCTTGATGGTTGTCATCAGCTCCTGATGTTCGGTGGAGAAGGCTTTTGAGAACAATAAAGGCATGCTGGCCTCGACCACTCGAGCCAGGGCGGTGGTCTGGCTGATTGCGGTGATTCGGGTTTGTGTGCCGCGCGCGCTGCGGGGACGTTTGAGCAGCCAGACTTGGTTGATGGTGCCGCCGCCGGGAAAGCGCCGGCTGTTTTCGGGTAGTCGGATCAGGTCCTTCGGGCGACGTTGAAGGGGGCGGCTGATCAGTCCGGGCAGGCGGGCGCGGAGTTGCGCTGCGGCCCAGCTCTGGCGAAACAACAGGAAGGGACGCAGACGCTCGACCTGGATCTTCCGGCCCGATTCCGAACCCAGCAGGATCCAGTCGTCGGAGATCACGCCAAAGCCTGCGACCAGGGCGCTGAGGGTGAGAATGGACTTGCCGCCACCGCGCGGGCCGATGACCAGGATGCCGCCTTGCGGGGTCATGATGGCCGCGGCATGCAGGGTCAGGATGCCGTTGCGAGCCCATTGTTGGGCAAGCAGCAGATGCAGGCTTTGTGGCAACAAATTGATGGGGTTTTTGTGGTGATCCTGGACGATGAGTTTGCCGGGGCCGCCGCTTTGGAGTTCGCAGCGCCCATCTACAAGTTCATGACTGATCAACCCTTCGAGGGCGGTCGCCGGGCCGGCTGTCAGGCTGTCGGCGGCTATCGGACTTGACAGAGCCGGTTTGAGCCAGTCAATCGTCGGGCTACCGCGCAACAGTGCATTGAGTTGGGGTGCGTCGATTCCATCGAGCCGGATCTCGAATCGGATTTGATCACCGCTGATTCGGCATTGCCCGGCATAGCTTTCGGAGCTTCCGGGATAAACTTTCATCCGGCAAGCCGTTGAATATGCTGGCACGCAACTCTGCATGTCACTCTGCGGGGGCGCAGCCGGAAAGATGGGATCAATTTTTGCAAATCTGAGATACCGGCGCCAAGGCAAGCGGGAAATCGTATCATGACTGATCACCACCACCTGATGCAAAGCGGTTGTCGAATGAGCCTGGAAAAGCTGCGCAAGGGCCTGTCTGAAGGCCAACTGACCATTTCCGCCCTCGACGATGGCTCCGGAGTGGTGCTGGATGTATCCGGTGAGCAATTGCTGGAAATGAATCCAACCGGCTTGGCGATCATGCAGGCCATTGCCGATGGGGCCGAAAGTGAGGAGCAGGTGGCCGAGTCAGTGGTGGGCAGGTTCGACGCGCCCATGGAGCGGGTTTTGGATGATGTGCGGCTGTTCGTGCGGAATGTCGGGGACGCGGTTACTTCTGGATGAACCCCAGGATCAGCGCGTGCAGCATCTGCCGTTGTTAATCCGCAGAACCTTCTGCGCCAAAATGTGCTTCCAGCCGCGCCAACGGTAAATTTCCGCTCAAGCCAACAGCCTGGTGGTCAGGGTCGAATAGATAGGTGCGCGGCAATTCACCGTACCAGTTGGGGTCGAGGTGATAGCGCAGTTGAGTGGCTGGAGCGTTGCCGAACAACCAGTTGTCTTCGCCGCCCAGATTGAACTCGGCCAGGCGCCCGCCGACTTCCCTTTCACGCTCCGGGCCATCGACGGATAGCAAAACCAATTGCCAGTCGGGATGCTGAGCCCGCAATTTTCCCAGTTCGGCCAGCTTGGCGTTGCACGGACGGCAATCCAGCGACCAAACCAGCATGGCGAATGCCTGGCCATGCCGGTCGGCCAGAATACCGTCGCGGCTGCCGGGTTCAAAAAAATGGAGTTGCCCGGCAAACGACCCGCCGCAGGCGACCATCATCAATATTATCAGAATGATTTTTTTCATCGTCCAAGCTCCATCAGCGCATGGCCGGTTCCCGGTACTTGCCAGGAAAGCAGAATCCGGCCTGCCAACACCAGCAGTTGCGGATGATCTACAGTGCCGGGAGCCATCGCCAGAGTGGCTGGTTCCGACCACGAGTTGCCCTGATCCGTGGAATGTCGGGTTCGCACTTGGGTTTGTTGACCATCGAATTCCTGCCATGCCAATACCACGTCAGAACCATTGACTGCCAATGCTGGCCGTGAAGGCAGGCGCGACAGGTCGCCGAAGGCCATCACAGAGCTTGCATCGTGTGCCGACTCAGCGGAGGCCCTGGCAAAATCGAGATCAAATGAACGGTAGAACAGGCCGCGCGCCTGCTCGGCAGCGCTGAACCAGGCGGCGTGAATCCGATGATTGCTGACGGCCATGGCTGGCCCATGGTGAGGGCATGCTTCGATCTGCCAGTCTTCGAAACTCGCCCGTCGCCACGAAAAACCCTCGTCGTTCCACGTCCCCATGGCGTGGTCGCGGATATTGCCGTCGAAGATGTGCCGCCACAGTACCAGCGGGCTGCCATCGGCATCGCGGTCCATGGCCAGCCGGCAACACTCGCAACTGCCCCGGGCAATCGATTGTTCGGGTTGCAGCGGCCCGTCCGGCGCGTCGGCGCGGGTGAAATAAAGTGAAGTGCCGGCAAAAGGGGTTCCGGCTTGACCGGCCTGATGACGATCGCGCCCGTCGAGCCAGGCGATCAGCAGATTGCCGTTCGGGCCCACGCTCAGATCAGCGAAGCTGTGGCCGATCTCCAGCCCATCCTGATTGACGTTTTCAGGCTCCGAAAAGGTCCGGCCGGCATCAGCCGAGCGGCTGATACGAAGGTCGCTGGTGAAACGTTTCTCGCCGGGCCGCGCCCAGATCACAACGATGTGGTCATTAAAGACCCCCAGCCGCGGCCGGTTCTCGGGGTCGGTGTTGATTGGCTCCGGTTTAGTGTTGACCACCATTGGCGAGCCGAAGGAGTGGCCGTTGTCGGCAGAAAAATCCCCTGATGAAAAATCCACATACAACTGCTGACCATCGGCCCACAATCGCCACAGCCGATCTTTCTGATCGACCGCGACGGTCACGATCTGGCTGCATCGAACATCCGGTTGGCGCTCGCCGTCGAGCAAGCGGTCGGGATCACACTCCGCAGCTGCCACCGGCAACCACAGCAGCGCGCCGAGCGCAATGCAGGAGATCAGAGAGATATGTGGTGAAGGGCACATTGCTGATCAGCTTAATGGCCCCGACACCGGAACGGAATGCGACAAATTGTCGCGCGACAATTGACCGCATTCCCCGTCGAAGACTTTTCGCCTAGTCTGACATTCAAGCGGCATTCCTGCGGGCTTGCCGGATTCAAAACAAAAAACGACAGAGTCAGAGAGGGAAGTTGAAAGAAATGCGATTCGACAAGTCAAGTTCAGCGGCCCACGCGTCTCTCGGTCTGAGTATTCTGATCCTGGTCGGCGTAATGGGCCTGGCCACCGCGGCATCGGCCCAAAATGAGTCGATTGATAATCAGTCGATTGATAATCAGTCGATCAATAGTCAGTCGATCAATAGTCAGCCGATCAATAGTCAGCCGATTGATCTTCCGCGCGTCGAGGTCAAAGCTGAGGTGCCCTCCGATAGTCTCAGCCTATCCGGCATTGCGCAGGCAAGAGCCGAACTGGCTGGTATTCCAGGCGGGGTGAGTCTGGTCGATGAGGCCGGCATGCGGCAGGGTGTAACCGGCGATATGGCTGAGGTGCTGGCCAACGTTCCGGGGCTTTTTGTGCGCAGTCGTTTCGGTGGCGATGAGGTTCGGTTGTCCATCCGCGGCTCGGGCATCACCCAGACGTTCGGTATTCGCGGCGTGCGGATCCTGCGCGACGGCATGCCCGAGAGCGGGGCTGGCGGATTCACCAATCCCGAACTGGTGGATTTCGCCTCAGCCCGCTTTGTCGAGGTCTATCGTGGCGCCAACGCGCTGCAATTCGGCGGCGCCGATCTCGGCGGGGCGATCAATTTCGTCTCGCACACCGGGTATTCCACGCAACGTCTGCGTGCCCGTCTGGAAGCTGGCAGCAACAGTTATTTCCGCCCTCAAGTCTCCGGCGGCGGCACATTCGGTGCTGCAGGCGATGGCTTCTTTTCTGTTTCCGGCATTCGCCAGGACGGCTTTCGCGACCATTCCGATCAAAACACCATCCGCAGCTACGGCAATATCGGCCATCGCTGGAACGAGGGCTCGGAAAGCCGCCTCCATCTGACCGCACAGCGCAACAATCTCAAATTGCCCGGGCCATTGCGGCTGAGCCAGTTGCTTGATGACCCTGAACAGGCCAACGGCTTCTGGCGCGCCAACGCCGCCAAACGCGACTTCGAGCGCTATCAACTGGCGTTGCAACATGGGTTTGACTGGGAGACCAGTCGGCTGAAGTTTGGCGGCTGGTTCGGGCACACCGAGCTGGATCACCCGCTGCCGTTTGTGGTCATTGATGACGAAACCAATCATTTCGGCGCCCACCTCCGTCATGAAATCGACGGCAGCCTGGGTGGCCGCGACCACCGTTTCGTGTGGGGCGTGCAGGCCGCGTTCGAAGATAGCGATGGCCAACAGTTCGCGCCGGCTGGTGGTGGCCGACGCGGGGCGTTGCGCCAGGACAATAGCGCCGAAGCTTCCAGTGTCGAATTGTTCGCCGAAAGCCGCTGGCGGTTGACCGATTCACTCAGCCTGGTCAACGGCGCGCAGGCGGCGTTCGCCCGGCGAGAGGCGGTGATCGACTTCACCAACCCGGCGACCTCCGACATTGACGACAGCAAGAATTATTCCGGCTTCAGCCCGAAAATCGGGCTGGTCTGGCAGGCGCGCGACCGAATCCAGTTGTTTTCCAACCTGTCGGCCAGCTTTGAGCCGCCTTCATTACAGGATTTCCGCAATGAGAACGATCCCAGCCCCGATGCGCGGGCCAATCTCAAGGCTCAGCAAGCGATCACCGCCGAAGTCGGCAGCCGTGGTCGTGCCGGAGAGCTGGTCTGGGAAGCGGCGCTTTACTACGCCTGGATCGACAACGAAATCCTGCAACAGGAAACCGCGCCTGGTTCCGGTCAGGGGTTTGTGACCAACGTTGACGAGACCCGCCACAGCGGTCTGGAGCTTGGCCTTTCCGGCGAACACGATCTGCCTGGCGCAGACGGCCGGCACACGCTTACCTGGAATCTGAGCTATGCTCACAACCGCTTCCGTTTCGATCGCGATGCTCAATTCGGCAACAATCATTTGCCCGGGTTGCCGCGCAACCTGGGACGACTGGAAATCGCCTACCGGCATGCCTCGGGTTTTTATATCGGGCCGATATTCGAAGCCGCTGATGGCGCTCGCATCGATTTCGCCAACACCCTGGAAGCGCCCGGCTACGGCATTTGGGGCCTGCGTGCAGGATATGAGCGGGGTGATGGTCTCAAACTGTTCGCTGAAGGTCGCAATCTGGCCAACAAAGCTTACGTTTCCAACACCGGCATCACTGCTAATGCCAATGGCAACGACGGGACTTTTTTCAATCCGGGTTTGACGCGCGCTTTCTTTGGTGGTATCGAAGTGCTGTTCCATTAAAACGAGCCAATGCAACAAGGCCATGGAGTTTCGCTTGACCGATCACTGGACTGACCCGTGGCGCAGCACCCTGGCGGCCAACTTACGCCGCCTGGTGGCGCTGCGCTGGTTCGTGATCACCGGGTGTCTGGTCCTGCTGTCGGTGTCGCTGGCGGGAATCGAGTTGGTTGTAGCCACGCCGGCGGCATGGGTGTCATTGGTCCTTTACGCCACCGCCAATGCCGGGGTTTGGCTGTTGCTGCGCCAGCGTGAACAAATCGGGGAAGGGCTTTTCCTGGCCAATCTGGCTCTCGATTTGGTGTTGTTGTTTGTTTTCCTGCATCAAACCGGCGGCTCGGCCAACCCGTTCACCCTGTTATTTCTCCTGCCCGTCATTGTCGCCGCAGCCACCCTGAAGCCCGTGTCCATCTGGTTCGTCACTGTGCTTTCCATTGGCGCTTATACGCTTTTGCTATGGCGCTCGCCCATTGGTCATCATCATCACGGCATGCGGTCGGAATTCGATTTGCACATTGTCGGCATGTGGCTGGGGTTGGTTTTCATCGCCGGACTGGTTGCTTATTTCGTGACCTGGATGGGGCGCGCCCTGCGGGATCGTGAGCGCGCCTTGGCCGAAGCAAGAGAACGGGCCTTGCGCGATGAGAGAGTCATCGCTCTGGGCGCTTTGGCCGCCGGAGCAGCGCACGAACTGGGTACGCCGTTGAGCACCATGGCGGTGCTGCTCAAGGAAATGGAACACGGACATGAACTGCTGGACCCGGTCACACGAAAACGGATGGGCTTGCTCCGAATCCAGGTTGACCGCTGCAAAACGGTTCTTTCCGGGCTCAGTGTCCATGGCCACGAAATTCGCGCCGAAGCCGGCCGTGGTTCGACACCCTCAATGTTCCTTGAAGCCCTGATCGAGCAATGGCGCGCATTGCGGCCCGATGTCAAGGTGCAAGTGGGCTGGCAAGGGCCGGAGCCGGACCAGTTGATTCTGGCCGACCAGACCTTGTGCCAGGCGCTCGGCAGCTTTTTCAGCAACGCCGCCGACGCATCATCTGAGGTGATCATTGTGACAGGCTGGCTGGATGGATCCTGGCTGACGATCGAAATCGAGGACCAGGGAACGGGAATGAGCGAACAAGTCGCTCGCAATCTCGGTAGTAGACCGGTCAGTACCAAGCCGGACGGTGGCGGGATGGGGATCGGCATGATGCTCGCCCATTCGGTGATTGACCGTTTGGGGGGTAGAGTCGAAATCGTGTCTACTGACAATCGGGGAACCCGAATTCGCGTTCGGCTGCCGCTAGAGAAATTGCTTCTCGAAGCGGTTGAGCCGCCGACGCCGGCGCTGACAACGTGAGCGAAATCGCGCAACTTTTGATCGTTGAAGATGACGAGGTCTTCGGCGAGGTGTTGAGTGATGCAATGGCGGCGCGTGGGTATCGGGTAGGGCTGGCTGCCGATCTCGCCGCTGCTCTGGCTTTGCTGAAAGCGTTTCGGCCGGATTTCGCGGTGCTGGATCTGAACCTGGACGGCGAATCCGGCCTGGAATTGATCGCACCGCTCAGGGTGGCCAACCCGGCTGTGCGAATTCTGGTTTTGACCGGCTATGCCAGCATCGCCACAGCAGTCGAAGCGATCCGGCGCGGCGCGGCCGAGTACCTGACCAAGCCCGCCGATGCCGATCAGATCGAAGCCGCATTACACGGTAACTCCGACCAACAAGCGTCGGCGATTCCCAGCCAACCCATGAGCGTGCGGCGGCTCGAATGGGAACACCTGCAACGCGTGCTGACCGAGTGCGAGGGCAACATCTCCGAGGCTGCCCGGCGTTTGAATATGCACCGCCGGACCCTGCAGCGCAAACTGCAAAAGCGGCCGGTACGCCACTGACGCGGCATCATGGCGTTACCCAGGAGCCCGCACTGGAGGCGCCGGGTTTGATGACACCTGACAAGACCCGGTTATCATTCTCCGATGGCTGATCTGTTTGAATCCGAATCCGACGCCGCGGCGGCCGATCGCCCGCTGGCTGATCAACTGCGGCCGGGCGATTTTGCCGACGTGGTCGGTCAGGATCACTTACTGGGGCACGACGGCCCGCTGCGGCGGATGATCGATGCTCGAAAAGTCTCATCGCTCGTTTTTTGGGGCCCGCCGGGGACAGGCAAGACAACAATGGCGCGCCTGCTGGCGCAAGTGGATGATTTGACGTTCGTGCAGATTTCGGCAATTTTTTCCGGTGTAGCTGACCTGAAAAAGATTTTCGAGGCGGCCCGGATCAGGCGCGGGAACGGGCAGGCGACGCTGCTGTTCGTTGATGAAATTCATCGTTTCAACCGATCCCAGCAGGACGGCTTTTTACCCTACGTGGAAGATGGCACCATCACGCTGGTCGGGGCGACCACTGAGAACCCGTCGTTTGAGCTCAACGGTGCGCTGCTGTCGCGGATGCAGGTCCTGGTGTTGCGTCGACTGGATGAGGCGGCATTGGAGAAGCTGCTTGGGCGAGCGGAAAAGCATGTCGGGCGTGAGTTGCCGTTGGGTGGGGAGGCACGCGAATTGCTGCTGACCTTGGCTGATGGTGATGGGCGCTACCTACTGAACATGGTGGAAAGTGTTTTTGATTTAGGAAAGGGTTCAGGGCTTAAGGCTGAGGGTTCAGGAGAAAAACAAGATCAAACACAAAACCAGGGCCAAGGTGTCCGGTTGCTTGGAGCGGCAGACCTGCTGTCGCTGGTGCAGCGCAAGGCGCCGGCTTATGACAAGGACCGGGAGGGGCATTTCAACCTGATCTCGGCCTTGCACAAGTCGATGCGTGGTTCGGATCCAGACGCGGCATTGTACTGGTTGGCGCGCATGGTGGTCGGCGGCGAAGACCCGCTGTATATCGCCCGGCGCCTGATTCGTTTTGCCTCAGAGGACATTGGCCTGGCCGACCCGCAGGCGCTGGTGCAGGCGCTGGCCGCACGCCAGGCTTACGAGGTGCTGGGTTCGCCCGAAGGTGAGTTGGCCATCGTCCAGGCCACGATCTACCTGGCCACCGCGCCAAAGTCGGACGCGGTCTACCGCGCCCAGAAGCAGGCCTGGAAAGCAGCAAAGGAGACTGGCTCGTTAATGCCGCCGGCGCATATTCTCAACGCGCCGACCAAGCTGATGAAGCAACTGGGTTACGGCAAGGACTATGCTTACGACCACGACACAGAGGCCGGCTTCTCCGGCCAGAATTATTTTCCGGAGCAGATGGGGCGGAGCACATTTTACGACCCCCCGGAGCGTGGGTTTGAGCGGGAGATTGTGAAGAGGTTGAGGTATTGGAAAAAAATGGTGAAAGGTGAAAGGTGAAAGGTGAAAGGTGAAAGGTGAAAGGTGAAAGGTGAAAGGTGAAAGGTGAAAGGTGAAAGGTGAAAGGTGAAAGGTGAAAGGTGAAAGGTGAAAGGTGAAAGGAGACGGGAGACGGGAGACGGGAGACGGGAGACGGGAGACGGGAGACGGGAGACGGGAGACGGGAGACGGGAGACGGTTTGCCGGCCGAAGGCCGGAAAGAAGCGGCGGCGGTTGTCGACGGCGAGCCGCCAGGCGAGTCGTCAAATAGACAAATGGTCGAGCCGTTGCGGTTTGCCGGCCGTGAGGCCGGAAAGAAGCGGCGGCTCGACTCCCTAATATGGTATCTTTTGGGGATTATGAGGCTCAATCAACTCCCCCACTTGCTGCTGCTTCTGGCTGCATTCTGTCTGCTGCTGCCAAGTGCGCTGGCGCGAGATCTGTACGTGGGCGAAACCCCCCTGGCCGAAGGCGAGGATGTGACGCCGGCCGCATTGCTCAGGACACTGGACCAGGTGCTGGTCAGGCTCACGGGAATGGTGGATGAATCTCCCGTCGCCCGGCTGGGCCTGGGCGCCAGCGACGTCCGCAGCCTGTTGCAGAGCCAGCAACGTGTACGGCTGGACCGGCTGGACGAGAGTGGTAACCCGCGCACCGAGTTGCGGCTGCGGGCCGAGTTCTATTCAACAGCCGTCGATGACCTCCTTCAGCGTCATCAACTACCCCGCCTGGGCCAGGAGCGTCCGGCCATCCTGTTGTGGGTGGCGGTGGATGCCGAAGGCGAAAGTGCCGAGCTGGCGGATGATCCACTGCTCGAACAACAAGTCCGAGATCAGGCGCGACGTTATGGGCTGGATGTGATTCGTCCGCTCGGAGACGCGATGGATATGGCCGAAGTCAGGTTGGCCGACATTCGCGGTGGCTTCATTGATGCCGCAGTGCCCGGCGCCCAGCGCTACGGGGCCGGTGTTGCCGCCATGCTCGACTTGCGCGAACAGGATGGCTACTGGACAGGCCGCTGGACGTGGCGACTGGATGGTCGGGATGGCGGAATGACGCTGACGGCCGACAGCCCCGGGCGATTGATCGAGCTCGGAATGCAGCGTGTGCTTGAGGCACTGGCCAGCCGTTATGCGGTTCTGATCGGCGAAAATGGTGGTGGTCTCCAGCGAATTATCGTGGAGGGCATTGTTGATCCGGTTCAATACGCCGAGGTCTTGTCCTTTCTTGGCGGCCTGAGTGTCGTCCAGCAATTGCGCGTGGTTGGTGCACAGGGTCGCCAGGTCGAGTTCGAGTTGGCGCTGGCCGGAGGCGGACTGGATGACGCCATCTCGCTGAGCCGTATTCTGATTGTCGATCGCCTCGCGCCCGATGGACGGCTGTATTTGCGCCTGCAGCAGTGAATCGGCGCCATATCCCCAATATTCTCAGCATCGGGCGGCTGCTGGCCGTTCCGCCGCTGGTTATCCTGTTGCTGGCCGGCCACTATGTCTGGGCGCTGGCGGTGGCGGTTGTTGCCGGCGTATCCGACCTGCTGGACGGCTGGCTGGCGCGTCGCTTCAACTGGCAGAGCCGTTTCGGAAAAATTGCCGACCCGGCAGCAGACAAGATCATGATGGTGGCCTGTTATCTTGCTCTCGGCTGGCTTTCGGAGCTGCCGTGGTGGCTGATCACCGTTGTCATTGTCCGCGACTTGGTGATTGTGTTCGGCAGTTGGGTCTACCACGTGAAGGTTGAACCCCTTGAGGCTCAACCTACGCAACTATCGCGCTTTAATACCTTTTGTCAGATCTTTCTGATGTGGTTTGTGCTGGTCCGTCTGGCCGGGATTCCGTTGCCGCCGGAAGCCCAGATCGGGCTTGAGTGGCTGGTGGCCTTCATGGGCGTGACCACCCTTGTTCAATACATTTGGTTATGGGGCTGCAAGGCCATTGTTGTCAGCCGCTCGCGTAACGCCAGTTGAATTCTGGCCAAATCGCCTTGTCTTCAGCGTGAACCAGCATCAAATCCCTCTAGCTCTGAAGCCGCCGCGACGGCCGGGCTTCGGAAACTTCATCTCTGGGCCGAACATTGCGGTTGTCAGTACCCTTGAGCGAGGGCTGGAAGTTGGCGCCTGGTATTTTCTCGGCGGTCCGGCCGGGAGCGGTCGCACTCACCTGCTGGCAGCAGCCTTCGCCCAATGCCAGGAAGCCGGCGCGGTTGCCAGTTTTGTTTCTCTGTCGCTGCAAGCCAATCATGCATTGTTGTCACAGGCAGGCGGGGACTGGGTGTTTATAGACGATATTGATATGCTGGCCGGCGACGGTGAGGGAGAAATGCTGCTGTTCAATGCTCTCAATCGCTGGCGCTCGGAACAGACCGGGGTGGTGATGAGCGGGTTCGGCCGCGAAGCCTTCGAACTGCCGGACCTGCGCTCGCGCCTGGGCCAGGCCACCCGCCTGACCCTGAAGCCACTGGAAGAGGATGATCTTGACCGGCTGATCCGCAGGCTGGCATCCGAACACGAGGTTGTCCTTGGGCGTGGCGCCGTCGATTACCTGATCAGCCACAGCCCGCGAAACCCCGCCAGCATCGCCCGCTTGATGGAGCATCTGGCCGCGCGGGCCTTGAGTGAACGCCGCACCGTGTCCGTGCCTCTGATCCGCGAAGTCTTGACGGGGAACTGCGGGTGAAAGGTAAGAGGTGAAAGGAATGGCTCTTTTCACCTTTCATCTTTCACCTTTCTACCTAATAACTATCCTGATGCACCCCGCGCAAAGCACGACCCGACGGGTCGGCGAGTTGGCTGAAGCTTTCGTCCCAGGCCAGGGCCTCGGGAGTGGAGCAGGCGATCGACGGGCCGCCCGGAACCGTGGCTGCCGCGGACGACGATGGAAAACAGCGTTCAAACAGGCGCCGGTAGAGGTATTGCTCTTTGGTAATTGGCGGATTGAAGGGGAAGCGCTGCTCGGCCTCCAGCAGTTCACGCTCTGAGACCTGGTCGGCGGCGTAGGCTTTCAAGGCGTCGATCCAGCCGTAGCCGACGCCATCGGAAAACTGCTCTTTCTGCCGCCACAGGATTTCATTTGGCAACAAGCCGACGCCGGCCTCGCGCAGAATGTTTTTCTCCGGTTTCTTTGGGCCGGCCATTTTGGCTGTCGGATCGATGCTCATGGCAACGTCCAGAAACTCCAGATCCAGGAACGGGACGCGGGCCTCGACGCCCCAGGCCGCCATCGATTTGTTCGCGCGCAGACAATCGTATAGGTGCAGCTTGTCCAGCTTGCGCACAGTCTCTTCGTGGAAGGCGCGAGGGTTCGGCGCCTTGTGGAAATAAAGATAGCCGCCAAAAATCTCATCGGCGCCTTCGCCCGACAACACCATCTTGATGCCCATCGCCTTGATGCGGCGGGCCAGCAGAAACATCGGCGTGGATGCGCGGATCGTGGTGACATCGAACGTTTCAATATGGCGGATGACGTCTTCCAGGGCATCAAGACCTTCCTGGATGGTATAGACGAACTCATGATGTTGGGTGCCGATGGCGCGGGCGGCGATCTGCGCCGCGGCCAGGTCCGGGGAGCCGGGCAGGCCGATGGCGAAAGAGTGCAGGCGGGGCCACCAGGCGGCCTCGGTATCATCGCTTTCGACCCGGCGATCGGCGAAGTGTTTGGCCATCGCGGCGATCAGCGAAGAGTCCAGCCCACCCGACAACAGAACACCGTAGGGGACGTCGCACATCATCTGCCGATGAACGGCCTGTTCCAGGGCGTGGCGGATTTTTGCCGGGTCGGGGGTTTCAATTGCTTTTTCAAAGTCCCGCCAGGCGGGCTGATACCAGCGCCGCGGCGTTCCCTCGCTTGAGTCAAGAAGGTGGCCTGGCGGAAAGGCCTGGATCTGTCTGCAGCGTGGCTCGATTGCTTTCATTTCAGAGCCGACCCACAACAGACCCTCATCGTCGCGGCCAAAATAAAGCGGCATGACCCCCATCGGGTCGCGCGCGATCAGGTAGCGTTCGGCGCTTTCGTCCCAAAGAACAAAAGAATAGATGCCATTGAGCTGATTGAGAAATTCGACCCCGTGCTTGCGATACAGGGCCAGGATAACTTCACAATCAGAGCCGGTCTGAAAGTCATACTCCGGGCATGCCTGGCGCAACTCGCGGTGGTTGTAGATCTCACCGTTGACGCCAAGCACGTGGGAGCCGTCGGCGCTGATCAGCGGCTGGGCGCCGGAGTCAATATCGACAATGGCCAGGCGCTCATGAGCGATGATCGCGCGGTCGTGGACGTAGATCCCGCTCCAGTCGGGGCCGCGGTGGCGCTGTTGCCTGGAAGCCTCCAGTGCAATACCCCGCAGGCCGCGCTGGCCTGCGGGGATGTCGAACAAACCAAGTATGGAACACATTGCCTGTGATTATCGCTTGAAGGTCATGGTGTTGATGAAATCGATCCCTTGCGGCGTCAGACGAATCTGGAACCGGGATTCGTCGTAACTGTCGCCCATCCGGCTGAGAAAGTCCATCGGTGGAACCTCGTCGCCTGGTTCGGCATCGGCAAAAGCCTCGCTCATCACGCCCTCCATCAACCGGCCATAAGCGGCCATGTTGACGCTGTATCCGAAGATCGCGTTGTCGGGTGTGGTGGTTTTGAGTGCCTCGCTGATTCCAGCGGCCTGACCTTCACCCACCGCCAGGCCGATGGCGCCATCGCTCAAAGCCATGAAGGCCGGTACGCCGGAGAGGTATGGAATCAAACCTTCGGGCAGGCGCTGCGGTTCGCCGCCGGGACGCAGGTCCAGTGACGCCAGTTCCGGGGAGAACATCTGGGCCATGCCCAGCAGCATTTGCGGGTTGCGCATAAACACAGCCAGCGTGCCGGCAGCATCCTCGACGCCTGAGCCGTCGCGCATGACCATGCGATCCAGGTTCAGGCGGAAGCCATGGAGGTTGGTGATGAACGGCGGAATCGGCCGGTTTAGTGCCAGTTGCCAATCGGCGGCATTGGCCCGGATGTCGGAAAAGAGTTCGCACTCGGGCGGATTGTTGACCCAGCCTGCGACCAGCTCACGACCGAAGTCCCGCGCGGCCACCAGGTTGAAAGCCAGGCCGGCGGACAAAAACTCGGTTGGACCAATTTCGAGGTTGACCGGGGTGTTGGCGATAGTGGTCAGGCGGGCGCCCAGCGTCTGATCGGTTTCGAGCCGGCTGTGCAGGGTCATTTCCCGATTATCAAGGCGAGTCATCCCTGTGCTCAGTCGTGGCACCTGGCGGACCAATGCGTTGATCTCGGCACGGCAGGCCTCGTCTTCACCAAGCGCGCGCAAACGATCGCCGCGGGTGCCGGGAAAAACAGGTTCGTCACCCTGGTTCAGCAAACGCGCGGCCAGGGTGCCAAAATCCACGTAACCACTGCCAAAGGGCTCGAAGCCGCGCGACTGGTTGAAGGATTGCAGGTCACGGGGGTTGTAACTGGCGGCGGGCTGGTCCAGGTTGGCGACCCGTCGCAACAGGGCATGATCGTCGGGAACCACGGCGACGGTCAGAAAGCGGTCATCATGATGGATGGCGAGACCGAAGTCGCCGTGGTCGACCCAAAGGATGTCTTCGCCATCGATATCGCGTCGCGGCAACTCTGTCTCGGCTTGCAGGGCCAGGCGTTCCAAGGTAGCGGAGAAAACTTCAGGGTCGCTGATCTGCCAGTGCATGACCGGGTACAAGGAGATGCCGTGGATCGCCCAGTGACCATTGGCGCTCAAACCACGCGCCTCGAGGGCTTCCATGCTGTCGATCCGGCCCATCTCGCGCAGCAGCGCGGCGAGCATTGGCGAGCGATCACCCAACTCCTCGGCGGTCTGGTCGTTGGTGTACTGGTTGAATTCCTGCATGGCCGCCATCGGTTCCCAGAAGATCTGCATCAGATCATCCGGGATGGTGGCCAGGTTGGCCATCAGGTAAATGGTATCGGCATCGATGCGCTCGAAAATATCCGAAGCCCCGATTTCAACGGCGGCTGATGAGCCAACAGCGTCGGCGGCTGGTTGGTCGGCGTCGTCACGCCCGCAGGCGGTCAACAAAAATGCTGGCAGGACCAGCAGGGTCGTCAGTTGAAGGGTCTTGCGGATCATGATGATTGCTCCCGGTGTTGGGTAAGACGGTTAATGACCTATAGTGTTATACAACAGTAGCACACTTGTCAAGTTCGGTGTATCTTAAGGCAGGGGGTTTTGCGCCTTGTTCCTTGAGCCTTGAGCCTTTTCAATCAACCCAGGGTCTTGATGCCGCTGATCAACGCCTGGGCGACCTTTTGGGCGTCACCATACAACATGCGGGTATTGTCCTCGAAAAACAGCAGGTTTTCGATACCGGAAAAGCCGGTTCCCTGGCCGCGCTTGATGACGATGCAGTTGCGGGCCCGGTCGGCATCGAGAATGGGCATGCCGAAAATCGGGCTGGAGCTGTCCTTGCGCGCAGCCGGATTGACCACGTCGTTGGCGCCGATCACCAGGGCCACGTCGGTGGTCGGGAACTGAGCGTTGATGTCTTCCAGGTCGTAAATGAGGTCGTAGGGAACCCCGGCTTCGGCCAGTAGCACGTTCATGTGGCCAGGCATGCGCCCGGCGACGGGGTGAATGGCGAAACTGACCTTGACGCCGCGCTCGGTCAGCAGGGCGGTCAGTTCCCAGATCTTGTGCTGGGCCTGGGCCACGGCCATGCCGTAGCCGGGCACGATGATGACTTTCTCGGCATAGGCCATCTGGATGGCGGCATCCGTGGCGTCGATCGCCTTCATGTCGCCAACCGCCGGGCCGCCGGCGGCATCTTCGTCGGCCTTGCCGAAGCCGGAAAACAGCACGTTGGTCAAAGGCCGGTTCATGGCTTTGGCCATCAACTGGGTGAGCAGGGTGCCCGCCGCGCCGACCACAATACCGGCGATCATCAGGGCCGGAATCTCGAGCACATAGCCCTTGAAGCCGACCGCGATGCCGGTCAGGGCGTTGTACAGGGAAATGACCACCGGCATGTCGGCGCCGCCGATCGGCACGGTGACCAGGATGCCGGACAGCAGTGCTGCGGCAAAGAACAGCACCAGCAGGGTCGGCGTCGGTCCGTCGATGAAGATCCACGCGCCCAAGCCTAAGGTGATGGCAAAGACTACCAGGTTGAGCGCTTGCTGGCCTGGAAAACGCCAACTCTTGCGCATCCAGCCCTGAAGCTTGGCAAAGGCGATCAGCGAGCCGGAGAAGGCGATGGAGCCGATGATGGCGCCGAAGCTGGCCACCAGCAGGGTGGTCGATACCATGCTGACCTGGCCGGCGTGCAGTTTGAGCAACTCGACTGCGGCGATCGCGGCCGCCGAGCCGCCGCCCATGCCGTTGTAAAGCGCGATCATCTGCGGCATGTCGGTCATGACGACCTTGCGCGCCCACCACCAGGCCACGACCGAGGCCGAGACCAGGGCGATGATCATCAGCAGGTAATTGCCCTGGACCTTGGGGTGGATAAAGGTGACCAGCACTGCCAGCAACATCGCCACGCCAGCCCAAATCATGCCCTGGCGGGCCGTGACCGGCGAGCTCATGCCCTTGAGCCCGTAAATGAACATCACCGCGGCAACGAAGTAAGTCGCGGGAACAATGAATTCCAGTCCGGGGATCATGGGCTATTCCTTGTCGTCTTTTTTTGTGTCGTTCTGGTTGTCTTTGCTGGAGCCGGACGACTTGAACATCTCCAGCATGCGCTCGGTGACCACGTAACCGCCGACGGCATTGCCAGCGCCAAGAAACACGGCGATGAAGCCAACCACGATCTCTGCGGTGGTATCGGCCATGCCAAGAACAACCATGCCGCCGACCACGACAATGCCGTGAATGAAATTCGAGCCCGACATCAGCGGCGTATGCAGGATGGCCGGTACCCGGCGAATCACTTCCATTCCGGTAAATGCCGCCAGCATGAAGATGTAAAGTGCAATCCAGCCTTCCATAACGACTCCTGGTTCAGTCAACTGCACTCATATGGGTGCAAATTCAGCGTGTTTAATTAACCACGAAGGCATGAAGGGCACGAAGAAAACCTTTTTTCCAAAAAAACCTTCGTGCTCTTCGAGTCCTTCGTGGCTCCAACAATAGTTTCCAACTATCCAATATCCAACTATTCCTTGCTGAACTTCTCGTGCACGATCTGGCCGCCATGGGCGAGCAGGCAGCCGGCGATGACCTCGTCTTCGGTATCGATCTTCAATCCTTCCTCGCCGATCAGCAAGCCGAGAAGGTTGGAGATGTTTTTGGCGTACATTTCGGAGGCGTGCAGTGGCGCGCGGCTGGGCAGGTTGGTCGGCCCATCGATCAGCACGCCATTGTGGTTCACGGTTTCGCCAGCCCGGGTCAATTCGCAGTTGCCGCCGCTTTCGGCCGCCAGGTCGACAATCACGCTGCCGGGCTTCATGGCTTCAACCATGGCGGCGGTGATGATGCGCGGCGCCGGCCGGCCGGGAATGGCGGCGGTGGAAATTACGATATCGGCCTTGGCCAGGTGGCGAGCCAGCGCATCGGCTTGCTGGGCACGTTCATCATCAGTCAGTTCGCGGGCGTAACCGCCCTCGGTTTCGGCATCGACGCCGGTATCGATCATTTTCGCGCCCAGCGACTGGACCTGCTCGCGCGCAGCGGCGCGGATGTCGTATGCCTCGACCTGTGCGCCAAGACGCCGCGCGGTGGCAATGGCCTGGAGACCTGCCACGCCGGCGCCGATCACCACGGCCCGGGCTGGGCGCAGAGTGCCGGCTGCTGTGGTGAGCATCGGGAACAGGCGTGGTGCGATATCGGCGGCAATGATCACTGCCTTGTAGCCGGCGACAGTTGCCTGGGATGATAGGACGTCCATGGCCTGGGCACGACTGATTCGGGGCACCAGTTCCATGCTGATCAGGGACAACCCTGCCTCGGCTGCTGTCTCCAATTCATCGAAATCAGCGTAAGGGGCGAGCTGGCCGATGACTACCGCGCCGGATTTCATCTGTGAAAGAGTGGCTGTGGCCGGTCTGCGCACGCTAAGCAGGACATCGGCCTGGGTAACGACCGCGGCGGCATCGGCAACCACTTCGCAGGACTCCCAGGCCGAATCGGGATGACCGGATTCGACGCCGGCACCGGACTGAACCACAACCCGATGGCCCGCGGCGGTTAATTTGGCCGCAGTCGGCGGATCAAGCGCAACACGCCGCTCGCCGGGTACCGTCTCGGTAATGATGCCGATACAAACAGTCATATGAACCCTCCCAGTTGACCGCAGAGTGTAGCTGGTCTGTCCGTTGGGAATCAATGAACCATTTGAATCTCTTCGGGCCGACCCCGGATATCGACCTCCGATGACAAGCGACGAAGTTTGTCACGGGCGCGTCATGCTGATTCGTAAATATGGTGGCATGAATCTACAAACAACGGTTGGGTTGGTTCTCGTTTTGCTGTTCGCCTGGCCTCTGTCTGGCCAGGCGAACGACATTGACTTGCATGAACGGCCTGTCGAGGCCCGGCTTTGGGTGATCGGTCCCCGCGTAATAACGACTCCGATCAGGCCGGTGCTGGAACCCATCACATCAATGACCGCCGCTGCAATGAAGTCCATGCAGATAAAATCGATCCTGGGTTCGGCCCTGGCCGTGTTGAAGGCTTCCCCGCCTTCCATTGTCAGTGCACAACAGACACCGGCAAACTGGTATGCAGATGGTCAGCGGACCGCCAGCGAGCGGCGCGCGGCATTCGATTCCTTGCCGCCCGCCCGCAATGTCGTGATCTTCCTAGGTGATGGCATGAGCCTGGCCACGGTCGCGGCAGCGCGCATCATGGAGGGACAGATGCGCGGCGAGTCGGGTGAGGAAAATCTTCTCTACTTTGAATACTTCCCGCACCTGGCCCTGGCCAAGACCTACAACACCAACGCGCAGACCCCCGACTCTGCCGGCACGATGTCGGCCATCGTCACCGGGGTCAAGACATTCGTTGGTGCGCTTGCCGTTGACTCGGAAGCCGAGCGCGGCAACTGTGAGTCCACTCACGGGCGCGAGCGCGTGACCCTGCTGGACCTGGCCAATCTTGCCGGCATGGCGACCGGCGTGCTGACCGATACGCGCATCACCCACGCCACGCCAGCGGCGCTGTTTGCCAAGGCCGCCGACCGGGGCTGGGAGTCCGACAGCGGGCTGCCGCAGACGGCCCGAGCCCAGGGCTGTCGAGACATTGCCCGCCAGTTGATTGAATACGACCTCGGTGGTGGCATCGATGTCGTATTGGGCGGCGGCCGTCGCACCTTTCTTCCGATCGATGCCTTTGATCCGGAGTACCCGGCTATTCCCGGGCACCGCAGCGATGGGCGTAACCTGATCGATGAATGGCAAGAGCGCCATCCGGAAGGTCATTTCGTATGGAAGCAAAGTCAGTTCCATGCCATTCCTGCGCGCCCGCGGGGTCCGGTGCTTGGCCTGTTCGAACCCAGCCACATGCACTACGAGATTGACCGCCGCAAGGACCATGCCGGCGAACCCTCTCTGACAGAAATGACCCGCCGCGCCATCGAGTGGCTGCAGCACGAAGAAAAGGGGTTTTTCCTGATGGTCGAGGGCGGGCGAATCGATCACGCGCATCATGACAACAATGCCCATCGGGCCTTAACCAATACCATTGAGTTCGCTGCTGCCATTCGCGCGGCCCACGAGATGACTGATCCATCCGAGACCTTGATCATCGTCACCGCCGATCATGGCCATGCCATGGCCTTTGGCGGTTACGGGCAGCGCGGGAATCCGATTACTGGCCTTGCGGTCCGACCGGGCGACGGCGAACCTGAAGAGCGCTTGATGCGCGATGCGCTGGGCCAGCCGATGACGGTTCTAAGCTACTACAACGGACCGGGCTACCGGGGGGGGCTTCGCCCCGACTTCAGCCGAATCGACCCAACAGACCATGACTTCCTGCCCGAGGCAGCGGTCAGCCTGAACTCAGCCACCCACTCCGGCGAGGATGTGCCGGTTTATGCCACCGGCCCTGGTGCCCAGGCCGTCAGCGGCGTGATCGAGCAAAATGTACTGTTTCACATCATGTTGCAGGCCGTGCCTGACTTGAAGCGCCTGGCCGATGAGCTTGCTGATGATGGCGGTCTGCCTGACTGGCGCGCGGCCAATAGTTATCGTTGATCTTGCTGTGCCAGATAGCATTCGGCGGCCGCCAGCCGCTCGGCCGTCCCGATATCCGACCAATGTCCGCGGTAGTGCTCGCCGCTGAGCTGCCCCTTGGCCACTGCTTGATTGAATAGCGGCCGCAGGGGGCGGCGGCCAGGTGCCAGCTCGGTGAACATCTCCGGACGATAAACGGCAATGCCGCTGAAGGTCAGGCACGGACCGCTATCGATTCCCAGACGACCATCGCCGGCCAGGCAGAAATCTCCGCGCGGATGATGATCGGGGTTGTCGACCATGACCAGGTGGGCCAGGCCGACGGAATCATGCCCGATCAGCCTTTCAAAGGGAAAGTCGCACAGGATGTCCCCGCTGACTACCAGAAAAGGGGAATCACCCAGAAGTGGCAGGGCCTGCACGATGCCGCCGGCAGTTTCGAGCGCGCCGGGCGGTTCGGGTGAGTAATGAATATTCAGGCCGAAGGAAGCGCCATCGCCCAGGGCTGAAGAGATTTGTTCCCCCAGCCAGCCCAAATTGATAACCACGTCGCCAAAGCCTGCAGCTGCCAGTCGTTCAAGGTGATGGACGATCAGCGCCTTGCCGCCGATTTCCAACAGCGGCTTCGGGGTGGTATCGGTCAGCGGCTTCAGGCGTTCACCGCGACCGGCAGCCAGGATCATTGCGCGCATTGCGTGTGCCCCTTGTTCAACTGTTGGGGCGGCTTCTTGCCCGCCAGGCTGCCAGCAGGCGTCCCAGCTCCGCCAACTCCGGGTTTCGGCTTAGCGCCACATCCAGGTAGCGGAAAAAGCGCGGTGCATCTTCCAGGTACTTGGGCTTGCCGTCCCTGTAGCGGATACGGGCGAAAATGCCGATGACCTTCAGATGCCGGTGCACACCCATCAGGTCACAGGTCCGCCGCCACAGCTCGGCTGATTCGGTCAGTGGCAGGCCAGCGGCCAGACCCTGCTGCCGATAGCTCTCAAGCCAATGATCGACATCCTCGTCGGGCCAGCTCAGGAAGGCATCCCGGTAAAGACAGACTGGGTCATAGCTGACCGGGCCGATCACTGCGTCCTGGAAATCGATGATGCCCGGATTGGGCTCGACAACCATCAGGTTGCGCGGCATGTAGTCACGGTGGCAGAAAACCTGCGGTTGATCCAGTGCCCAGCGGATCAGGGTGGCGCACACATGATCCCAGCCATCGAATTCGGCATCGGTCGGCTCGACCTGCCAGTGGCGGGCCAGAAACCAGTCGGGGAAAAGCGCCAGCTCGCGCATCAGCAGCGCCGGGTCGTAACCGGGCAGACCATTGCTGGGGGCTTCGGTCTGGATGCGCAGCAAGGCAGTGACAGCATCGCCGAACAAGTCCTCTGCGTTGTCTGCTTTGAGCACGTGATGGAAGGGTGTCTGGCCCAGGTCTTCGAGCAAAACGAACCCGCCGTCGGCGTCTGCGGCCAGGACATCGGGCACGTGAACCAGGCCTTTCAGCCTGGCCGCCACATTCAGAAACGCGGTGACCGGTTCGCGTTCGGGTGGCGCGTCCATCACCACGGCGGTCTGGCCATGATGCTGCAGACGGAAGTAGCGCCGAAAGCTGGCATCGGAGGATATGGCGGTCGATTGCCAGTCCGTCCAGTTCAGGTGGGCAGCCGCCCAGCGTTCGGCGTCGTGTCGTCTTGAGTCGGTCATCTTGAATCAATCATGAAATAGGTCGGTGATGTTTTCTGGTTGGCGGCTGCAGTTCTGAATGATCAGTGTTTCGCGGCTTCTGGGCAAGGCCTGGCCGGCCCAAACTTGCAGGTTGAACCGAATTGGCACTAATTTGGTCTTGTATTAGGTGTGCTAAGACCACATAATTTCTGGTGAACCGGAACCCCGCAAGCCCATGCTCAGAATCAGCAAACTGACCGACTATGCCTCCGTACTTATGGCCTCGCTGGCCGAGCGGCCGCAGGCCTGTGTGCCGGCCAGTCAGCTTGCCGAGGATACACGCCTTGAGCTTCCCACGGTGGCCAAGGTGTTGAAGACACTGGCGCGCTCGGGGTTGATCAGCTCGGTCCGCGGCGTCAATGGCGGCTATCAGTTGATGCAACTGCCGGAAACCATTTCGGTCGCCGCCATCGTGCGGGCCATGGAAGGCCCAATTGCGCTCACCGAATGCGGCCTTGAGTCCGGCCTGTGTTCGCATGAATCCCAATGCAGTCTGCGCGGCAACTGGCGGCGCATCGGGCTGGCGGTCGAGGATGCGCTCGACAGGCTGACCCTGGCCGACCTGATCCGGCCGACGCCAGCCCGCATCGCCATCCGCGCCGCTGAACCAGACGAATGTGAAAGAGAAATGTCATGAGCCAGACCACCCAGCAAGTCGAACAGCTGATCCAGCAGCGCTACAAGGCCGGGTTTTACACCGATATCGAATCCGACCGCATGCGCGCCGGGCTCAACGATGAAACCATCGCCATGATCTCGGCGAAAAAGAACGAGCCGGCCTGGTTGCTGGAATGGCGCCTGCAGGCTTACCACCACTGGCTGACCATGCGCGAGCCGAACTGGGCACATCTGAACGTGCCGAAGATTGATCTGCAGAAAATTCACTATTACTCGGCGCCGAAGCAGAAAAACCGACCCAAGAGCCTGGACGAGGTCGACCCGAAACTGCTTGAGACCTTCGACAAACTCGGCGTGCCGCTGCACGAACGGGCCCGGCTGGCCGGCGTGGCCGTGGATGCGGTATTCGATTCGGTGTCGGTCGGCACCACTTTTCAGAAAGAGCTGAAAGAGGCGGGCGTGATTTTCTGCTCGTTCTCCGAGGCCGTGGCCGAGCATCCCGAACTGGTCCAGGAGTACCTGGGTTCGGTTGTTCCCTACAAGGACAACTATTTCGCCGCCCTGAATTCGGCGGTGTTTTCGGATGGCTCGTTTGTCTACATTCCGAAAGACACCCGCTGCCCGATGGAGCTGTCGACCTATTTCCGGATCAACGCGCGTGACACCGGCCAGTTCGAGCGCACCCTGATCATCGCCGAGCCCGGCGCCGAAGTCAGCTACCTGGAAGGCTGCACCGCGCCCATGCGCGACGAGAACCAGTTACACGCGGCGGTCGTAGAGTTGATCGCGCGCAAGAAGGCGAAGATCAAGTACTCCACCGTCCAGAACTGGTATCCGGGCGACGAGCATGGCAAGGGTGGCATCTACAACTTCGTCACCAAGCGTGGTGATTGCCGCGAAGACGATGCGCGCATTTCGTGGACCCAGGTCGAGACCGGCTCGGCAATTACCTGGAAATACCCGTCATGCATTCTGCGCGGCGATCGTTCCGCCGGCGAATTCTATTCAGTCGCCCTGACCCACAACCACCAGCAGGCCGATACCGGGACCAAGATGATCCACCTGGGTAAGAACACCACCAGCAAGATCATTTCCAAGGGCATTTCGGCCGGCAAGAGCAACAACAGCTACCGCGGCCTGGTGCGCATCGCACGGCGCGCCGACGGTGCGCGCAACTACACCCAGTGCGACAGCCTGCTGATCGGCAAGCAATGCGGCGCCCATACATTTCCCTATATCGAATCAGCCAACCCCACGGCCACGGTGGAACACGAAGCCACCACCTCGCGCATCGGCGAAGACCAGTTGTTCTACTGCCGCGCCCGCGGCCTTGGCGAGGAAGACGCCGTGGCCATGATCGTCGACGGCTTCTGCAAGGAAGTGTTCAAGGAGTTGCCGATGGAATTCGCGGTGGAAGCCAAGGCGCTGCTGGAGATCTCACTGGAAGGTGCGGTGGGGTGAAAAAGAACGGTTTACGGTTTCCGGTTTCCGGAAAATCAAATCAGACCCTGATCCTTGAGCCTTGAGCCTTGAGCCCCTTAACCCTTTAACCTTTAACCCTTTAGCCGCCTTTAAACTATGCTAACCATCAAAAACCTCCACGTCACCGTCGGTGGCGAAGAAATCATCAAAGGCCTGAACCTCGAAGTCGGTTCGGGTCAATTGCACGCCATCATGGGACCGAATGGTTCCGGTAAGTCGACGCTGGGTTATGCCATGGCCGGGCGGGATGGTTATGACGTCACCGAGGGGTCGATTGAATTTGACGGTCAGAATCTGCTTGACCTTGAGCCTGAAGAGCGTGCCGCCGCCGGCTTGTTCCTGGCTTTTCAGTATCCAGTCGAGATACCCGGCGTCAACAACGCCTATTTCCTTCGCGCCGCGCTCAATGCCCAGCGCAAGGCACGCGGCGAGGAAGAGATGGACTCGATGACTTTTCTGAAAACCGTCCGGCAGTCGCTCAAGGATCTGAAGATGGATGAGGCCCTGCTCAAGCGTGCGGTCAACGAAGGTTTTTCCGGTGGTGAGAAGAAGCGCAACGAAGTGGTCCAACTGGCGGTATTGCAGCCGAAGCTGGCGGTGCTGGACGAGACCGATTCCGGCCTCGATATCGACGCGCTGAAGATCGTTGCCGAAGGCATCAACCGACTGCGCGACGGAAAGCGATCATTCGTGGTGATCACCCACTACCAGCGCTTGCTTGATTATCTGTCACCGGACCAGGTTCATGTCCTGTCCGATGGCCAGATTGTCGAAAGCGGCGGCCCGGAATTGTCCGAGCGACTTGAAGCCAAGGGTTACGGCTTTCTGGAAAAGGCGCCGGCATGAGCGCGGCGTTGGAAAAGCTGGCTGCTGTCGAACATGTTGAAGACAGTTACGACGCCGTTCGACGGCGCGCCCGTCAGCATCTGATGCAACACGGATTTCCCGATCTCAAGACTGAAGCCTGGAAATACACTTCACTGCGTCTGCTCGACAAGCGCGAATTTCAAACCCACGCGCCGGCCCGGTCGCCAGCGCCGCAACTGCCGTTCGAGGGTCAACTGATCCATTTTGACCAGGGCCAGCTCAGAGCCGAAACCCTGCAGCTGCCCGCCGGGGTTCGCCTCGAACCGCTCGATGCGGCCGCCCTGGCCGACGTTGACTACGGCGACCGTGCCGGCGCATTGGCCTGGCTCAATCTGGCCCGCTTCCAGCAGGCATGGCGCCTGGTGATCGAAACCAGCCAGGAGAAGCCGCTGGTGCTGGCGACGACAACATCGACCGATTTTGCCGCCGCCGTTCATCCGCGCCTGGTCGTCGAACTGGCCGAAGGTGCATCTGCAACCTTGGTGGAAGTGCAGGACGACCAGGGCGAAGGCCTGGTCAATATCGTTCAGGATTTCGAGCTCGGTCGTCGCTCGCAGTTCAAGCACTTGCTTTACCGGAACAATCAGCAATCGGCATGGATTCAGCGTACCTCGGTGACCGTCGCCGCCGATGCCGACTACCGCTTTCATGCCCTGGACCTGGGTGGCCGGCTGACGCGACACGATCTTGTCGTCAAGTTGACCGAAAGTGGCGCCCGCGGTGAGATCGACGGCGTGGCGTTTGTTGACAGCAAGCAGCACGTCGACTTTCATACCGCCATCGAACACCAGCACGGTCATACCAACAGCCGCGAGTCGTTTCGTATCTTGGCCGACGGCACGGGTGTTGGCGTTTTCAACGGTCGCATTCATATTCATCGCGGCGCCGATGACAGCCACTCGGACCTCAATACGGCCAACCTGCTGCTGAGCGATTCGGCCCGAATCAATACCAAACCCGAGCTGGAGATCTATGCTGAGGAAGTCACCGCCAGCCACGGCGCCACCATCGGCCAGCTCGACGATGCCGCGCTGTTCTACCTGCGCTCACGCGGCATTCCGGCGGCCGAGGCGAGCGCATTGTTGAAGCAGGGTTTTGCCGCCGCCCCACTTGAAAACGCCGAACCTGCGCCGGTGCGCAATTGGCTTATGACCCAATTGCGTCAGAAATTCATGACAACGGAATCGGATCTGCAATGACCCAGAAACAGCCGATGGAATTTGTGCAATCAGGCATCAGGCAGCAGTTGGACGTTTATCGCCTGCGCGGTGAGTTTCCCGTGCTGGAACGCCAGGTGCATGACAAGCCGCTGATCTATCTCGACAACGCCGCCACCGCGCAGCGGCCGTTGTGCGTGATCGAATCAATGAACGATTTCTACCGGCGCTACAACGCTAATGTCCATCGTGGCGTCCACCAGTTATCGGTCGAAGCATCCGAAGCCTTCGAGCAATCACGGCTCGATGTCGCGCGCTTTCTGAACGCACCATCCGAACGCGAGATCATCTTTACCCGCGGTACAACCGAGGCGATCAACCTGGTCGCCAACAGCTATCTTCGACCGCGTGTGAAACCGGGCGACGAAATCCTGATCAGCCACATGGAGCATCACTCCAATATCGTGCCGTGGCAGTTGCTGTGCGAGCAGACCGGAGCGGTACTCAAGGTGGCCCCGATCAACCAGCGCGGTGAACTGCTGCTCGACGAATTCGAAAGCCTGATCAGCGAACGGACAAAACTGATTGGCATCGTGCATGTCTCCAACGCACTCGGCACGGTCAACCCGGTCGCCGAGATTTGCGCCCTGGCCAAAAAGCGCGGCGTACCCGTGCTGGTTGACGGCGCCCAGGCCACGCCGCATGGTGTGGTCGACGTTCAGGCCCTCGGATGCGACTTCTACGCCTTTTCAGCCCACAAGATGTACGGCCCGACCGGCATCGGCGCCCTGTGGGGCCGTGAAGCGCTGCTCGAAGCCATGCCGCCTTGGCAGGGCGGTGGGGAAATGATTCTGAAGGTCAGCTTCGAAGGCACCACTTTCAACCAGGTGCCGCACAAGTTCGAGGCCGGAACGCCCAACATTGCCGGCGCCATTGGACTT